>CAYZBM010000112.1:0-1835 GCA_964476705.1 uncultured Rickettsiales bacterium | reverse complement strand
CCTAGTTTTCCTAGAGTCAACCATAGATCCTTGAGGTAGTGCTAAACTCAGGAAAGGAGTCAGCGTAAGTAAAGTATTTTGTAAGCCTTCAGCTTTATGAGCTTGTTGCAAATGGTCAATTGGGCTATCATAAATTATTGTAAAATCAGCATTATATGTAACTAAGATTTCAGGAATCGCTGGAAATACATCTAAATCAGCCAAGATATCAAGCTCTCTGGCAATTAAAGGGCCAAGATTTTCACTTTGCTGGCGGTAGAGCATTGGCGCGATTAACATCGCTTTTTCTTGCGTTCTTTTTAAAATTTCAGTTGCAGTCATATTATTATCATTAAGTAACATCTGAAAAAGATTAACTAAAAAAGCATCTTCAATAATTTTTCTTTTTTGCGCCATTTTAGCTTCGGGGATTTCTGGTTTTGAACCGCTATAAAGCGGTTGAATTAGCACCCTTCCCTGCGAATCAATACCCCCATAATTAATTGCTCCCGGAGTAATAGTAATTGGCCTGAGTAAACCATCATCTGGCGCAAGAAGTGGTGGCAATAATTGCTGATGAATCGCCCTTAACTGAGTTTTCTCCATTTCATTTAACATTTTAATATCAGCAAGTACGGTCATTGCTGGTGACCTACCATAAATTTCGCCAGATATTGTTAAATAACGACTGACTATATAAGGGAAGCTCTTATAATTACCAGTTTCAATAATTTCTTTATCCTCTAGAGCTAAATACACCGAGATATAATCATTTTTTGCGGTAGAGATCTCACTAAAAGGAAAAACACAATGTAAAAAATTAAAGCTCTGCTCTGGATTCTCCTTAATCGCAGTTCTAATTTTATCTGGCAGAACTAAATTTGGCCATTGTTTGGCAGATTGTCTGGCAGTTAAAGAAAATTTACGGAATATAGTATCAATTTTACCATGATTATTTTCGGCTAAATAAATATTACTTAAAGGAATAGCCCGATAATTTAATTCATTATCTTTACCTTCTTCAACAAATAAACAAGAAGTACCAAAAGCTCCTAAAGACAAGTAAACCTCATGTTGCTGTGAGGCAAAATTAGCGCAAGGTAAATAACGTTTTTGAAATAATAGATCTGTAACTTGCTCAAACCAAATTTTAACCTCAGGGATTGCATTTAAAGCTTGGTTACTGGCTTTAAGAGAATGCCAGAACTGACTTCTGGGGGTTAGCATACTATCAATGCTGGCGGCAAATCTTTCTAAGGCTAATGGTGCTGTGCTATCAAAGATTTTAGCCCGCCTTTTACTATCTGAGCCTTTATCCGAAAAATTTAAATCATTGTGACTAGGGAAAACATATTTACGAATTTCTTCCCAATATTTTTCCCAAGGAGCCCTTAATTGCTCTAATTGCTTATATCTAGACAATAAATATTCTGTAAGCTCTTGATTATTTATCATATTATTATTTCCTAAAGCCACCTATATTCAAAATTAGAATAATTAAAAAATTAGTCACCAAGTAATAATTTTCTGCCGATATTGGGAGGATTGTTTAAACCTTGGCTGCCATTTAAGATTGTAGCAAGAAGACCCCGTCTTTTAGTTAGAGCAGGTAATGCCGAATTATCCGCCATTTCTTTTGCAATATTAGCTTGAGTTGTAGCAGGATCTGTAATACTAGGAGGAATAACTGGATTAGGAACTTTTGGCGTTGGCAAAATACTATTTATAAAACCACCCATTTTATACTCTCTCTTTGTAAAATTATACTATAGTAAAAGAAGTTAAAAAATACCCCACTTAAATGGATTGTATCTTGAAGTAGACCAAAAATATTATCTCAGTATAATACAAAAAGG
>CAYZBM010000111.1:0-1994 GCA_964476705.1 uncultured Rickettsiales bacterium | reverse complement strand
ATTTTGCCTTGCCTAATTTTTTTTATAGATCCCGGAATAAATCCGGGATATGTAGAATCATAGCAATGATTTATGTAAGTAATCAAAGTAGAAAATCATTGCTTGATCTACTTATTTAATTATTCTTTGAGCTTGTATAGTCAATATAAAAACTAAGGGGATATAACCATTACAGAAATAAATCATAATATAACTGAATATAGCGTTAGCGAAATAAGTAACGCACTTAAAAGAATAGTTGAAGATAATTATTCTTATGTTCGAATTCGTGGCGAAATATCTGGTTGTAAGCGGGCTCCTTCTGGCCATATCTATCTTAATTTAAAAGATCAGGATGCACTACTTGCTGCGGTTTGTTTTAAAAATATTGCTTATTCTTTAGCCTTAAAACCTGAAGATGGTTTAGAAGTTATAGCAACTGGTCGAATTACAACTTATCCAGGACAATCTAAATATCAGCTAATTATAGAAAGCATAGAGCCTTATGGGCTTGGAGCTTTAATGATTTTACTTGAAAAGCGCAAAAAATCTTTAGAGAAAGAAGGTTTGTTTTTAGCAAGTAGAAAAAAAGCCATTCCTACTTTTCCAGAAATTATAGGAATAATAACTTCACCAACTGGTGCGGTTATTAAAGATATGCTACACCGTATCGAAGAAAGATTTCCAACTAAAATTTTATTATGGCCAGTTTTGGTACAAGGTAAAGAGGCCGCAGAGCAGGTGGCTAAAGCAATAAATGGCTTTAATGAATTAGAGACTAAGCCTGATGTAATTATAGTTGCGCGTGGTGGTGGATCGCTTGAAGATTTATGGCCGTTTAATGAAGAAATAGTAGTAAGAGCTGCGGCTAATTCAAAAATTCCACTAATTTCGGCAATAGGTCATGAAACCGATACTACTTTAATTGATTATGCTGCAGATAAAAGAGCGCCAACACCGACAGCAGCTGCTGAAATGGTAACGCCAGTTAAGTCAGATCTTTTAAAATTATTTGCTGAATTTGACTTGAGATTAAAATCTTCAATTGTTCGAATGCTGAAAGATAAAAATGAAAAACTAGTGGTAGCTAGTAATTTTTTAAATAAAGGTTTTAGAGTTTTTGAGGATAAAATTCAGAAAATAGATTTTTTAAGTCAAAGACTTATAACCTGTCTGCCTAATTTAATTAACCAAAAAGAAAAAAAATTAGTTAGGTTACATTTAAAAGATTTAAATACAGTTTTTTCATTGCTTAATATGCGTCTTGCTAATTTAAATAATCGGAGCCATAAAGCCTATGAAGCGGTTATTAGTAAAAATAATTATAAATTAGATTTACTTAGTAAGTTGTTAGATTCATATCATTATAAAAAAATTCTGCAGAGAGGGTTTGCCTTACTTAAAAAAGATAACAAAGTCATTAAATCAGTAAAAAATTTGAAAATAGAAGAAACTTATATTTTAGAATTAAGTGATGGTGAAAAAGAGGTGAAAATTATTTAAATGGAAAAAAATTTAAGTTGTAGTCCTGCTTTAGACGAAAGATTAGGTGAAAAATCAATTTTGTTATTAGTTGCCTCGGTTATATTAATTAATGAAAAAAAAGAAATATTGTTGGCCCAAAGAATTGGTAAAAACTTAAGTATAATGAAAGATCTTTGGGAATTTCCAGGGGGTAAAATAGAGGATGGCGAAACGCCAGAAGCGGCTTTAGTTAGAGAGTTGAAAGAAGAGTTAAATATTGAGGTGTTTCCTAGTTGTTTATGTCCGATGACTTTTGCTTCTTATAAATATAAAGAGTTCCATTTGCTAATGCCAATTTTTTCCTGCCGCAAATTTAATGGTGAAGTTATTGGTAATGAGGGGCAGGAGGTGCGTTGGGTAAAAGTAAATGAGCTAAAAAATTATAAAATGCCACCAGCTAACTATAATATCTTGGGCTTAATCTCTGATCTTATTTAGTTGCCCGTGAAAAAACATCTTACGATATTTTTTCAGTTACAATAATGAATAAT
>CAYZBM010000110.1:0-2328 GCA_964476705.1 uncultured Rickettsiales bacterium | reverse complement strand
TACATATACAACTGGGAAAAAAGTGTTTTTTATAAAAAAACACTTTTTCACAACCAACTATGTAATAAAAGGTCTTGGTTATTGTTTTAGAGTGGAAGATAGGGAATGATATTAATTCTCTTGCATCAACGCCGCATCAATTAATTCTTTAGTATAAGGATGTTGTGCGTTATTAAAAATTTCATCTTTGTTGTTTATTTCTAATATTTTACCATCTTTCATTATTATTATTCGGTGGCTGATTGATTTTATTACTCTTAAATCATGACTGATAAATAAATATGAAACCAAATGTTTTTCCTGAATTCTTTTGAGTAAATCAATAATCTGAATTTGTAGAATTACATCTAGGGCTGAAGTTGGTTCGTCAAAAATGATTAATTTTGGCTTTAGGGCTAGAGCTCTGGCGATCGCGATACGTTGTCTTTGTCCGCCGCTAAACTCATGAGGGTAGCGATCTATCATTTGAGCTTCTAGTCCTACTTCTGCAAGTAAGTTGGCAATAATTTTTAGACGTTCTTTTCTGTTTTTTCCAATCTTATGGGCAAGTAAACCTTCTTCGATAATTTGTCCAACTGACATTCTTGGATTTAGACTGGCAAAAGGGTCTTGAAACACTACCTGCATATTTTTTCGTAAGGGCCTTAAGGATTTTTCTTTTAAATTGTCGATACGGTTTGCTAATAAAACTATAGTTCCTGAAGATCTAATTAATCTTAATATCGCAAAGGCTAAGCTTGACTTCCCTGAACCGCTTTCGCCAGCAATGCCTATTGTTTCGCCTTTTTTTAGAGAGAACTTTATATCTTGAACGGCATTTAAAGCCTTGGTAGTTTTACCAAAAAAATTTCTTTTTAAGCTATAACTAACATTTAGATCGTTTATTTCTAAGATATTTTCATTATCAGGATTAATTGGTTTTAAATATTCACTAGGATGACTTGAAAGTAATTTTTTAGTATAAGGATGTTGTGGGTTTTGAAATAAATCTAAAGTATTGCCAGTTTCAACGATATTGCCATTATACATAACCGCAATTTTATCAGACATTTTTTTTACTATAGATAGATCGTGAGTAATAAAAAGAATGGCCATATTCATTTCTTTTTGGAGTTTTTTTAGTAGAATAAGAATATTCTTTTGTACTGTGACATCCAAAGCTGTAGTAGGCTCGTCAGCTATAAGTAATTTGGGTTTATTGGCAATTGCCATAGCGATATTAATTCTTTGTCTTTGCCCCCCGGATAATTGATGCGGAAAATCATTTAAACGTGTTTTAAAACTACTTAAGTCAACAAGGTCTAATAATTCATAAATTTTAATTTTCAGCTGTTTAGCTGTAAGATGTTGATGCAAGCTCAAAGATTCTGCTAGTTGTTTGCCGATAGTATGTAGAGGATTTAATGAGGTGAGGGGTTCTTGAAATATCATGGCTATTTCATTACCGCGCAGCTCTTGCATTTGGTTATTATCAAGATTAGTTATGTTTTTATCGTAAAAATAGATATCGCCTTTTTGTAATAAATTGCGGTTATCTTTTAATAATTTCATTATTGACAAGGCAGTTATGGTTTTTCCCGAGCCACTTTCGCCAACAATAGAAAAGAATTCGCCATTTTTAATATTAAAAAATATGTCTTGAATGGCAAAATTTTTGCCATTATCAAAGCTTACGGATAAATTGTTGACCTTAAGAAAAGGCATATGATCTTGATTAAAAACTATAATTGATAAAATATTATTCTATGCTACAATAAGTCTTGTGTTTTCTTCAAGCAACATAAATTGTTGATAGTCCGTAAAAAAATATCTTACGGTTTTTATAGGAAGAATTGAATCTACTTTAAGGGAGATATAGTTTGCTATGTTAGTTATTTTTAGGTTATTCGCATTATTTACTCTATTTGTCGCAGCTCTTGCTTTGCAGTCATGTTCTCTTATGGAAAAGACTATTAATAAAGTTTGGGGTGAAGATGAGCGTGAGAAAATAGATAAGAAACCATATGAAGAAAAAAGGCGTCCAGCAGCTAATCCTAATCTAGGTAATTTAAATTTAAAAGATAAAAATGGCAATATTCTTGTGGCTAAATTAGAATTAGCTGCAAATGAAGTTGTTGAAGAGCAAAAATTACCAGTTGTAGATAATGCTCCAAATAATATTGACCCTAAAGATAAAGATGCTGTTCGTACTCAAAATATGTTTCCATTTAAAGAATATGCTCCTAAAGCCGATGAAGGAGTTTTATTAGATGCAGTAGCTCCTAATCAAGCTAAAGATAATTCTGCTAATAATAAATCTACAGGTGATTCTGGGAATGTAGTTAATAA
>CAYZBM010000109.1:0-2470 GCA_964476705.1 uncultured Rickettsiales bacterium | reverse complement strand
GCACGTACGGTGGTGTGAGAGGACGGAGAGCGAGAGCTCTCCTCCTACTCGATTGGCGAGCCTACAAGCTCAGACAATCGTAACATTAAAATCTCTAAGCAACTTAAGTCTCTAATGGCATTTAAACTTCTAACATCATTTTCAATTAAACGAAGTTTATATTCTCTAGACCATCTTTTTGCTGCAATTATATTTCCCGAAAAAAAAGGTTCTGGAAACCCACTTAAATTTAATAATTGCTTAAAATCTTCTATAGTATTTCATGATTGAAATGACCTATATTATGGATCCTGAATAAAACATAAATAGTATTATAAGTATATGTTTTTTCAGGATATGTAGCATCATAGAAATAATTTAATAATTATTGATTAGAGGTAAATTATTTCTTGATCTACTATAGTTTAGTTATACCGAGTTCGGCAATAGTTAATGGATATAGACGTAAATAATGATAACGACCTTGTAAAGAATCTCCACTCATACGATAAGGGTCCAGCTTAGAGCTAGCAGTTATAAGTATTTTTTTTGTATCAAAAAATTGATCATAGATAGCTTTAAGATAATTTTGCCATAATTTATATTTATGAATCTCATCAAATACTAAAATTGCTGAATCAGGTAAATTTCTTTGAATTATTATTTCCCTATCCGCAGGAATATCCCAATTTAAATAACCATTCTTATTATTATCTAAAAGATTTAACGCTATAGTTGTTTTTCCAACCTCTCTTGGTCCTCCAAGAAATACCATTTTCTTCTCTACATCTTTTTTAACTTGATCAGCTATATAGCGTTTATAATAATTCATTTATATACTCTGTTTTTACACCTAAGTCCAAAATTACTGGCTATAATTTATACTATAGTCTTAAATTACAGTCCATTATTTTGGACTATAGGTTAAAAAACACCATATCGTATTTTAAGTTTGAATAGATCCTGAATAAAACATAAAATAATATTATAAGGATATATTTTTTCAGGATAACCTGTCCAAGATTTATTCCGAGATGTAGCATTATAGAAATAATTAAATATATGTATTATTGTGATAAATTATTTCTTAATCTACTATATTTATTTTGGACTATAAATATTTTGCATAAGACCATTAATTTGACTTATCGCTGACTTGTCGCCGTTTAGATATTGGCTCATAAAATTTTTATCTCTAAGCAGCGAATTTAAATTATCTTGGCTTGAATCGGGATTATTAAAAGAATTATTATTTACTTGGCCAATAAAATTGGCTTCTTTAAGGTTTTTACCAATTTTGTTAAATAAAGTTAACATTTTAGCGGTACCTAAAGAATTTTCTAAAGCATCTAGGTCACCGGCTGAAATATTATAATAACTAGTTGCGCGCTTAGCATCTTTAATGTTTTCATTAAAGGCATTACCCCATTCTTTTTTAACATTCTCTAAATCAGCTAAAGCAGATTGTTCTTTAGTTGAACTATAATTATTATAAAGCTCAGTAGTATAATTCTGCCAGTTATCTGCAAATTTCTGTGCTTGTTTAGCAGATAGTCCAGAAGCAAAAGCGGCATTTTTGAACCAACCAAGTAATTCCTTATCAACCGGAGCATTTTCTGCTATCTTAAGCTCATAAGCTTCTGCTGTTTCTGGCCGGCCAAGTTTAGCATATAGATCATCTAAAACTTTATCATCTTTCAAGCTTGTAAGATCTAAAGTTATTGATTCTGGAACCGAGGCTGCCGGTAAAGATTCTGGCCCTTTAACTTCAGTTATTTCATTTTCAATTATAGTTTCATTTATTACATTATTATTCGACTCTATCATAAGCTTGCTCCTTTAAAAGATTATAAATTTCATCAATATTGAGATTAAGACGGTAAATTAAATAATTAAAAAGATATCTTTTTCCTTCATTAAAGGCGGTACTATAAGGATCATTGACCACAAAAGAGGTCGATATATTTTGTGAATTATTACTAAAAGCACCGCTTTTTAGCGCTAAATCATTAAGGACTATTTTGCTTAAAGGATTAAGTAGGTTATCTGCCCTTAAAAATATATCTTGATAGGCTTTAGTTAATTTTTTTTGTTTGCTGAAATATAAATCCATATGGTTCCTCTGGAAAAAAATATTAAACAACTAAATCTTTAGGTTTTAACATAGTTTGCGGCATGCCATAAATTTCACTAAGTTGCTGAATTATAGCGTAAACATCAAAAATATTTAAAATACTTGGGTTGGCGTTAATAAAAGGAGTCAGCGTAAGTAAAGTATTTTGTAAGCCTTCAGCTTTATGAGCTTGTTGCAAATGGTCAATTGGGCTATCATAAATTATTGTAAAATCAGCATTATATGTAACTAAGATTTCAGGAATCGCTGGAAATACATCTAAATCAGCCAAGATATCAAGCTCTCTGGCAATTAAAGGGCCACCTGACTTCGTCAATGGGACACCCGAGATTTTAATGTAATAAATTTAGGATATTT
>CAYZBM010000108.1:0-2556 GCA_964476705.1 uncultured Rickettsiales bacterium | reverse complement strand
TTTAAGATATTATTGTTTTATTGGATATTAATATTTTTTAATGAGGTAGCCCTGCTAAATGTAATTATATATGGTGATGGTCCAGGGGACATGAAATTTGCAAATAAAATTGGGGGGAGTATTGCTGTAGCAAGACGTAGTACCCTGATACCAGATGCGAGTTTACCAGGAATTACTCATTTGGTTGATGGTCC
Organism: uncultured Rickettsiales bacterium; assembly: GCA_964476705.1. Classification (GTDB taxonomy): domain Bacteria; phylum Pseudomonadota; class Alphaproteobacteria; order Rickettsiales; family UBA6187; genus CAYZBM01. Next base: position 2,362 of record CAYZBM010000108.1, on the reverse strand, counting down.
AGAGCCTTTAACTGATGCCTTTAAAGAAGAGAACAATAGGTTAAGAACTACAGTAAATAGTAATATTGGTGCAGCATATATACATGATAGGAAACGAGCAACAAGTCTAACAGTATAGAAAAACCTCTTGCCAGAGGTTGAGATATAGCAATATACTCATCTTTTAGTAATATAAAAGGAGTATGCTGCTTGGAAAGGCTAGATAAAAATAAATTGGTAGAAAATTTAAGTCAAAAAGAAGCTAAGTCTGAGTTAGAATATTTAGCAACAGAGATAGCTAGGCATGATAGGCTTTATTATTTATCATCTGATCCTGAAATTAGCGATGCGGATTATGATTATTTAAGAAAAAGAAATAGTCAAATTGAAGAAAAATTCCCCGATCTAGTACTTAAAGATAGTCCTAATAAAAAAATTGGTGCTATATCCGACGATTTTTCTAAAGTAAAACATATAGTTCCAATGTTGTCATTGTCTAATGCCTTTTTAAAAGAAGATGTTTTAGATTTTATAGAGCGAATTCGTAATTTTTTAAATTTACCTGAGATCCAAGATATTCCTATGTTTTGTGAGCCAAAAATAGATGGCTTATCTTTCTCGATAAGATATGAAGATGGACATTTAGTTAAAGCAGCAACGCGTGGTGATGGTCAGGTGGGAGAAGATATTACTGAAAATATCAAACAAGTAGTAGGAATTCCTTTAATATTAAAGCATAAAAATTTGCCCAAAATTTTAGAATTACGTGGTGAAGTTTATATGCGCCATGATGATTTTGCCGAACTTAATTTACGTCAGGAACAAGAAGACGGTAAAATTTTTGCAAATCCACGAAATGCGGCAGCAGGATCGTTGCGACAGCTTGATCCCCAAATTACCTTAAGCAGAAAATTACATTATTTTGTATATGGTTTAGGTGAGGTTGATGCTAATTTTGCCAGAAATCAAAGTGAAATTAATCAAAAATTTGCGGAACTTGGCTTTTGCACTAATAATTTATCTAGAGTTTGTAATAACCTAGATGAAATTATAAAATTATATGAAGAAATTTATGCGATAAGACCTAAGCTTGATTATGATATAGACGGAATGGTTTATAAAGTTAATGAGCTTGGGTTACAAGAAAGATTAGGTAATGTCACCAGAAGTCCTAGATGGGCCATAGCCCATAAATTTCCAGCCGAGCAAGGAAAAACTATTTTAGAAAATATTATTATTCAAGTAGGCAGAACTGGAACTTTAACTCCAGTTGCCGAATTAAAACCGATAAATATTGGAGGAGTAGTAGTATCTAGAGCTACTTTACATAATCAAGATGAAATAAAACGTAAGGATATTAGATTAGGAGATACGGTTATTATTCAGCGCGCTGGTGATGTTATTCCGCAAATAGTTGCCGTTGATTTATCATTAAGGTCTAAAGATAGCCAAGAATTTATTTTTCCTAATTATTGCCCATCTTGTGGCTCTATAGTGGTAAGGGAAGAAGAGGAAGCGGCTATTCGTTGCGAAAGTAGCTTATCTTGCCCAGCACAAATTGTAGAAAGTTTAAAACATTTTGTCTCAAAGGGTGCCTTTGATATTGATGGTTTAGGTGAAAAGCAAATTGAAGAATTTTACCAAGATAAAATAATTAGCAAAGCTGCCGATATATTTTTATTGGAAAAAAAAGATAAAAATAACCCACTAACTTCACTTAGCAATAGACCAGGTTTTGGAAAAAAATCAATTGATAATTTATTCAAAGCAATTAGAGAGAAAAGGCAAATAAGTTTAGATAGATTTATTTATGCTTTAGGAATTAGATTTGTAGGTAAAACTACTGCTAGAACTTTAGCCATTTACTATAAGTCATTTAGCAATTGGTATAATTCTATGTGTTCTTTAGTAAAAGCCGAAGAATTTGCTCGGCTTATGTCTATAGATGGAATTGGTAAAAAATTAGCCGAATCTTTAAAATTATTTTTTAGTGAAGAACATAATATTTTAGTCATTAATGAACTTGCAGCATTACTTAATATACTTGATATAGAAGAGATTAAAAATGACTCAGTAATTGCTGGTAAAATAATAGTATTTACTGGAACTTTAACCAAAATTACGCGCAATGAAGCCAAGGCCCGGGCTGAAAAATTAGGTGCTAAAGTTTCAGGCTCAGTGTCTAAAAATACCGATTATGTTGTAGCTGGAGAAAGTGCTGGTTCTAAACTTAAAACTGCCAAAGAACTTGGAGTAAAAATCCTTTCTGAAGAGGAGTGGTTAGAATATTCAAAATAGTTTTCTATTTTATATATAGTAGATCAAGAAATATAGTAAATTAGTTTGAATATTTTATAGAAAAAGCATAATCTATAGCATCAGA
>CAYZBM010000107.1:0-4011 GCA_964476705.1 uncultured Rickettsiales bacterium | reverse complement strand
TGACAATATTTTTTAACAAAATATTTTAAAAATTTATATGCCCTGAACGGTTACACTTTTTTTGTGATGAGGTGATTATCATTAGCGAAGTTATTTAAGAATTTAGCGCTGAACTTGCTTATATCCATAATATTCTTGAAAACATTATTAGCTCCCTCTGCATTAACCAACAGATCAGCCCAATCACCACTAGTATAATCACCTGAATGTAATGAACCATTAATTAGAGTGGCAACTAATGCCCATACATATTCTGGATGCGCATCATTATGTTGGCCAATAATTTTAGCAGCCCCAGCCGCATATTCATCACCAGCATCACCAAGAACTTTCCAGCCTCCGGCAATATCTTTACTATCAAATTTAGCACGAGCATTATCATATATTTCTTTAGTTACAGTAGTTACCATAAATCACCTTTTTAATTTATTTTGCAGCATTAATTCTGTTTTGGTTTTTATTTCTTTCCATAAAGGCAAATAATCTCGGCTAAAAGTAGCTTCTATATATAAATCCTTCTCTATACTTAAGTTCCATCTCATATAGCAAGGAGGAGATGGAACTTCTCCATATGCATAACAGAAAAAGCTCACATCTGGATAATTATCTTTATTTCTATTATAAATATAATCTTGAGTATATTGTCCCATTTTAACCGAATATAATTCCAAATCTTCTACTCCAGAAATCTTTACTCCCTGTCTATTTATATATTTGTCATAAAGCTTACCCCATTTTAGTATATCAACATATTCTTCTTTAGTAGTACTACCTGGATTAATGGTAATCTCTATACTTTTACCAAAGCCTAATTTTTCATTAAATTCATAATCATTTTTACCCTTTACATATGGTTCAAAATTTGGCAGAAACGTAGATATACGAGCATTATAATACTGATGTGTGGCCGCACTGGTAGTTAATCCTACAGAATACTTTTTTGCTACTTGAAACGAATAGCCATTAAGTGAAAAATAAGCGACCCCATCTTGTTCTACGAGCATGCCTTTAGCCACTCTTTCTTTAATTTCATCGGGACTAAGTGGTTTTTTAAATATAAAAAAATAAAAACAAGCTATGGCTATTAAAATTAATAACCCTAATAAAATTTTTTGGTGTTTTTTTAATTTATCTTGGATCAACATCTAAATTCCCGCCCTTTTAATCAACAACATGACATCATTTTTGCTTTAGTATAAGTTACATGACAATCTGTCAACCATATTTTCGGCTTTCAAGTATATTTTTCATTTGAGCAAAAATGATATATTAATATGTTAAAAATGAGCAGAAATTACACTGCTTTTTTTATGGCTATATGATTATCGTTGGCGAAGTTATCTAAAAATTTAGCGCTGAGCTTACTTATATCCATAACATTAATAAAATATTAGAAACCGAAAAAATATTTAGCCAATTATGTGGAATGCTTAATTATGGAGCACTTAAATATTAAAAATAATCTATTTTTTGGGGGTCTATAGGTTGCCATCAGCAATTGAGAATAATTAAAGTAATTTAAATATTATGTTCAGCTTATTTAGAATAATCCCTGCCCTTAAAAACCCAAACCCTGCTCCGTCTTTTACCTTTGCTGATAAAGCGAACGGCTTTGGCTGTCTCGTTCACAAAGAGATTATTTTTAATATCTCTAACTACCAGCTTAGTATGACCATAGGGGGCAATAAAATCGGTAAAGTAGATTATCTCACCGCTATTTATTTCAGCTTCTGATAAAACTATTTTACCATTAAGATATTCTGCTTCTACTTCTTGAGAAAATTTAGCCCAAGTAAGTAAGGCTATGGGACGTTTTTTCTCATCATGATAAATTCTAAATTGATTGGCATTGATAAAAGGTAAAATTATATCTGCCACATCTCTGATTTCATAATTACGATGAACTTTGGATCCCATAAATAAAGAAACTATTTCGCCAACTAAAAGATGGAACTTTTCTGGGGAAACTTTATTTAAAACACCTTCTTTTAACATATAGTCGTTCCGTTTTTTAGTAAACATTAAGACAAGAAGATGACGAGAACATGCGTCTAGAAAAAAGATATGCTCTAAGCAACAGCAGTAATCTTCTTCAATCCCCGCATATAAGAAACCAAAGCTTCTGGCACGGTAACTGAGCCATCTTCATTTTGGTAATTTTCCACAATAGCTACCAATGTTCTGCCAACTGCCAATGCTGAACCATTTAAGGTATAAACAAAATGATTATTGCCTTTGGCATCTTTATACCTAGCTTTTAGGCGCCTGCCTTGAAAATCACCACAATTAGAACAGCTAGAAATTTCACGATATTTATTTTGTCCAGGTAACCATACTTCTAAATCATAAGTTTTTTCTGCACAAAAACCGGTATCTTTTGAACAAAGCTGCATAACTCTGTATGGCAAAGCTAATCTTTTTAAGATTTCTTCGGCGCAAGTAGTCATCCGCTCATGTTCATTTTTAGCTTCATCTTTGGTAACTATACTCACCAGTTCAACTTTAGAAAATTGATGATTTCTGATCATTCCCCGAGTATCTTTACCAGCAGAGCCTGCTTCAGACCTAAAACATGGTGAATAAGAAGTAAATCTAAGCGGTAATTTATTTTCATCAATTATGGTATCTGCAACTAAATTAACCAACGATACTTCTGAAGTGGGAATTAACCGATAACCATTTGTAGTTTGAAAAGAATCTTCAGAAAATTTAGGTAATTGGCCAGAACCAAACATCGCCGCATCTTTAACTAAAAGCGGCACTAAAGTTTCGCTATAACCAAATTCTGTAATATGAATATCCAGCATAAATTGCGCTAAGGCTCGCTCGAGTGTAGCTAATGCTCCTTTTAAAACTACAAATCTACTGCCAGACATTTTTACCGCTGACTCAAAATCCATAAGACCTAATTTTGCACCTATTATATCATGCTCTTTGGGAGTAAAAGAAAATTTTCTTGGGTCTCCTATTCTACGCAGCTCAACATTATCTTCTTCGCCCTCGCCTACAGTAACCTCAGATGCCAAAATATTAGGTAAAGTATATAATAATTCATTTAATTCTTCTGCAACAGGTTCAGCTGAATTATCAGCATCACTTTGGCTTTCAGCATTTTTAAGCGCTAATATTTGTTCTTTAATTAATTTAGATTCTAAAATAAGTTCTTTAGCATCTTGTTTTTTAGCAATAAATTCACCAATTTTTTTCGCCAGTTCATTAGCTTGCTGCTGCAATAGCTGCAGGCTAGTTTTACTACCCCGATTTTTTTTATCTTGCGCTAATATCTCGGATGATGCTGGCTGCAAACCCCTTTTGGTCATAGCTTTATCAAACTCAGCTGGGTATTTACGGATAAACTCAATATTATGCATAATTTTCTCTAAAAATTTCTCTAAATCTATTTAAGCTAGACATTATCACTATGATGTTTTTTTTCAATTCTTTTACAAAAAAAGATAGAAATTTCATACAATAGCAATAACGGTAAAGCAAGACTAACTTGGCTGATAACATCAGGTGGACTTAAAATAGCCGCCACAATAAAGATTAAAACTACAGCGTAACGTCTTTTATTACTTAAAGATTTAGCTTTAACTAGACCAAATCTGCTCAGCAAAGTTAATATTACCGGTAGCTGAAAAGAAACGCCAAAGGCAATAATAAATTGCATCACCAAAGATAGATATTCACTAACTCTTGCCTCAAGTTCAATTGGTAAGGACGTTTGGGTTTCAAAGCCAATAAAAAAGCGCCAAGCCACCGGAAAGACAAAATAATAGGCAGATGCGGCGCCAATTAAAAATAAAATCTGCGAAATAATAAGATAAGGCCATAAAACTGCCCGCTCTTTTTTATATAATCCCGGGGCTAAAAAACTATATAATTGCCAAGCAAATACCGGAAGAGTAAAAATCAATGCACTAAAAAAAGCCAAGTGCATATAAGTAAAAAAGGCCTCTGTTAAGCCGGTATAAATTAATTTTTTATCTGGTTGATCTTTATATATTTCAG
>CAYZBM010000106.1:0-4099 GCA_964476705.1 uncultured Rickettsiales bacterium | reverse complement strand
AATATCCTAAATTTATTACATTAAAATCTCGGGTGTCCCATTGACGAAGTCAGGAGATTATATTCTGCTGCTGAGGTATATAAAACGTTAGTTGAGCTTAGAAGGCAATATAAGCAAGATTAAGAAAATGCTGGATATTTTTTTGACTGCTGAGGCAAAATATGATTTACATGATATTCATAATTATATAGCTCGTAATAATCTAAATGCTGCAATTAAAATTATTGAGGATATCTATAAAGCTTTTGATCAAATAGCTCTATACCCTTTTTCAGGGAATATGCGTCTAGATTTAACTATAAAGAATCTAAGGTTTAAGTATGTTAGATCATATGTAATAATATATGATCCGCATACTGATCCAGTAAAGATTATTAGAGTTTTAAATAGCCACAGAAATATTAAAAATATGATTCATTAAATAATGCTAGTATATCTTATCCCTAATTTTAAAATAGCTTTACAATAGAGTTAATATTTTCTAAGTTTCTCTTTAATAAGGGAGAGATAAAAATGATAAAAATGGGTAGCCACTTATTTAGGGCTTTTATATTTGCAAGCCTAGCTGTTACACTTGGCTTAGCGCTGGTTAGTTATAGTTCTTTTGATTCTTCATTAAATACTGCAGCTGCAGATAGTCCTCATAATATCTTGGGCAGTTTTGGCTCTTATATTGCTGATTTTTTTATTCAGTTGTTAGGTCTAGCTTCAATATTTATAGTAGCTAATTTTTTGTTTTGGGCAAAATTATATTTTTATAATCACCATATAAATTATTTTGCAGCACGTTTTGGGGGCTTAATTGTGGCTTGTATAGCTCTTGCTTCTATCTTATCCTTTATTCCAACTCCTGATATGTGGCCTATTTATATTGGTCTTGGTGGGCTTACCGGACATGTTATAGATAAATTCACTGATGGTTTATTGCCTAGCCTAGCTTTGTTTTCTATATGGAGTACTTTATTTTTAGCAACTTCTATGTTTTCTTTAGGACTTAATTTTAGTCATATTGAAAGATTAGGGAATTTTTTAAAAGATAAATTTAGTAGTTTTGGAGCTTTATTAAAAAGAAAAGACTCAAATAATTTAGAAAAAGATGATGATGAAGAAAGTTTTGATGATGAAGAAGAAAATTATAATGAAGAATATGAGAAAAAAGAAATAGCTGAACCTAAAGCTAAAAAATCTTTATTAAAAAAGAGTAATGAAGAAAATCAAAAAAAATTACAAGTAGTTCCGAGTAAAAATAATAAAGAAGCTCCAAATAAAGCTAAGGCTATACGGCCAATGATAAAGCAAAAAATTGGCGATTTTATGTTGCCTGACTATAACTTACTAATGAAAGCAGAAGGTGCTAAAAAATACTCAGTATCTACAGCTTATCTAGAAAATAATGCTAAATTACTTAAAAAAGTATTAGGAGATTTTGGTATTGAAGGTGATATTATTAGGGCAAAGCCAGGGCCTGTAGTTACTTTATATGAGCTTGAGCCATCTCCTGGTACAAAATCATCAAGAGTAATTGGTTTAGCAGATGATATCGCAAGATCAATGAGCGCGGTATCGGCAAGGATTTCGGTAATTCCTGGACGAAATGTTTTAGGTATTGAACTGCCGAATCAAGATCGAGAAGTGGTTTATTTAAGAAGTTTAATGGAAACTGAGGAATATCAAGATAAGAAAATTAAATTACCGATTATTTTAGGGAAGGATATTAGTGGTGAACCAATAACTACGGATCTATCTCGGATGCCACATTTGCTAGTTGCCGGTACTACAGGATCTGGTAAGTCAGTTGCAATTAATGCAATGATTTTATCTTTTATTTACAGGTTAACACCTGATGAATGTAAATTTATAATGATTGATCCTAAAATGCTAGAATTATCAGTATATGATGGGATCCCACATTTATTAGCGCCGGTGGTTACGGAACCGGCAAAAGCGGTAGTAGCTTTAAAATGGGCGGTTAAAGAAATGGAAGATCGTTATCGTTGTATGTCTTATTTGGGTGTCCGAAATATTGCCGGTTACAATAAAAGAATTGAAGAGGCGATCTTAAGTGGAGAAAAATTAACCAGACAAGTACAAACTGGTTTTAACCCAGAAACTGGTGAACCAATATATGAAATCCAAGATCTACAAATGAAAAAATTACCTTTTATTGTAGTGATAGTAGATGAGATGGCCGATTTAATGTTAACTGCCGGTAAAGAGATTGAATCTTCGGTACAAAGATTAGCGCAAATGGCCCGGGCTGCCGGTATTCATATGATAATGGCAACTCAAAGACCATCAGTTGATGTTATTACTGGAGTAATTAAAGCTAACTTTCCAACTAGAATAAGTTTTCAAGTTACCTCCAGAATTGACAGTAGAACCATTTTAGGGGAGATGGGAGCTGAGCAATTACTAGGTATGGGTGATATGTTATTTATGGCTGGAGGTAATAGAATAACTCGGGTTCATGGTCCTTTTGTCGATGATAAAGAAGTAGATAAGGTGGTGGCACATTTAAAAACTCAAGGTTCTCCTTGTTATTTAGAGGAAGTGACTAAACTTGATGAGTCAACTTCATCAGGTGGTCTTGACTCTTCTGGTGATGAATTGTACGATCAAGCCGTTGCTATAGTACTAAGAGACCGTAAAGCTACAACTAGTTATGTTCAAAGACAATTAAAAATCGGATATAATCGGGCGGCAAATCTTATTGAACAAATGGAGCGGGAAGGGGTAATTAGTACAGCAGGTAGCGGTGGCAAAAGAGAAATATTGGTTAATTAAAAAATATAGTAGATTAGAAAATGATTGATATGATAAAAAAAACTACCACCATAAAAGTGCTAACTTGTATTATAAGCTTATTAGTTTTTACTTCGCTATCTGGAGAAGCTAAGTCTGCTAAATCAGTGATTAATTCAGCTAAAGCTAAGCATGTTGAGCATAAATTTACCAATCTCGAAGAAGCGCAATTAACTAAAATTAATCTCTATTTAAATAAAATTAAAAATTTTAATTCTGATTTTGAACAAGTTACAAATAGAGGTGAGATTGGTTATGGTAAATTTTATTTATCTAGACCAGGTAAAATTAGGTGGGAATATAATACTCCAAGTCCAATTTTAATTATTGGTAAAGGTAAATTAATTGGTTATTATGATAAAGAACTAGATGAGTTAAGCTATATTGGGATTAAAAATACTTTAGCTTTTTTCTTAACTAAAGAAAATATAGACTTGAATAAAGATGTGAATATATTAAATATAAATATTAGTAATGATGTAACTAAAATTACTTTTAAGGATAAAAATACGGATGATGAGATGTCGGTAACGTTAGTATTTTCTAATGAACCAATAGAATTAGTGGGAATGGAAGTAATTGATAATATTGGCAAAAGAACTACATTAACTTTTACTACTATAAATAAACCAGCAATTTTAGCTGATGATTTATTTAAATTTCCACAAACTCGTAGTCGTAGAAAATAGCGGCTTTAGAATAATTAATATATAAAAAAGGATATATTTATGCCAAGTTTTGATATTGTTTGTAAAACCGATTTGCAAGAAGTAGATAATGCCGTGCAATCAACTTCTAGAGAAATAGCGCAACGTTATGATTTTAAAGATAGTAGTTGTACAGTAGAACGTACAGATAATGAAATTATCATTATGGCTGACGATAATTATAAATTAAGTCAAATTCAAGATATGCTTAAAGTTCATATAACTCGGCGTAAATTAGATTCTAAATGTTTAGAATTTAAAAAAGAAGAAAGTGCATCAGGCAATAAACTTAAGCAAAAAGTTAATATTAGACAAGGTATTGAAAGTGAAATTGCTAAAAAAATTGTTAAAGAAATTAAAGCAACTAAAATAAAAGTTCAGGCTTCAATTAGAGGTGAAGAAGTAAGAATAGATGGCAAAAAACGTGATGACCTTCAAGAAGTTATGGCTTTAATCAAAGGGCTTGATATAGAGTTGCCGTTGCAGTTTATTAATTTTAGGGATTAAAGCTTTCTGTAAAAAATTATATTATGTCGTTGCCCGTGAAAAAATATCTGACGATATTTTTTCAGTTATAATAATGAATAATC
>CAYZBM010000105.1:0-4197 GCA_964476705.1 uncultured Rickettsiales bacterium | reverse complement strand
ATGTTTTGTTCAGGATCCACAAAATATAAATTTTTCAAACTAAAATACTATATAGTAGATTAGAAAATTTTTTTATTATAGATTCTATAAAATTCATAATAAACTATTAGCCCTTAAAATTCTCTAGAGCCTGCTTATCTAAAGGTAAAGCTTTCTCAAACCAATTTTTAAGTTTTGCTAAGGCAGGATATTTAAGATCATTATTTAAATGTCTCCACACTCTTGGTAAATAATCTAAATAACGTTTTTTACCATCTCTTAGTGCCAGACGTGCGAATATTCCTACTATTTTACAATTACGTTGGGCCGCTAATCTATAATATTCAGCAAAAAATTCTTGCTCATTAGTAATATTATTTTTTTTAATATAATGACTAATCACCGCCTCTACTATTTTTGGATCTAAATCACGTCTGGCATCTTCAAGTAGCGAAACTAGATCATATAAAGGCGAGCCAATTACAGCATCTTGAAAATCAAGCAGAGCAACTCTTTTAAGTCCTCTTCTTTTAGGTAACCACATTAAATTATCTGCATGATAATCACGTAATACCACTACCTCAGCAAACATAGATTTTTGAGTCAGTAACTCTTGCCAAATATCTTTATATTCTACAGCTAATTCATTAACATTTTTAATATCTTTAACATTTGGTAAATACCATTCTGTTAGTAATAAAGCTTCTTTAAGCAACAATTCCTCACTATATTTTGGTAAGGAATTAAGTAAGGGTAGAGTTTTAAGTTTAGTTAAAACATCACTAGCGTAAATATAAAGCTGCTCTTCTTTTAAGTTTTTTTTATTATATCTTAGTAGTTCAGTATAAATATTATCTTGAAGATCTTCAATAAGAAGCAAGCCATTTTCTATATCCTGATCATATATTTTAGGCGCACTAAAACCATTTTGTAATAAATATTCAGCAACAGCAATAAATGGTTTTATACTCTCTTTTTCTAAAGGCGCGTCCATTAGCATGGCCCTTCTATTATAATAAACAAATCTTTCATATCTACGACTTGAAGCATCTGACGGCATTTTTATACCGGTTGCCAATTCTAAACCATTCTTACTTAATAACTTATTTACGTTTCTTTCTTTCTCGCTATTTACTTCCATTTATATTTACCTTTTAATTACTTAAATTTACATTTAACTTCGAAGACATTGATTTTCCGGATTAAAAATCATTAATTACATCAATCCATTTTCCACTAGCCCAAATAGTTAGAGATCTTTTTTCATTTTCAATAATCTTAAATTCTATAGTTAATTTTTCTTCAGGCAAATGATCATAAATTATTTCCGGCCACTCAATAATAGTAATCCCATTATCTATAGCATCCCAAAAACCAATCTCCATAAGCTCACTTGCGTCTTTTAACCTATATAAATCAAAATGCCATATATTTTCACCAGAATATTCATATAAACCCACTAAATTAAACGTAGGACTTAGCACCTCAATATTTGTATTACAAATAGATGAGATTAAGAATTGAACAAAGGTAGTTTTACCCGTCCCTAAATTTCCTTTTAAGGCTACAACATCTAAATTATTTATATGAGGAGCTATTTGCTTAGCAAGATTTTCTGTTGCCGCCAAGGAATCAATTATGAACTCTTTTTTTACCATTTTTCTTCTCTAATTTTACTAACTTAAGTGGCAATATACATTTTACTAAAGTTCCTTGATTATTCAATGATTCCAAAATAACTTTACCGCCATGTAAATCTATAATATTTTTGACCACAGCCAAACCTAGCCCTGTCCCTGATTTACCAATAGTTTTAGCTTCAACTGCTGTATAAAAACGATCAAATACTTTATTTTGTTCAAGTTCGGTGATCCCAATTCCATTATCTTTTACCCATATAACTATGTTATCTTCCTGTTTATTCACTCCTACAGTTACTACGCCATCTTTAGGGGTAAATTTTATTGAATTATTTACTATATTAAAAATAACTTGTTTTATTCTTCTTTCATCGCCATTAATAAATTGTACTTCACTACCACATTCTAAATTTAATGAAATATCTTTCTGTCTGGCTTTATCATAAATAACTGAAATTACCGAACCTAAAGCCGCACAAATATCAAATTCTTTAATCTCTAAAGTCATAAAACCAGCTTCAATTGAAGCTAAATCTAGCACATCATTAATTAAGGACATAAGCTGAACTGAAGATTCATAAACACTATGAACATACTCATCTTGCTTCTTAGTTAGTCTACCAAAATTTGGCTGCATTAACATTTCTGCAAAACCCATAATTGAAGTAAGCGGTGTTCTAAATTCATAAGATACATTAGCTAAAAATTCAGTTTTTAGCTTATCAGCTTGCTCTAAAGCTTCATTTTTCTCACGTAAGCTTCTTTCAAGCAAAACTGAATCTGTAACATCAACAAAAGAAACTAAAGTATCCCCATCAGGAAGTGGGGTTGAGATTCTGGTTATAACCTTACCATCTTTTCTCTCTACACTTCTTGCAACCTGTGTTCTTGAAGCTAAGTCAGAAATTACATTATCTCTATATTTTGGCCAATCATCGCCATAATAATATAAATCTTTGGACGCCTCAAATAATTCTGAAATATGTGGCTTATGATTAAGCAAAGGAACTTCTTTAGGCCATAATAAAGCATATTTAGGATTATAAAATTTTAAGTTCCCATCGCTACCATAAACAACTAAACCTTCACTAACATGGTCAAGAGTAACTTTTTGTACGGCAATTAAAGTATTATAAGATCTTTCCATTGCCAAACGATCAGTTACATCTTCATAAGCAAATAATAATCCGCCTAAGGCATGAGGAATCACTATAACCCTTAAAGTTCTACCATTAGGTAAATAGAAAAATTCTTCATGCGGTTTTAATAAATTATCAAATAGTTTTAGCTGTTGTTCCCTAAATTTATTAAAATCAGCTTGCTCAGGAAGCAACCGATGTTCTCTTAAATATTCTAATATTTCTTGATAAGTAGGATTCGCGCTTAACCATTGTTCATCAAACTCACCAATACGAACAAAAGCATTATTATAAAATTTTAACTTAGTATCTCGACCATAAACCGCCATCGCGCTTGAGGAACTTTCTAGAAGATCGGCATGAGCTGAAATATGCCTAGCTAATTCTTGTTCTACATCCTCCTGCCTAGTAATATCATAAGCAACGCCTACCATATGGGCATTATCTTCCATAGTCTTTTCAGATATAGCAAATAATTTTCTTTGTTCTTCAAGTACAATATGTCTTTTAGCCAAAAAATCTCTATTCTTACTGTAGGCGTCCATAACTGCTTGCTTCATTCCATTATAAAGCTGAGCTAAATTTTTCTCTTCCGCCTCTTGATTTATATCTTCAGCAAGTTTTTCATACATAGCATTATGATAAACTATATCAAAATTTACCATCTCACGTTGCCAAACTGGAAATGGTAGAGAATCTAATATATTTAAATAATTACAAACTTTATTTTTTAAATTATGATTTTCTGTAGTAACTCTTTTTAATCTTTCTACATAATCAGTTACATCCAAGAACCAAACTACAACACTAACTACTTTCCCCTGCCGATCATCTATTCTATGACCAATACAATGTACATGCCGTTCTGTTCCAGAAATAAACGCTTTAGCATTTAAGACAAATCTAACTTGTTCCGCATTTTTTAAACTTTCAACCAATTGTTTGATTGTCTGCCTACCTGAAGAAAAAACTTTTAAAAACCGATCAAAAGTATTAATTTCTCTATGTACATGCAACATTTTTACTAAATTTTCAGAAAAAATCTCACTATTATCACTACTATTCCAATAATAATATCCGCCTAAAGAAGCTGATACTACCACTTCCATAAATTCAAATTTTTGCTGTAAAGATTCGTATTGTTTTTTGCCAAGATATAATTTAAAAATCAAAAAACCTGAGACAATAAGTAGCAGAAAAATTACCAACAAACTAAATAGAAGGGGCATATGTCTAACAATCTGGGTTTAAAATTTAGGCAATCCCAATATTTATAGATCATCAATTACAAATTGCAATCAATATGGTGATAATTAGTTGGTTGTGAAAAAGTTTTTTTGTTAAAAAAACTTTTTTCACAATGGTCTTATATAGTCTATAATCTATACGACGGGCCTACCCTGAGGATTATAGACTACATATACAACTTAAGAAAAAAG
>CAYZBM010000104.1:0-4802 GCA_964476705.1 uncultured Rickettsiales bacterium | reverse complement strand
GGCCTACCCTGAGTATAGATTATTCATTATTATAACTGAAAAAATATCGTAAGATGTTTTTTCACGGGCAACTAAGCAGCAACTTGGGCTGCAGCTTTTTTCTTAGCTAAGATTCTACGCAATCTTCTTTTTAACTTTAAAGCTTCTTCTGGAAGATTTTTGCTTTTAGTAGTTAGCAAAAACTGGTCTAAACCACCATTATGATCAACAGTGCGCAATCCAGCAGTAGAGATTCTTAATCTAACATCATGACCTAATATTTCACTAGCTAGTGAAACGATTTGTAAATTAGGTGAAAATTTACGTCTAGTTTTGCGGTTTGAGTGCGATACTAAATTACCTGACAAAACGGCCTTACCTGTTACTTTACAATGCTTAGACATGGTATAAAACTCTATGTTCTTATTAGTTATACTATAAATTAGGCCTGCCTTTTAGCTCTTTTAAAGCTAAAGGTCAAGTCTATAATTAATATAAAATACTATAATATTGAGATAAATATTAAAAATTGGAGACTTAAGCCCCCTTCCCCACAGCTTCACTTATATGCTTATAGCCATCTTTTGACAAAAGTTTACTAACTCCAGCTAAAATTTCTGGCACTAAGGCAAGGCCATGATAAATAAGCCCTGAATAAACTTGAACTAAAGAAGCGCCACATTTAATTTTATTATAGGCAGCTTCTGCTGAATCTATTCCTCCAACTCCAATTATTGGAATATGTCCTTCGGTTAATTTATACATATCCTTAATTGCTTGATTTGATAACTCATATAAGGACTTTCCGCTTAATCCACCAGCCTCACTAGAATATTTACTCTTAAGTGAATTTGGCCTTGAGACCGTAGTATTACTAATAATTAAACCATCTATTTTATATTCCAAGAATATTTTAGCCATAATAGCACGTGAGTGCGATGAAGAATCCGCATCAATTTTAATCAAGATTGGAACATTACGTTTATATTGATTTAACAAATCAAGTTTACTATGCATTATACTGGTTAATAACATTCTTAAGCTTTCAGGATCTTGTAAATCACGAAGGCCTGGAGTATTTGGCGATGAAATATTGATAGTTATATAATCACTAAATTCATACATTTTTTGTAGTAAAAACACATAATCTTTAGTTATATCAATTGTATCTTTATTTTTACCAATATTAGCACCAATAATTTCACCCTTATTTTTTCTTTTTTTAATATTAGCCAAAAATTTTTCATAACCTTTATTATTAAAACCCATTCGGTTAATTATAGACTCATCTTCAGTTAAACGAAATAAGCGTGGCTTTTTGTTACCTATTTGTGCTTTAGGAGTCACGGTACCAACTTCAACAAAACCCAATCCCTGATTTAAACAAGCTTTATAGGCAACCGCATTTTTATCAAAGCCAGCAGCAAGACCTAAAATATTTGGAAAATCTAAACCCCATAAATGAGTTTCAAGATCAGGGTAAGAATAGGTCTTAGCTTTAGGCAATAAATTATACTGTAAAATTTTTATCGCCAAATTATGAGTAAATTCAGGAGATAAAGAAAATAATAATGGCCTAAAATAAGAATAACAACTCATAAATATCTCCTATTTTTAAAAAATACTAAAGAATACTATATTTAAATCTCACTATTCTTATAACAAAATTATCATAAAATTATATTTAGGCTAAAGGTAAAGATATTCTTTTGTAGACGCAACCATTATATGTGATTATATAAATATATGAGTCTAACTTCAAGTATGAAGCAGACCATTAATATTGGCCACTAAAAAAAGAAAACCCAGATGGATTTTAGGTACATGAACTCCTCTACTTTACGCCTTATTTGCTTAATTCTATTAATTCCTAGCTATTCTTTCGCTGAAAATATTGCTGAAGTTAGCAAGAAATTACCAGAGTTATCAGAACAAACACAAAGGCAAGAAGCGCCTCTTCCTCAGATAAATAATCAAATTTCTCCATCTATACAGAATCCTACTCCTGTAGCCCCTATAAATAACTTAAACCCGATAACTCCTGTAGTTGTAGCTCCTATAATTACTCCACCAACAATAGGAGAACCTATAGATCCTAGAGCAGTAACTTCTTCTGCACTTAGTGACCCTAAGCTTGAGCTCCTCAAAAATTTGGATCTTTTCTTGCATCAAGACAAGCAAGTTGCTAGCACTTTACCAAGTTCTTTAGAAGAACCTGATTCAGCTCCATCTACTGAAAATACAAAAGATCTGGGTACAAATAGCATAGATGATTTAGCAGATTTAGATCAATTAGCACCAAATGTAAAAACAGCAGAAAAAACTCAAGCTATAAATCCTCAAATAACCGCAAATAATTTACCTCAAAATAGTGCCCAGCAACCAGAAATAAAAAATACAGAAACGGTTAAAGCTATAGCTCCTACCCAATTAAAAGAACCTGAACTAAATACCAGTAAGGGAAATACAGATGCTCCTAAATCTTTAACCCATGATCTTCCCTTAGTTGAAGCTAAGGACCGTAAATTATTAGATGAAAATAATGCTAAAGATGATTTAATTTTAAAAGAAAGCGAAAATAAATCCAATAATCTAAGTAGTGCTGATGCTGCCTATATCGGGATGATTGAAGATAAAAAACAAGATTTACCAAAAGAAAAAATATTACCTAAAGAAACCCAAAAAATAATGTCCAAGCTTACGGACAACATGATTAAAGATAAAAAACCTCGTCCAGAAGTTGAATATATCGATATAGAACATGGTACAGGACTCAAAAATGAGCTTGAAGATCCAAAGCAAAAAGAACAAAAATTCGCAGTATCGGTAAAAAATGCCAGTAGCGATGAAATAAAAGAAAATTCAGATCGCGAAAATACTTTAAATATGGCCAATAAGGCTTTGATATCAGGCCAAATATCTGCCGCCATTAGAATGTACAAAACCATACTTGTAACAAATCCAAAAGATATTGATGCTATGTTTGGCTTAGCAGCATCATATCACCGTGATAAACAATATGATCAGGCCCGCAAATTATATTCTGACATATTAAAATTTGATTCTCATCATAAAGAGGCTTTAAATAATTTTTTAGGTTTAGCTGCAGAACAATCTCCGGATGACGCTTTACTAGAATTACAAAAATTAGCCCGGATTAATCCGGATTTTAGTCCTATTTCCGCACAAATTGGCATGATCTATCTTAGGATAAATAATTTACCTCAGGCCGAGACATATCTTAATAAAGCTTTAACTTTATCTCCCGATAACGTTCTGTATCAATATAATTTGGCAATCATTTATGACAAATCAGGAAAAACAGCCAATGCTATTGATTTTTATGAAAAAGTAATCTCAGCTGAAGGTAATGGTGCGAGCATCCCTGGCTCATATAGCCAGATCAAAAAACGTCTTGAATATCTTAAAAAGAAACAAAAATGATATCACTCTAGCTAAATCTAGCTTACTAGCTCCATTTTAAGCAAATATTAACTATTTGTCCTTATAATATCTATATATTTCAATAACAATTATTATATAGGCATATGGATCTAGAATTACTTTTAAAACAAGTTGCAGAATTAAAAGCTTCTGATCTTTATTTATCGGCAAATAATTCTCCAGTACTGAGAATAAATGGCGAATTAAAACCAATAGACCAAAACTGTTTAAATAAAGCTGAAATTAGAGAGATGCTTTATTCAGTTATGAGTAAAGAACTTATCCAAGAATTTGAAAGAAATAAAGATCTTGATTTTGCAATAGATTTAGAAAATATCGGGCGTTTTAGGGTTAATTGTTTTGAAACAATTAATGGTCCAGCCGGAGTATTTAGGTTTATTCCGCCAAAAATTTCTTCAATAGATGAACTAAACTTACCACAAATAATTAAATCTATTTGTAGCCTGTCTAAAGGTTTGATTTTAGTTACCGGTCCTACAGGATCAGGAAAGACCACTACTTTAGCCGCAATGATTGATCACTTAAATAGATTCCATCGTAAGCATATTATAACTATTGAAGACCCTATTGAATTTATTCATAAGTCACAATTATCTTTAATCAATCAACGTCAAGTTCACGAACATACTAAATCTTTTAGCTCAGCATTAAAAGGTGCATTAAGAGAAACTCCAGATGTAATTTTAGTTGGTGAACTTAGAGATTTTGAAACAATCCAATTAGCGCTAACTGCAGCAGAAACAGGACATTTAGTTTTAGCAACCTTACATACTAATTCAGCAGCTAAAGCCATTGACCGAATAATAGATGTATTTCCTGCAGAGAATAAAGATATCGCCCGTACCATGCTAGCAGGATCACTACAAGCGGTTGTAACCCAATTACTTACTAAAACCGTTACTGAATCTAAACGTATTGCTATTCATGAGATTTTAATTGCAAATTCCGCAATTAGAAACTTAATTAGAGAAAATAAAATACCGCAAATTGTTTCGGCAATGCAAATGGGTAAAAAATCGGGAATGCAAACTTTTAAAGACGCCACCGAAGATTTATTAGCCAAACGGATGATTAGCATGGATCAAGCTAAATTAATCTTAAATGAGATGTTAACTAATAATGTTGATTTAGAAAATAATACTTCCAAAAATCAACCATCTTCAAAAGTAATGCCTGAATATATCGAGGCAAAAAATATTAAACAAAATTCTAGTCAGTTTTAAGAAAAATATCATAGTACTATTTATGTTTTATTCAGGATCCAGGATGTAGGGTATTTCAATTATAAAATACTATAAAAACAAACCTAAAACAAAAAATTATCCCCACCCAATTCATGGTGCCCGCTAAGCTGAATA
>CAYZBM010000103.1:0-4826 GCA_964476705.1 uncultured Rickettsiales bacterium | reverse complement strand
AAGATAATTCTGCTAATAATAAATCTACAGGTGATTCTGGGAATGTAGTTAATAATATAAGTGAGACGCCAAAAGATTCTAATAATAAAGATAATTTGGTTAAAAACTCCGAAGTTTTGCCTCCTAATCTTCCTGCTGAACTTAACTCTAATGCTGCAAACAAGATAGATAAAAAAATTGAAAACTCTGATAAAAAAATAGAAGGCCAAGTAGATAATAAAACAAAAACATTAACGCCAAAAGAAAACAATAATCTTCAAGCAAAAAGTGAAGGTGATAATGTGGTCAAGAAAGCAGCTAAGACTAAAATTTTAACTAAAAAAACCGTAGAGAAAAAAAATAAAGTTGCTAAAGCTCATCATAGAAATCATCAAAAGATAGTTAAAAAAGATAAAAAAATTATAGCTAAGATTGATAATGAGGTTAGGCCTGCTAATACTAAACCAGTACCTACAACTTCGAATAATAAAGAAATAGAGCCAAATAAAGATAAGATAATACAGGAGCCATTAAATATTTTACCAGTTACTAAAGAATCAACGGTTGCTTTGCCTAAAGCGCCAATAGTTGATAAAAAGCCTGAATTTTTTGCTCCACCGCAAATTGTACTTCCAGCTAATGATAATAAGTCTGTAGCTGTACAAGTTAACACTACTCAAGCGGCTGAGAGAAATGCTACTGGTGCTTCTTCTAACATCGGGAATCTACCGAAATCTCGTTATTCTGAGGAATAGGTGGCTATTCTAGTATAGTATTTCTTAAAGTGAAAATTTCTTAAAAATGGCTGGGATTTTATTGACAGCTTAGAGCTATGAGCTATTGTATTGCTGCTGGTTTTGATCACGGGAAACTTGCGTCTTGCATCTTATAAACCTTTAAAAATAAAAAATT
Source organism: uncultured Rickettsiales bacterium (assembly GCA_964476705.1). Classification (GTDB taxonomy): domain Bacteria; phylum Pseudomonadota; class Alphaproteobacteria; order Rickettsiales; family UBA6187; genus CAYZBM01. The sequence continues at coordinate 3,935 of CAYZBM010000103.1, read as the reverse complement.
GGCTCTGAAATGGAAAGTGAATTTTATCGTATTAGTAGATTGCCCCCTTATGTTTTTGCTGAAGTCAATAGGATGAAGGCTGAGGCTCGAGCAAAGGGTGAGGATATAATTGATTTGGGAATGGGTAATCCGGATAGCCCAACGCCTAAACATATTGTTGAAAAACTGATTGAATCCGCAAAAAATCCGCGTAGCCACGGTTATTCGATGTCAAAAGGCATTCCTGGTTTAAGAAAAGCTTTATGCAAATATTACCTAAAAAGATTTAATGTTGAACTAGATAGTAATAAAGAAGTTGTAGTAACTATTGGTTCTAAAGAGGGGTTGGCAAGTTTAGCAACGGCTATAACTTCCCCTGGAGATGTAGTTATGGTGCCAGATCCTAGTTATCCAATACATACTTATGGATTTATTTTAGCTGGTGCTAGCGTTTGGTCTTTGCCTAATATAGTAAATGGTAAAGGTTTAATTGAACAAATTAAAGTGGCTATTGAACGTTGTTCGCCAAAGCCTTTGGCTTTAGTGCTTAATTTTCCAGGTAATCCTACATCAGAAGTGGTGGGATTAGATTTTTATGAAGAAGTGGTAAAATTATGCCTGGAAAAAAAGATATATATTATCTCAGACTTAGCTTATGCAGAAATTTATTTTGATGAAAATAATCCTCCACCGTCTATTTTGCAGGTTGAAGGAGCTAAGGATATTGCGATTGAATTTACCTCGGTGAGTAAAACTTATTCCATGGCGGGTTGGCGTGTTGGTTTTGCTGCAGGTAATCGTAAGTTAATTGAAGCTTTAACTCATATTAAATCTTATAATGATTATGGTGCTTTTACTCCCATTCAGGTGGCAGCAGCTGCAGCGCTTAATGGTTCTCAAGAATGTGTTAAAAAGGCTAGAATTCTGTATAAAGAAAGAAGAGATATTTTGGTTAAAGGATTACATGATGCTGGTTGGAATGTTCCAGTTCCAATGGCTTCAATGTTTATTTGGGCGCCATTGCCTGAAAAATATAAACATCTAACTTCTCTAGAATTTTGCAAATTATTACTGCAAGAAGCTAAAGTTGCGGTAGCTCCTGGAATTGGTTTTGGGCCAAATGGTGAGGGTTATGTACGTATAGCCCTGGTTGAAAATAAACAGAGGATCAGGCAAGCTTGTAAAAATATTCGTACTTTTTTACAGGCATAGTGGGATAATGTTAGCTATAAGATTCTAAATTTGAAAGGTTTGTATAAAGTGGTTGAGAAAAATATTTTACGTGTAGGAATTGCTGGTCTCGGGAATGTAGGTTCTGAAGTTGTTAGGCAAATTATAGAAAAAGTTGATCTATTACAGGAACGTTGTAATAAAGAAATAAAAGTTGTTGCCGTTTCAGCTCGCGATAAAAGCAAAAAGCGCGATCTAAATTTAGATAAAATTACTTGGTATAATGATCCTTTAGACTTGGCCAATGATAAAAATATTGATGTAGTAGTTGAGTTAATTGGTGGAGAAAAATCGGTAGCTTATAATTTATGTAAAGAGTCTTTACTAAATGGTAAGCATGTGGTCACGGCAAATAAGGCAATGCTTGCACATTATGGTAGTGATTTTGCGCAGCTTGCTTTTGAACAAAATAAAATTTTTGCTTTTGAAGCTGCAGTTGCTGGCGGAATACCAATTATAAAAGTTCTAAAAGAAAGCTTAGTTTCTAGTAAATTTAAAAAAATATCTGGAATAATGAACGGGACTTGTAATTATATTTTAAGTACGATGGAGGCAACTAGTCGTGAATTTAGTGATATTTTACAGGAAGCCCAAAGATTAGGTTATGCTGAAAGCGATCCTAGTTTTGATATAGATGGTATAGATACTGCGCATAAATTAGCTATTGTAGCTAGTATTGCTTTCGGGGCCAAAATAGATTTCTCACAAATTTATGTTGAAGGTATTAGACATATAGCTTTGACTGATATTAATTATGCTAAAGATTTAGGCTATAAAATAAAATTACTTGGTGTTTGTAGCCAAAAAAATAATATGCTCGAACATGCGGTCTATCCAGTTATGGTAGCTTTTAATTCGCCTATTGCGAATATATCTAATGCTAATAATGCTATATTAATCCGGTCGGATACTATTGATAATTTACTTTTAACTGGTCCTGGAGCCGGCGGGGCTGCTACAGCTTCTGCGGTAATTGCTGATATTTGTGATATTGCTTGTGGTCGTAGTAGTTATATGTTTAATAAAACCCCTAATCACTTAACTAATTTTAAAGTTCTTCCCATAAAAGATCATGAATGCGCTTATTATCTAAGGCTTAAGGTCCTTGATAAAACAGGAGTACTTGCAATTGTAACTAGCATTTTCAATAAAGCTGGTATATCTATGGACTCACTGCTACAAAAATCAAGTAAAAGTGATTTGGAAGGCCTTGCTGTTGATATAGTTGGAATTACCCATATTACTTCTGAAGATAAAATTAAGTTTGCCTTGGCAGAACTAGCAAAAATAGATAGTGTAGTTGAGGCGCCGCATATAATCAGAGTTGATAAATAATATTATAATAAGTAATGTAGTTTTTAAAAGTGGATCTTTAAAGGAGATATAGATTTATGGTTAGTTTTAATATGGCGTCTTATACAGATGATGAAAATAACAATGCAACTAATGACCGTAATTTAGCGCTAGAAGCGGTAAGGGTAACTGAAGCTGCAGCTTTAGCTAGCCATTTTTGGACTGGAAAAGGTGATAATGACGCCGCTGATCAAGCTGCAGTTAATGCAATGCGCAAAGCTTTGAATATTTTGACTATAGACGGTACAGTAGTTATCGGTGAAGGTGAAAGGGATAAAGCGCCAATGTTATTTATTGGTGAGAAAGTTGGTGATGGACGTGGCCCTGAGGTAGATATTGCTTTAGATCCGCTAGAAGGTACAACTATTTGTGCAACTGGTGGTCCAAATGCTTTGTCAGTTATAGCTCTTGCTGAAAAAGGTGGTTTTTTACATGCACCTGATGTTTATATGGCTAAAATTTCAGTAGGCGGTGGTTTACCAGATGGGGTTGTAGATTTAGATTCTGAACCTAAAGCTAATTTAAAAAATTTAGCTAGAGCTAAAGATTGTGATATTTCAGAACTTGTGGTTTGTATTTTAGATAGAGAAAGACATCAAGAACTTATTGCTAAAACTCGAGAAGCAGGAGCTCGTATAAAATTAATTGGTGATGGTGATGTAGCCGGCGTTATAGCAACTGCAAGTCCTAATGATACTGGAGTTGATATGTATGTTGGTATCGGTGGTGCTCCAGAGGGTGTTATTGCAGCAGCTGCTCTTAGATGTGTTGGTGGTCAAATGCAAGGTAGATTGTTGTTTGATGATAATGAACAAAAAGAAAGAGCTAAACGTATGGGCATTAGCGATTTATCTAGAAAATATTTTTTAGAGGATATGGCTGGTGGTAATGTTATGTTTGCAGCTACTGGAGTTACGGATGGCTCTATGCTTTTAGGAGTTAAAAGATTTCCTGGTGGAGCAAGTACACATTCAATTATTATGCGCTCACGTACTGGCACTGTAAGAACTATTAAAGCTAAACATTATTTTAACCGGAAGTTAGGTGGGAATCCTGGTTGGGATAACTAGATATCATCAATGAGATATTAATAAGTTGGTTGTGAAAAAGTTTTTTTTGTTAAAAAAACTTTTTTCCCAGTGGTCTTATGTAGTCTATAATCCTTGGGAACGGCCCTGCGGATTATAGACAAATCCAAAAAATGAACACTGGTTCATTTTTTATTTTTTTTAAATAATTGCAAGGTTTTGATTATAATTTATATAAAATCTTGCAATTATTTAATTAACAAAAAATTTGCCAGGGCAAATTTTTTTAATTTAGTGCGCTAGGCATGGATGTTAAGTAGGTGGTGAAAGTCCACTATGGGCCCT
>CAYZBM010000102.1:0-5182 GCA_964476705.1 uncultured Rickettsiales bacterium | reverse complement strand
TGACAATATTTTTTAACAAAATATTTTAAAAATTTATATGCCCTGAACGGTTACAAATTTTTAATATTGAAATTAATAATATATTAATATATACCTTTTATTATAGTGTATTTAAACTTAGATAACTTTAAACACTTGAGATATTTTTATGTCACACACCAAAAACAACTGCTCTAATACTAATAATTATCTTACCATGCTTGATTCAGCCATGAATGATGGCAAAAAGAATAGTCTAATGGTACGTCAGCTAACTATTTATACTAATGAGCAGAATAAGGATATAATAACATTTACAAATAATAGTACAAAGGCTCGTCTTTTTATTAGAGCCCTAAAAGAACATGACATTTTACCAAGAATAAGAAAATCTTGGCTTTCAAGTAAAACTATTATTACCTTAAGTCCTGAGGAAGCAGGCAAACTCTCTCATATAGAAGAAACAAAAAACAAAACAATGGAAATTTTTGGTGGTTTTGGAATAGATCCTAAAAAAATACTATATAAACATGGAAAAACTAGTTTAGACTCTAGTAAAGAGGATAAGAATCCTGATTTAATAACCTTAACTTTGCCTGGACAATCAAAAGGATATCTTGAGTATCTAAAACCTTATTTATCTCTAAATCAGGAAAATGTAAATATTAAAGGTGACTTTGAAAATGGGCAACACATAACAATCGCCGAACTTAATGTAGATTTAGTAAATAGTCTTCATAGTAAAATTGTTGGTAATAGTAAAAATCAAACATCTGCAGGTAATGGTACTCAAAAAACAAAAAGTAGCACTTTAGTTACAATTTCTAATGTTTCAAGGTTTGGTGGCGAGTCACTTAATGGCAATTCAGTATGCTGAATAATGGTTGAGTAGTCCATGAAAAACATCGTAAGATGTTTTTTGCAGGAAACTATAAAACTTGCGACTTTTTCTTAGCTGCCTCTATTGCTTCTAAAATTATTTTCTCAAATAAATCATCTTGAGAAAATATTTTAAGTGCCGCCTCTGTCGTGCCCCCTGGGCTGGTTACCGCTTTGCGTAAAGCTGCAACATCATTATCTTTAGCCAGGCTTGCACTACCATAAATAGTATCTAAAACTAGTTTATTTGCTAGCTCGTCACTAAAGCCAATTTTTTTTGCAGCCAGAATCATTTTTTCCATAAAATAAAATAAATAAGCCGGACCACTACCAGATATTGCAGTTAAAGAATCAATATCGTCTTCCTTTTTTAGCCAGACAAAACTTCCCACAGCCGAGAATAAAATTTCAGCTTGTTTTATAATATCCGGGGCACAATTTTTATTAGCAAATAATCCCGTAACTCCTAAAGATATTGTTGCAGGAAGATTAGGCATAGCACGAATAAGAGAAATTTTAGAGTCTAAAATTTCTTCATAAAAAGCAAGTTTTTTACCAGCAGCGATTGTAATATAAGCTTCTATATTGTCATTTTTATAATCATTTAAGACCTCTTTTAGGCTTTGCGGTTTTACCGCAAAAACTACAATATGTTTAGGTAGTTTAAGCGCTATTTCTTTATAGTCAGCATATGATGCAATTTTATTATCCCGTAATAAATTCTCATTTGCTAAATTTGGTTCAATAATTGTTATATTGCTGGCTAGAATTCCATTTTTTAACCAACCCTCAACTAGGCTACTACCCATTTTACCACAGCCGACCAAGACTATATGTTTGGTTATTTTTGTCATTTATTTATAATTCCTGTTTTACTAGTTTATTATATCTTTAATATTTTTTTTATTTTTTAAAGATTTTTTCTTAAGTTTTTTCTCAATATGGGCAAGCCTTTTATTTAACTGCTCATTTTCTAATTTCATTTTTTGCAGCATTTTTTTTAATACTTCAAACTCTTCTCTTTGTATCAAATCTGTTTTTTCTAATAAATCTGCAACTTTATGTTTAGCGCTCTCTGCTACTTGTTTTTTTAAATCTACCAACGAATGTACTGCTGTGTCTGCCATAGAACCAGCTAACTTTGAAATATCTTCAAATAAATCTTTTTTATCTGCCATAATGCTAACCATCCAATTAAATATCTACAAAATCTAGTTAATACTTGATTAGTAATAATTAAATGGTAAATAGTAAAGAGATATATTAAAGGAACTATAAACATATGCTTACCTACCCAAATATAGATCCGATTATATTCCAAATCGGTCCTCTGGCTATACGCTGGTATTCACTTGCTTATCTTGCTGGTGTATTATTAGGAGCCTGGTATATAAAATACATAAATAACAAACCTCCAAGCCTTAAAGACTTAAAACCTTTTGATGATTTAATGTTTTGGGCAGTTATTGGTATTGTTATTGGCGGCAGAATTGGTTATACAATTTTTTATCATCCAGTTTATTATTTAAGTGAACCAATAGAAATATTAAAAATTTGGAAAGGTGGCATGTCTTTTCACGGTGGTCTTATTGGTCTTATTACTGGCTTGTTTGTCTTCGCCAAAAAAAATTCTTACCCTTTTTTAGCAATAACTGATTTAGCTGCCGTAGCCGCGCCTATAGGCTTATTTTTTGGTCGTATTGCCAATTTTATTAATGGTGAATTATATGGTAGAGTTACCGATGTTCCTTGGGCTATAGTTTTTCCAAATGGTGGTCCACTACCAAGACACCCTAGCCAATTATACGAGGCTTGTACCGAAGGTTTATTATTATTTACCATTCTTTGTATTTTAGCCCATTTTAAAAATATCCGCAAGAATCGTGGCATGTTATCAGGATTTTTCCTATTATTTTATTCAATTTCTCGAATTACTATGGAATTATTTAGACAACCTGATGATAATTTAGGTTTTATTTTTATGAATTTTACCATGGGCCAAATTCTTTCAGTTCCTATGCTTTTAATTAGTTTTGCCTTATTAATTAAAAGAGATAAGCAAAGCACTAACAGTACTGATAAAAAAGCATAGGTAGCTTTATGCCTTCACTAAAAGAAGAAGTAATAAAATATATTGATGCTTCAGGGCCTATCTCTGTAAGTAAATTTATGGAATTTGCCCTAAGCCATCCTGTTTATGGGTATTATCAGAAAAAAGATCCTTTTGGCAAAGAAGGTGATTTTGTAACCGCTCCAGAAATCAGTCAAATGTTTGGCGAGATGTTAGGAGTGTGGTGCGTATCTGTTTGGTTGCAAATGAATTCGCCACAGCAAATTAATATTATTGAGATTGGCCCGGGGCGCGGGACTTTAATGCATGATCTATTAAGATCAACAGCACATGTTCCAGGATTTTCTAAAGCTTTATCAGTTATTATGATTGAGACCAGTCCAATTTTAACTAAAATGCAAACAAATAAATTAAAAGATAGTCATCCTAATATTTCTTGGCAAACTAAATTTGATGATATTCCAACCTCACCTTCAATAATAATTGCCAATGAATTATTTGATGCTTTACCTATAGATCAATTTGTTAAAAAAGATGGTAAATGGTGTGAACGAAAGATTACTCATAAAAATAATGAATTAGTTGTAATTTTAGAAAAATCAGATTTTAAATTTGCTAGCGAATATCAAGAAGGCACTATTAAAGAAATCAGCCATAGTTCATTTTCACTCATAAATAAAATTGCAAACCAAATAAGATTTTATAATGGAGCAGCTTTAATTATTGATTATGGTTATGAGGAACCAGCTTATGGAGACACCTTACAAGCTGTCAGAAATCATAAATATCAAGAAGTGTTAGCAAATATTGGCGATAGCGACATTACCTCACATGTAAATTTTACCGCTTTGAAACATTCAGTAATGGGGGTAAATATTTCTGGCCCCATCGGCCAAGGTTCATTTTTAAATAATCTAGGGATAAATTTACGAGCGCAAATACTCAAGCAAAAGAATCCTGAGCAAATAAAAGAAGTTGACCTCGCCTTAGCTAGATTAACGACAAAAGATCAAATGGGGGAATTATTTAGATGTTTATGTTTAAGTAACACCAGTTTACCAAAGCCAGTAGGATTCTAAAAACATGACTAAACCTAATTATTTATTTGACCCTAATATCAAAACTCTCCATGGATTTTTTGGTCGTAAAGGCGGAGTAAGTTCCAGCCTATATAATTCACTTAATTGTAATATTCGCTCTGGCGATAACAAAGATAATGTTATTAAGAATCGTGAGATTGCTTTAAAAGCTTTAGATCTTAATAATAAAAATCTCTGTATATTAGAGCAAGTTCACAGCAATAAAGTTATAACCATAAAATCAACCACTGATCTAATAAATGATCAAACTCAAGCAGATAGCATAGTTACTAATAAAAAAAATCTTGTTTTAGCAGTACTTAGCGCGGATTGTTGCCCAGTTTTATTTTTTGATCCAGAAAATCAAGTAATTGGCGCAGCTCATGCCGGTTGGAAAGGAGCCTTATCAGGAATTATCCAAAATACTATTACTGCCATGGTTAAGATCGGAGCTGAGTTACCCAACATAAAAGTCTTAATTGGACCATGTATTGGCGTAGAATCTTATGAAGTTGGCCAAGAATTTTATGATAATTTTATTAATACTAACCAAAATCATCAGCAATTTTTTGATATTAGCAAAGCCAAACCTCATTTTAACTTAAGGCTTTTTGTCGAAAAACAATTAATTGGCATAGAGTACAGCAATATCGAGCATTTTGCCTACGATACTTGTGTTAATGATGCAGATTTCTTTAGTTATAGAAGAAGTTGCAAGAATAAAGAAGCCGCTTATGGCTGTCAGATGTCGGTTATATCTTTGTCATCTTAGTATTAGACCTTAGTACTGGGCATAAATCTTAACGCAAAAAAAATTAACACAATCAATAATGTTACCTTAAGGAAAAATTGACGGAAACTAAGTAAATCCCTCCATACCATCATGCCGCCCCCGATCGAGTCGGGATGACGTTGTTCCTATATTTTCCCAAAATATTTTAATATTTTGTAGGAAAATAAGTAGACCGGTACCCATCAAGAGATAATCGGTTAATTAATTACAATCCAAGAATACATTCATTTCAATTAAGAAATACTATAGTAAACCTTACGCCCTTACTCTAATATTTTTCTTTACTAATAAATCATATTTTATTAATATATTAACACTCCGATCTGTAGTAGATCAAGAAATAATTTACCTCTAATCAATAATTATTAAATTATTTCTATG
>CAYZBM010000101.1:0-5315 GCA_964476705.1 uncultured Rickettsiales bacterium | reverse complement strand
GTATTCTTGACTACTCACCAGGCGTCCATATATGACCTATATTATGGATCCTGAATAAAACATAAATAGTATTATAAGTATATGTTTTTTCAGGATATGTAGCATCATAGAAATAATTTAATAATTATTGATTAGAGGTAAATTATTTCTTGATCTACTATATTTACAGATGTAATTAAGATACTATCCATTTCAGTTGCAAAATTTAAATAAAATTTATGCGATACTCCCAAGCCTTAAAGTAGGTTCAGGTCTCTTTCTTTTTCAACCAAAATATAAAAATATTTATGGCGCTCAACCAAAGTCGAGCGCTAATTTTATTGATAATATTTCGGGAAAAAGATAAGAACCGTGAATGACGGATTTGGGAGAAGTTTGCGGAGTTTACCATTATCTATCCGCTTAACTTGAACGTTATTTTAATTTTTTGTATAGGTCACTTCAAATAAAAAATACCATATTGCAGATAAAATTAAAAAACTCTATTGATGACGGATTTATGGTGTATAAAATATTTAAACTTCCAAATAAATTATAACTTACTTGCAATATATTTATGCAAAACACTAGCTATTAAAGTTTGATAAGGTAAACCTTCCGCCACAGCAATAGATTTTAATTTATCTAAATCATCACTTGAAAGCCTAATATTAATCCGAGCATTTTTTTTAGCATTTATGTAATTAGTCGCCGCTTTTTTAGCTATTGCAATTTCTTGCTTAGCATTTTTTGAAGATTTTAATTTACCTTCCTCAAACAAGTCTAGTATCTCTTGTTCTTCTTGGTCTAAGGGGTTTAATGTTGGTTTGATTGTTTTCTTGCTCATCTTTATTCTCCTTATTTGTTTTTTTATATAATTTAGTATATTTCCTACTTTTATAAGCAGTTTTTAAGAAAATTTTATCTTCATTTCTTATGTAAGGCACAATCCATACATAGTCATTAATATCAATTAAATAGATCTTTTGATGCGGATATTTAAACTTCATAGGATGATCTTTTATATCTATTATGCAATCAGCCTCTATAAACTCTATAACTTCATCAAAACTAATAAATCTTTCCTTCTGTAATTTTTTATCTTTTTCAATATCATATAAAAATTCAACCATATTACCTCCATAAATTATACACACTATAGGCACACATTGTCAACGTATTTTCCGGCCTAAAATAAATAAAATATGCGTGTGCAAATATGTAAGTAATCGTATAATAAATTAAAAACAACCTAAGCGCGCTTAGAACATCTTATGCGCAATTTGAAGTATATTATTTACAAAAGAATATTAGATGTCTTTTAATATTTCAGTAATAAAAATTAAATGACCTTCTCCCCCACCATAATATAATTAATACTAACATCAGGTGACAACGACCATTTGCCGTTTAAAGGGTTATAAGCAACTCCAACTAACTCTTTAACTTTGAGACCATTATCTTCCAGAAATTTATGTAAATAAGAAGGTTTGATAAATTTATTAAAATCATGAGTACCACGTGGCAGCCACGATAAAACATATTCAGCAGCAATAATGGCAAATAGATAAGCTTTAATTGTTTTATTTAAGGTAGCATTAAAAATTAAGCCTCTTAGGTTTATAAGGCCAGCAAGAGTAGCTATAAAAGCAGCCGGGTCTGCCACATGCTCAATTACTTCCATATTTAAAACTATATCAAACTTTATATTTTCAAGGAGCAATTCTTCGGCACTAATATTTCGGTAATTAATATCAAGACCTGATTCTTTGGCATGCAAGGTCGCTATTTGAATATTTTTGTAACTAGCATCAATAGCTGTTACATTAGCCCCTAATCTGGCTAATGGTTCTGCCAATAGCCCACCACCACAGCCTACATCTAAAATACTAATTCCACTTAGTGGTGCCGCATTATTATTAGTATTATCGGCCAAAGAAAAATGCTTAATTGCCATATCTTTAATAAATTTTACCCGCGTGGGGTTAAATTTATGTAATGGTTTAAACACCCCCTCTTCATCCCACCACTGGCTCGCCATCTTTGAGAATTTTGCTATCTCATCTGGGTCGATAGTTTGACTACTGACTTGCTCAGAATTTTGCTCATTTTGATAAATTTTAGCTTTTTTTTCACTCATTTGCTGGACATATTGTAAATTTAATATTAGATAACTATAGTAGATTAAGAAATGATTGACAATAAAATACATATATAATCAATCATTTTTATAATGCTACATATCCTGAAAAAACATATACTTATAAACAATTTTTATGTTTTATTCAGGATCCATTAATATATTCATTTCAAGTAAGAAATACTATATTTTGTTTTAGAAAAACATATAGAATAATTAGATATTATGCCAGTAATTGTACAAAAATTTGGTGGAACTAGCGTTGCTAACACTGAAAGAATTAAACATGTTGCAACTTTAGTTAAAAAAGAAGTAGATAAAGGCAATAATGTAGCCGTGGTAGTATCTGCCATGTCCGGCAAAACCAATGAGCTGGTGGCTTTTTGTGAAGAAGTTTCATCTTTAACTAATAATGAAGCCTTAAAAGAATATGACTCAATTGTAGCCTCAGGTGAGCAAGTAACGGCAGGCCTTTTGGCCCTAGCCTTACAAGAACTTGGAGTTAAAGCCAGATCATGGCTCGGGTGGCAAATTGGTCTTAAAACTGATGGTGTTTATTCCAAAGCTCGAATTGAAGGCATAGATGCCGGCCTGCTTAAAGAATCTTTAAAAAATGGTGAAGTTGCAGTTATTGCCGGTTTTCAAGGAATAACTGAAGAAAATAGAATTACAACTTTGGGCCGAGGTGGCTCTGATACTTCAGCTGTGGCCTTAGCTGCCGCGCTTGATGCTGATCTTTGCGATATATATACAGATGTTGATGGTATTTATACCGCCGACCCAAGACTCGTACCCAAAGCCCGCAAACTTGACAAAGTTGCTTATGAAGAAATGCTAGAAATGGCATCTTTAGGCGCAAAAGTATTACAATTAAGATCTGTTGAAATGGCGATGAAACATAATGTTAGAGTTCAGGTTTTATCAAGCTTTTCAAATAATGGTGGAACATTCTTAGTCTCCGAGGAGGAAGTCATGGAAAGACATTTAGTAACTGGTGTAACTTATAGCCGTAATGAGGCACAAATAACTTTACTTAACGTCCCTAATAAACCAGGCGTTGCCGCTTTAGTATTTGCACCCCTTACTGCGCAAGAAATTAATGTAGATATGATCGTCCAAAATATCACCGAGAATGGACAAAAAACCGACATAACTTTTACTATTCCCAAAGCTGATGTAACACGAGCTAAACTTGCTCTTGAAAATGCTAATGACCAAATTGGTTACGAAAAAATGCTAGTAAATCAAAATGTTGCTAAAGTATCAGTAATTGGCGTTGGTATGCGAAGCCATGCCGGTCTTGCACAAAAAATGTTCCAAACTCTAGCGGATAAAAACATTAATATTTTGGTGATAACTACCTCTGAAATTAAGATCAGCGTTTTAATCGATGAGGAATATACCGAGTTAGCATTAAGAGCTCTACACACCGCCTACGAGCTTGATGTAGAACAAGAAAAATAGCACTAAATTCTAGAAATTTAAGATTATTTGTTAGTTTTAAGAGAAAATTAACTAGCCAATTCTATTATCTTTGGTATATAAAAGTAATATTATAAAGATTTAATAATCAAGATAATTACGGAGTTGCTAAAAAATGTCTATATCTGAACGTATGGAAGAACACCAAGATGATATCGCACGTATTTCACAAAATGTCCAAGATTTAATGGCAAAAACTACTAGCGGAGCATCATTAATGGAAGCTTCAGCCAATATGGCAATGTCTGATCAAATGCAAAATTTAATGCGCGCTATAGATAACCCAGAAGCTAGCGAAAGAGACAAGTTTCTTATGGGCAAATATATGGGCGAAATGCTACAAGAAGACCAAGAAAATGGTTTAATTAATTATGCTGACTATCTTGAATCTGTAGCTAATGATCCAGCATATGCTGATCGTAAAGATTATTTTAAAACTATAGCTACAGCAGCTTTACAACTAAATGATTCTGAAGCGTTTAAGATCTATGTTCAACAATATGCGGCTTTTGAAACCGATACTTCTAAAGAAGCTGAAGATACTAGACGCGCCATGGAAGAAATGAGCCAAAAAATGCGTGAGTGGGTTGACGAAGACGAACTAGAATAATAATAACTTATATTAAAATATCTATTTTAAAATTGGTATTAAAGCTCAAGTTCTGTAAGTTATATGGATAAAATAAACGAGATTATACAAAGTATCACCAGCGCAGAAAATCCTATTGTTGGCTACATAGTTATCGCCGCATTAGTATTAGTAGGTAGCGTGATTGTTGTTATTATATTGCGTTCTATTTTATCCACAATTATCACCTTATCTGTAAGTGCAGTATTACTGCTTATTGTTTTATATGCAACTGGCACTGAGTTACCAAAAATTGAACTTCCCAATAATTTATCAATGCCAAGCTTTAACTTGGACTTCTTAAAGTCGTTTAGTGGAGGTAGTAGCAGCAATACTGGCTACAAAAGAAAGGACCCTACAGCTGATGCTATAAATAAAAATAGAGATGCTCGGGACGGGACAATAAATAGATCTCCTTCTTCTGTAGGAGGAACATCACCTTTTGCCCCATCTCCTATGGATATGATGGGGCAGTAGTGTCTCTTTAATAAAACTTAAGAGAAAAATTTAAAAAGGCAATTAAGCAACAATCTCACATTGTGAGAAAAAGAAACTAATTTCTCTTTTTGCTGATTCTAAACTATCTGAACCATGAACTGAATTTTCACCAACACTCAAAGAAAATAATTTACGGATAGTACCGTCTCTAGCATCTTTAGGATTAGTAGCGCCCATAAGATCTCTATTTTTTAATACTGCATTTTCACCTTTAAGTACTTGTAAAACTACTGGCCCTGAAATCATAAAATCAACTAATTCGCCATAAAAAGGGCGAGCTTTATGTTCAATATAAAATTGCTCAGCTTCATGTTTACTTAAAATAACTTTTTTTTGCGCCGCTATAACTAAACCATTTTCTTCAAAAATAGCATTTATTTTTCCAGTTAAATTACGCTTTGTAGCATCGGGCTTAATGATAGATAAAGTAAGTTCTGACATAATATTTTTCCTATAAATTAACAATTTATTCTTTAAATGATTGCGAATACGCGCTCGGTATATACAATATATAGATAAAATTGCAATAAATATTAAATAGTCGGTTGTGAAAAAGTGTTTTTTTATAAAAAACACTTTTTTCCCAGT
>CAYZBM010000100.1:0-5599 GCA_964476705.1 uncultured Rickettsiales bacterium | reverse complement strand
ACTCAGCTATGCACAATATAATTTGTCAAACAAAATTTTAATGAGGTAGCCCTGTTGCAACTTGTTGTGTATATGGATTATTTACGGTATTTTCAGCCGAAACAGTGTTGGATTTTTTAGGTAAAGATGAGAGTAATTTTATTTCTTCTGGTCCTAGCGGTATGCCGCTTGCCTTATCATCGAATCCAAGCTCTGGTGGTAAAGATATAATTGATTTTTTAAGAGCAGGTAAATTAAACTTATAATTATTCTGCAATTCAGCACCCATCTCAATGCACCAACTTTTAGTTGGAAGAATTAAAATATTCGTGTCGGTTTCTTGGTTGTAGCGCCATTTGGCCTCAATATTTTTATTCTTCAGCAGGGCATTAATATTATTATATGCTGGATCGTTTCCTGTAAGTTCTGGCATAAATCTCTAGGTATTTTTAGTTGAAATTAATTAATATATTAATTTATCTTAATTCGATCGGATTGTCAATAATTACTTTAAAATATATTTTATGTATATTAACTATTTATTAACAATTAAGTCTTAATAAAATGCTTGCAATCTTCCATAAAATCCGTATATTGACCACGCAAACGTTATATATTATGGTAGTTTGCTTCTATGTCTAAGATAATCCCTGAAATTGCTCTTACTTTTGATGATGTTCTCCTGGTTCCTGGGCCATCTGATATTTTGCCTATGGATGTTGATACATCTACTTTTATCAGTAAAAATATAAAGCTTAAAGTTCCGCTTATCTCCTCGGCTATGGATACGGTAACTGAAGCTAGACTTGCAATTGCTATGGCGCAAAATGGTGCTTTAGGTTGTATTCACCGCAATTTAACTATTGAAAGACAACAAGAAGAAGTTAAAAAAGTTAAAAAATTTGAAGCCGGAATGGTGGTAAATCCTATCACTATATCGCCAGAGTCAACGCTGCAAGATGCAGTTGATATAGTTGCTAAATATAATATTTCAGGAATTCCTGTAGCAAGGTCAGATAATGGAGCTTTGGTTGGAATATTAAGTAACCGGGATATGCGCTTTGTGGATAATTACAACCAAAAAGTATCAGAACTAATGACTCGTGAAGGTTTAGTTACAGTTAAAGAGAATATTGATCTATCTGATGCTAAAATTTTGCTACATCAACATCGAATTGAAAAATTATTAGTAGTTGATGATAATTATCGCTGTGTTGGTCTGATTACGGTTCGCGATATTGAAAAAGCTCAGCAATTTCCTTGTGCCTCTAAAGATGAAAAAGGTAGGCTTAGGGTGGCAGCTGCAGTAGGTACTGGCGCGGATACTTTAGAGAGGGCCAGTGCATTAATCGCTGAGGGTGTAGATGTTTTGGTTATAGATACCGCGCATGGCCATTCGAAAAAAGTTTTAGATACAGTAAGAAATATTAAAAAAATCTCTGGAAATACTACGATTATTGCGGGTAATATAGCTACCAGTGATGGAGCTAAGGCGTTAATAGATGCGGGGGCTGATACTGTTAAAGTAGGGATTGGACCTGGTTCTATTTGTACGACCAGAATTGTAGCTGGCGTTGGGGTGCCGCAATTAACGGCAATTATGAATGTAGTTGAAATTTGCAAAAAACATAAAGTAAAAGTAATAGCTGATGGTGGAATTAAATATTCTGGTGATTTAGCTAAGGCTATTGCCGCTGGTGCTGATGGTGTGATGATAGGTTCGTTATTTGCGGGGACTGATGAAAGTCCAGGAGAGATGATTTTATACCAAGGTAGATCGTATAAATCATATAGAGGTATGGGTTCAGTTGGCGCTATGGCTCGTGGCTCTGCTGACCGTTATTTTCAGCAAGAAATTAAAGACCAGTTAAAATTGGTTCCTGAAGGAGTTGAGGGTATTGTGCCGTTTAAAGGTTCATTATCAAGCGTTGTCCATCAGCTAATTGGTGGTTTAAAGGCTTCTATGGGCTATACGGGCAGTAAAAATATTCAGGAAATGCAGGAAAACTGTAAGTTTGTGAGAATAACTAATGCTGGCTTGAAAGAAAGCCATGCACATGATATAACAATTACTCGTGAAGCACCAAATTATGCTGCTTAAATAGTTAAATATTTAATATTAATATTTAAAAAATTGCTATAGTATAGCTATTAATATAGCCTTAAAATCAAGTAGATAAACATAAAAATAACATGGGAAAGCTTGAGCTCTCTCTCTAGGATAATGTTGTTTTTTAATTTAAGTGTGGGTTTGATGTTATTTTTGCCTAAGAATAAAAATAAGTTACTAGCACCAGATAAAGATAATAAACGTCATTTTAAAGATGTTCTATCTTTTTTAAGCTATTGTTTTAAACGTAAAAAAATACTAATTATAACCGAGAAAAAAACCTTATCGCTGAGCATAAGTAGTTATTTTCAGATTATTTTTGTTATTTTATTTAGTAGCTCATTAGTTTTATTTTCTTATGGTCTTAGTAGATATTTGGCTTTAGAGGAAATAGTTTCAGAAAAAGAACGTAAAGTTTGGATAGCTTCAGTCGCAAATAAGAATTTACGTTTTCAAATCTCTAACATGCGCAATAGTTTTGCTTATCTATATGAATATATAGCTAATTCTGATCTATTACTTGATAATAAACCTGAGAATAAAAATGAACCAAAAGTTGAAGGTAAAAATATTTATCCGGATAATGATAAAGATAATATTTATTTTGCCTTAAATGAAGAAGAGAGTGATAGCAATGCTGAAAAAAAATTGCTAGATGAGACCGATGATTATAGCGTTGGTAAAATATTATTTAGTATTAGAGATAAAGTTTCCAAAAGAATTAAAGGCTTAGAGCGTTTTATTAGTTTTACCGGTCTTAATGTTAACCAAATTGCTGATGCTAATCTTGGTTTTAAATATGCGATGCGCGTTAGAGATGTTCATTATAAAAGACTAGAAAAATCTTTGGCTAATGAAGGTGGTCCATTTATTCCCTTAAGTAAAAAATCTAAGGCTTTTTATTTAGATAAAGAGCAGTTTGATGTGGATATTAAATATTTGCTAGAACTGGAAAATTTAATTCAGAAATTACCTTTAACAGCTCCTTTGGCTTCTGATTATTATATTAGTAGTTATTTTGGCGCTAGAGTTGATCCAATGCGTAAAGTTGCAGCCAGACATGAAGGTGTTGATTTAGTTGGAAAATATAAAGGTGAGATTTTAGCGACCGCAGATGGGATAGTATCATTTGCTGGCAGGGGAGCAGCTTATGGGAATATGATTGATATTAGGCATACCTCAAGCATAACTACTAGATATGGCCACTTAAATACTTTACTTGTAAAACAAGGTGATCGGGTGAAAAAAGGTCAGGTTATTGGATTGCAAGGTAATACTGGTAGAAGTACCGGTTCACATTTACATTATGAAATTTCTTTTCGAGGTGAGCCAATAAATCCTTATAAATTTTTGCAAGCTGGTCAGTACTTGAAGTAAAATTTAATCTTTATATTGAATATTATCTATTGTAATCATATATTGGTCTTGAGTAAAATTTAACATAAAATGAGATAATATGATGAATCGTAAAATTTGGATAATTATTGCTCTTGTTGTAATAGTTCTGTTTGTAGGGAGTGGTATTAATAATATTCCTCGTTTAGATGAGAAGGTTAATGCTTCTTGGGCTGAAGTGCAAAATCAATATCAGCGTCGTACAGATTTAATTCCTAACTTAGTAGAAACAGTTAAGGGCTATGCTAATTTTGAACAAAAAACTTTAGTAGATGTGATTGAAGCTCGTGCTAATGCTACAAAAATTAATTTAACTACTGAGCAGCTTTCTGATCCTGAGGCGGTTAAAAGATTTCAGGCCGCGCAAGGAAAGGTTTCCTCTGCTTTATCAAGGCTTATGGTAGTTGTTGAAAAATATCCTGATTTAAAAGCCAATCAAAATTTCTTAGCCTTACAATCACAGTTAGAGGGCACTGAAAATCGGATCACAATTTCACGTAGAGATTATATTGAAACCATTTTGCAATATAATACTACGGTTAGAACTTTTCCTGGTCTAATTTGGGCCAAAATTTATGGAGCAAAAGTAAAGGCAAATTTTACCGCTACTGAAGGTTCAGAAAAACCGCCTGTTGTTAAGTTTTAAATAATGAGGATTATCCTTACATTTATTACTATTATATTTTTGAGCTTAGGAGCCCTTGCGGCTCCTAATTTTCCTGCACTTAGCGCCAGAGTAGTAGATGAAGCAAATATTCTTTCAAAAAAGACAGTTCAAAATTTGGAGCAAATACTTGTAGATTATGAAAATGGTACCGGAAATCAAATTGTAGTAGTTACTATTTCTTCACTTCAAGATTTGCCTATTGAGGATTATGGCTATCAATTGGGGCGTGCTTGGCAAATAGGTCAAAAAGATAAAAACACTGGTGCATTGCTTATTGTTGCGCCTAATGAAAAAAAGGTAAGAATTGAAGTAGGTTATGGTTTAGAGCCGATTCTAACGGACGCTGCTGCAAGTAAGATAATTAATAGTATTATATTACCAAATTTTCGTAATGGTGATCTAAAAAAAGGTATTATCCAAGGTACACAAGCAATAATTGCTGTTTTAGGTGGTGAATCTATATCAGATAATGAGCCGCATAAGGAAAAATTATCTGGCATACAAATATTATTTATGTTGTTATTTATTTTCTTCTTTGCTTGGTTTGCAATTAAGCATCCTTTTCTTGCGATGTTAATTCTTTCTAATAGTTCCTCTAGATTTGGTGGCTCAGGTTCAAATAGAGGTTTTGGCGGGGGTGGTGGAAATTTTGGTGGAGGAGGTTCATCTGGATCATGGTAAAAATTTTATCCAACAATGATAAAGAATTAATTGAGCAGGCTGTGGCTAAAGCAGAAAACATAACTAGTGCTGATTTGGTAACAGTAGTTGCTCCTGCAAGTGATGTCTATCAGAGCTATCTATTACTTTATGGTCTTATGGCTGGCAGTATGATTGATATTGTTTTATGGAGTACAAAAATAGTAACATCCTTTCCTTTACTTTTTACAATTCAGTTATTAGCTATAATTTTACTTTCTTTTATTCCTTTTTTAAATCAGCAAATTTTAAGATTTGTTCCAAAAAATATTTTGCATGCTAGAGCTGCAAAACGTGCAGGTGAAGAATATTTAAATGTTTCTCGGCAGGTTTCTAGAGATACTCCAATAGTGTTACTTTATATTTCTATTGCGGAGCGTTATGTTCACATATTTACAAGTCAAATTGTTCGAGAGAAAATTTCTGACGAAAGTTGGAATTCTATAATTCTAGAGCTAACTACTAATGTCCGCTTAGAAGGATTACCTAAAGCTATAGTCAAAGCAACCGAGAATGTTACTAAGATATTAATACCATATTTCCCTCAAAAAGGTGCTGCCAAAAGTCTAGATAATTCGGTGATCGAAATTGCTCGTTAATATAAAATTTATATATTCTAGTTGTGATGTTTGAAATACTATGGTATATCCGCACATAGTAGCCGGAATTAAATCAATTATATAATATTAAATAAATTTAAGGAGTTTTACTTATGTCAAATTTAGTAAGATTTGATTGGGCTATGAAAT
>CAYZBM010000099.1:0-5871 GCA_964476705.1 uncultured Rickettsiales bacterium | reverse complement strand
TTTTTCTTCTTTATATAAATTGCAAGGTTTTGATAATAATTGTTTTAAAAACTTGCAATTTATATTTAACAAAAATTTTAAAGTAGTAAATTTTTGAAGAATTTATAATCTATACTTAAGGCGCCTACCCTTAAGTATAGATTATTCATTACCGCACCTTAAAAAATATCGTAAGATGTTTTTTCACGGGCAACTATGTATTTTACAGTCAATCATTTTTTAATCTACTATAGTCGAAAAATAAGATTATAATTATACTACAGAGACTCTTATTGTTTTTGCTGGAGAGGTAATTCCAGCTTTTGCTAGCTTAGGATCTGGTTGTTTATCCTGTTGTCGAGATTGAATTTGTTTAGTTTCCTCTAACCCTTTATCCAATCCTTCTTGAAATGCTTTAAATAGCTCTTTTTTTTCTGGAGTTAAAAAATTTATATATTCTTGAATATCTAAAACCTGTTCGCCATTAAAGCGAGCAAATGCCAGTTTTTGTAAGGCTTGCCCTAATTCTTTTACTTGTTTAGGGTCATTGCCTAATAATTCGGCTGCTTCATCGATCTGGACAAGATATTCATGGCCATATTTGTAACGTTCTTTAGTTGCTTGTTGATCTTGACTTGTTCGATCTTTGAGTGTTGAGCTTAATAAAGCTTCCAATAAAGGAACAAGTTTGATACCTCTTACTTCTTTCTCATCTTCCGATAGGTTAGGCTTTTTGCTAAGTTGCTTATCAATTTGCCCTACTGCTTTAGCACCCATTCTAAATTGCTTATAAATTTGATCAAGTAATTCTTCCTCGACTTCTATTCTGGTGCAAAAAGAACTGGCTGTGCCACAGAAATTTACGCCAGTTATATCTGAATTATTAACTTTTTCTTCACTCATTACTCCGGCAAAAGAAGGATTTAATAAACGCATAGCTTTTGAATCAAAAGGCCAAGTAGAAAATGTGATATCTGGAAAATTAGCTATTGTGGTTTTAAGAGTTGTATCTACGGCTTTCATTAAAGTAGCAATAAATTTTTTGTCTGTAACATGTGCTTCTGTTAGTTCTTCAACTCCTTCTCTCTTTAAGGTAGCTTGAAGAATCATTTCAAAAGCATTAGTAGGTAAATTTTTTAATAAACCATATTTATCTTTCGCTTCTAAAATATATTGCGCTGCTGCAAAACCACCTAAAGCACCAATTGAATCAGGTGTTTCTAGTGCCCCTCTCTCAATTAATAAAGATTTAGTTTTATTTATCTTTGTTAGGACATTTGTTTCTTCCTTAGTTAATTCTATACCTTTTTTTTCTAACAGTTCTTTTTCTAACGGTTTTAAGTTAAACTGATCTTCTTTACATTGAGCAAAAGCGGTAAAATTCATGCCGAGTAGAGCTAAGGTTTCGCGAAGTTTTACATCTTTGCCATCTTCATGTTTCTCAACGAGCGGATCAATAAAATCTTTTAATTGAGGATACTTAGCGCTAAATTCTGTTTTAATGATACTAGTAGGTTTTTCCCAATATTCCTTGAGTAAGTTTGAGTCTTTTTCTGCTCCAGTAAATCGTTGGGTAAAAAAAGCTAATTGCGCAGCTAAATGTTCTGCCTTTAAACCTAATTCTTGGCATAATTTTAGAATAAATTCATCTTTAAATGGAACTACTACATATGATGTTTTATCGCCATTTGTTCTTTTTGCAACATAACTAAATTGATCTGTTTGTAATTCCGGGATAATATTGCCATTTGAATCGCGGGCTGGAAATTTTATTTGTCGCGATTCATTAATAAAATTTTGTATTTTTTCTATCTCTTCAGGGGTAATAATAAAATTATTTTTATGTTCTGCTGCCATTTTGTCTACCTTTTAATAAATTAATTTTAGGTCGTATATAATTACTTAATATAATTACGTTTATTAATATTAAATAATTAAAATATCTTGTCAATAAAGATGAAAGATAAAGATGTATATTTTTTATTTGCATTTACAAGAAAAAGAGATTTGTTATTATTACATAGAACAAATTACATCAAATCATTTAGCCGGATGAATTGTTGTTTATTTTTTAAATTAAAAATCTTCAATAAAAATAAATAAAAATTTTAGGAGTTAAAATAAAATGGAAGAAAATAACAAACAACGTGCACTTGATACGGCTATCGCACAAATCGAAAAAGCTTTCGGTAAAGGTGCGATTATGAAATTTGGCGATAAACAAATCTTAAAAGTTGAAGCTATATCGACCGGATCTTTAGGTTTAGATATTGCTTTAGGGGTAGGTGGGGTACCTAAGGGCAGAATAATTGAAATTTATGGCCCGGAGAGTTCTGGTAAAACTACTTTAACTTTACATATTATTGCTGAGGCGCAAAAAGCTGGTGGGTCTTGTGCCTTTATTGATGCTGAACATGCCCTTGATCCGGCATATGCTCGAAAAATTGGAGTTGATGTTGATAATTTAATTATTTCTCAGCCAGATACAGGGGAGCAAGCTTTAGAGATTGCCGATACTTTGGTGCGCTCAGGCGCTATAGATGTAGTGGTGATAGATTCTGTCGCCGCCCTTACACCAAAAGCTGAAATTGAGGGCGAAATGGGCGATTCGCATATGGGTCTGCAGGCCAGATTAATGAGCCAGGCTTTACGTAAACTTACCGCTTCAGTATCACGGACTGGTTCTATAGTTATTTTTATTAACCAAATTCGGATGAAAATAGGGGTAATGTTTGGTAGTCCTGAGACGACAACTGGAGGTAATGCCTTAAAATTTTATGCATCTATTAGAATTGATATTAGAAGAATTGGTTCTTTAAAAGATAAAGAAGAGGTTATTGGCAGTCAAACTAGGGTAAAAGTGGTTAAAAATAAGGTAGCGCCTCCCTTCCGTCAGGTTGAATTTGATATTATTTATGGCGAAGGAATCTCAAAGATGGGTGAAGTTATCGATATTGGTGTTTCTAAGGAAATCATTGAAAAATCAGGATCTTGGTACTCTTATAATAGTATCAGAATAGGCCAAGGTAAGGAGAATGTTAAAGAATATTTACTTAAAAATCCTGAAATAGCAGTTGAAATTGAGAAGAAAATAAGGTTAATTGCAGGTCTTACAGATAGTACAGGTAGTGATGCAGCTATTGTTGAGAATGAACAATATGTTCAAAATAAGAATGAACTACAAAATGTAGGTAAAAACAAGATCAAAGAAACAGCGTAAGGTTTTATGTACTCAGTTAATGATATTCGGGCCATTTTTTTAAAATTTTTTGAAAATAATGGGCACAGGGTGATAAGCTCTGCGCCTCTTGTTCCGCATAATGATCCAACTTTAATGTTTACTAATGCTGGAATGGTACCATTTAAGGATATCTTTACTGGGAATGAAACTCGTGATTATAAACGAGCAACTACCGCACAAAAATGTGTTAGAGCTGGTGGTAAGCATAATGACTTAGATAATGTAGGTTATACTGCTCGCCACCATACATTTTTTGAAATGATGGGTAATTTTTCTTTTAGTGATTATTTTAAAGAAGAAGCAATTTATTATGCTTATAATCTTTTAACTAAAGATTTTGCCCTACCTAAAGATAAATTATTAATTACCGTTTATCATGATGATGATGAAGCTTTTAATTTATGGAAAAAAATTGCAGGCTTTAATGATGACAAAATTATTCGAATTAAAGGTTCCGATAATTTTTGGATGATGGGTGATACGGGTCCTTGCGGTCCATGTTCAGAAATTTTCTATGATCATGGTGCTGAAATTTTTGGCGGACCTCCGGGCTCTAAAGATCAAGATGGTGATCGGTTTATTGAAATCTGGAACTTAGTATTTATGCAATATGAAAGTTTATCAGATGGTACTAAAGTAAAATTACCAGCTCCTTCTATAGATACTGGAATGGGTTTAGAAAGAATGGCGGCGGTATTACAGCATGTGCATAATAATTATGATATAGATTTATTCAAAAATATTATAAAAACCACCGAAGATATTAGTAAAATTTCTGCAGATAAAAATATAAATTCTTTTAGAGTTATAGCGGATCATATTAGATCAAGTAGTTTTTTACTAGCTGATGGAGTTATGCCATCTAATGAAGGTCGTGGTTATGTACTTCGTAGAATAATGCGTCGAGCTATGCGCCATGTAAAACAAATCGGTTATAAAGATTCTTTAATGTATAAATTGGTACCAAGCCTAATTAAAGAAATGGGGGAGGCTTATCCAGAATTAAATAGAGCATCTGGTTTAATTACTGAGATTTTAAAATTAGAAGAAGAAAATTTTTCAGATACCTTAGATCGAGGCTTAAAATTACTCGATAAAGAAACTGAGAATTTAAATAAAGGTGGAATATTATCAGGTGATATAGCCTTTAAGCTCTATGATACTTATGGTTTTCCTTATGATTTAACCGTAGATATATTACGGGCGCGTAGTATAGAAGTTGACGAAGAAGGTTTTAAGCAAGCTATGAGTTTGCAAAAACAAAGAGCAAGAGCTGCCTGGAAAGGATCGGGAGAAAAAAAATCTGAAGAAATTTGGTATAAAATAAAAGAAGAACATGGGGCTACTGAATTTCTAGGTTATGAAACTTGTGAAGCTCAGGGACAAGTATTAGCTATAGTTAAAGATGGAGAGCTGGTAGCTAGTGCAAACAAAGATGATAAAATATATATAGTGCTAAATCAGACCTCATTTTATGCCGAATCTGGTGGGCAAGAAGGTGATCATGGGACTATTAAAGGTAAAAATTTTGAAGCGCGAATTTTAAATACCGTAAAACATCTAGGTAGTTTACATGTTCATGAAGCCGAGATAATTTCCGGCAGTATAAAAACTGGTGAAATTATAACTACTATTGTGGATAAAATTAGACGAGATAAATTAAGATCTAACCATTCTGCGACTCATATTTTACATGCGGTTTTACGTGAGGTTCTAGGTGAACATGTAACTCAAAAAGGCTCGCTAGTTGCTGAAGATTATCTTAGATTCGATATTAGCCACCCTAAGGCCTTAAGCGCCCAAGAAAAAATCTTAGTTGAAGATAAAGTAAATAATGTGATTAGGCAAAATAGCCAAGTGCAAACTCATATAATGAAACAAGAAGAGGCAATTAAATCGGGAGCTTTAGCTTTATTTGGTGAAAAATATAGCGATGAAGTTCGGGTATTATCGATGGGTGAAAAAATTGTCGATAAATCTTATTCAACCGAGCTTTGTGGTGGAACCCATGTAAATTATACCGGGGATATTGGTTTATTTAAAATTATCTCAGAAGGAGCTATAGCCTCTGGTGTTAGACGAATAGAAGCGGTAACCGGAGATCGGGCGGTTAAATTAACCCAAGAGATTGAGAAAAAACTAATGGATGCGGCAGCTAAATTAAAAATTTCTCCAGACCAGCTTAATGATAGATTAGAAAATTTAATTAAAGAACGTAAAGAATTTGAACAGGAATTAAATAATTTACGCAAAGCTACTATGTTTTCTGGCGAAAATAGTGATGTGGCACCAGAAAATATTAATGGAGTTAATTTTATCTCTAGAATCTTTAAAGAAGCATCTCCACAAGATTTAAGAGAATATGCTTTAGAGACTTTAAAGAAAAATAATGATGCGATAATAGTTCTAGCGTCAAGCTTTGAAAATAAGGCCTCAGTTATTATTGCCCTTTCTGATTCTTTAACAAATAAGCTTAATGCAGCAAATTTTATTAAAGAAGTAGCACCAATAGTAGGCGCCAAAGGTGGCGGCGGTAAGCCCAATTTTGCTCAAACTGGTGGAACTAATATTGAGGCTTTGGCTGAGGCGATTGCTAAGGTGCGGGAGCTGTTAGCTCTATAATTTTTTCTCAGGATTTATTTTTCTTTAGG
>CAYZBM010000098.1:0-5879 GCA_964476705.1 uncultured Rickettsiales bacterium | reverse complement strand
TCATTATTGTAACTGAAAAAATATCGTAAGATGTTTTTTCACGGGCAACTATATAAAAAATTTTAGGCAATGAAAAGCTTTAACTGCTGTAACTAAGCCAACTCAGCTTCTTTCTGTTCTTGCTTAATTTTATCTTCTGCTATTTGTGCCCGCTCTTCTTTTTTACCTAAGAGCATTAGGCCTTTTTCGCTGTTAATTTCCGGACTCATTAAGCAAGCTATATACTCACATAACTCATACCAAGCTTCACGAACTTCTGGAGTAAATTTTTTACCCATAGCTGCCGACAAAGCATATAAGAAAGCACTAAAAAACGTACGATAATCGTCACGACTTACTTTGTAATAATCATGTCTAGAGCCAAGCTCCTGCAAATCAGGTTCTAATTTTTCTGGATCAGTTAGATGTTTAATTATAAAGTCCATTTTGCGAAAGAATTTTTTTCGCTGCTCTCTTATGTCCCTTATAAAAAGTTTTTTTAAAGTTGGATCAACTTCAAATAAACGCTCATAAAAAACTCGCGTAAATCTACTAGCATTGTGCCGCAAAGGCTCAAAACTTTGTTCTATTAATTCAATAACCCTAGGTTGTAGCATAACTTACCTTTAATCTCCTAAAAAGAGATATCTATAACAAAATCTACTATTCGTAAACTATTAATATTTTCCATTATCAACATAAGGTTTCAAAAATTGCCCAGTAATACTATCTTTATTGTCAGCAACTTCTCTAGGAGTACCAGTAGCTACCACATTTCCGCCTTTATCACCGCCACCTGGTCCTATATCCAAGATAAAATCTGCGGTTTTAATAACATCTAGATTATGCTCAATTACCACTATAGTATTACCACTATCCACTAGCTGATGTAACACTTTTAATAATTTATTAATATCATCAGCATGAAGACCGGTTGTCGGCTCATCCAATATATATAAAGTTCGACCAGTTGAACGTCTTGATAATTCTTTAGCTAATTTAACCCTTTGCGCTTCACCCCCAGATAAAGTAGTTGCAGATTGGCCGAGCTTAATATAACCCAAACCAACTTCATTTAGAGCGTCAAGTTTTTCACAAATAACTGGAATATTTGAGAAAAATACTACACCTTCCGCAACAGTCATATTTAATACATCAGCAATTGACTTACCTTTATATTTAATCTGCAAAGTTTCACGATTATATCGCTGACCATTACATGCATCACATTTAACATAAACATCAGGTAAAAAATGCATTTCAATTTTTAATAATCCATCACCTTGGCAAGTTTCACAACGCCCACCTTTTACGTTAAAGGAGAATCTACCAGCTTTATAACCACGGGTTTTTGATTCTGGTAAATTAGTAAACCAATCTCTAATTGGTCCAAATGCCCCAGTATAAGTTGCCGGGTTTGACCTTGGAGTTCTGCCAATTGGCGATTGATCAATTTCTATCACTTTATCAATAGCTTCAAGACCAGTAATACTATCATGAGGCCCAGGATTAGTCTTAGCACCATTTAATTTTTTTGAAATAGCGCTATATAATGTATGAATAATTAAGCTAGACTTTCCACCACCGGATACTCCAGTTACACAAGTAAACACACCAAGAGGTATAGATACAGTAACATTTTTTAGGTTATTAGCCCGCGCATTAATTATTTTTATAACTCTTTTTTCATTCCATTTGCGCAATTGTTTTGGTAAAGCGATATATTTTTTACCACTTAAATATTGACCTGTTATGCTTCTAGGATTTTCTTCAACTTCAGCTGGAGTTCCCATAGCCACAACTTCACCACCATGAATACCAGCTCCAGGACCAATATCTACCAAGAAATCAGCTTGACGCATTGTATCTTCATCATGTTCAACTACAATAACAGTATTGCCCAGCTCTTTAAGATGCTGAAGAGTTTCTAACAATTTTTGATTATCGCATTGATGTAGACCAATTGATGGCTCATCTAGTACATATAAAACTCCACTTAAACCCGAGCCTATTTGCGAGGCTAATCTAATTCTTTGGCTTTCACCACCAGATAAAGTTCCAGATTCACGATCTAAAGTTAAATAATCTAAACCTACATTATTTAAGAAAAGCAAACGTTTACTTAATTCTTTTAAAATTCTCTCAGCAATAGTCTGATGGATAACACTTAATTTATCATTTAAAGCTGCAAACCATTTAATTGCTTCAGAAATACTTAAAGCACTTACTTCACCTATATGACAATTGGCAATTTTAATGCATAAAGATTCTTGCTTTAATCTATATCCACTACAAACATGACAATCGGTTAAATCTTGAAACTTACTTAATTCTTCTTGCATCCAACCTTGATCTGATTCAGATAATTTTCTATTTAAGTATGGAAGGACTCCTTCAAAAGCTTTTTCAACATTATATTTTCTAGCTCCATCATAATATTCCATTCTAATGACTTCACCTTCAGAGCCATGCAATACTATATCTTGAGCTTTTTTATCTAATTTAACAAAAGGAGTATCTAAACTAAAACCATAATGCTGGGCCACCGCTTTTAGTATTTGCATATATATTTTAGAATTAGCCCAAGGAACAACAGCTCCCTGCCCTAAACTTAAACTTTCATTAGGTACAACTAAATTTGGGGCAAAATAAACTTCAGTCCCTAGTCCGTCACAATCACTACACGCACCATAAGGGCTATTAAAAGAAAAAATTCTTGGTTCAATTTCAGCTATAGTAAACCCTGATTCTGGACAGGCAAATTTTTCTGAAAAAACTAATCTATCACCTTTTTTAACTTTAGACCTACCTTGATTTTCAGGTAAAGTATCATCGTAATTTTCAGGTAACGATACTATCTCGACATAAACTAAACCATCAGAAATACTTATTGCGGTTTCTAGAGAATCAGCAAGCCTATTACTTAATTCTTCAGTTAACATCAATCTATCCACCAATACTTCCATATGGTGAATTTTATTTTTGTCTATTTCGGGTAAATTATCAATATCATATAATTTACCATCAATTTTTATCCGCGAGAAACCATGACGTTTTAATTCCATAATTTCTTTGATATGCTCACCTTTTCTACCGCGAACAAAAGGGGCTAGAATATAAAACTTAGTTCCAATTGGTAATTTTCTAACTATATCAATCATATCAGAAATAGTTTGGCTACTAATCGGTTTACCTGTTGTTGGCGAATAAGGTATTCCTATTCTCGCCCATAATAGTCGCATATAATCATAAACTTCGGTAACTGTAGCCACAGTTGAACGAGGATTTTTAGATACAGTTTTTTGATCGATAGCAATAGCTGGGGATAAACCGGTAATTGATTCTACATCTGGTTTATCTTGCATTTGTAAAAATTGTCTAGCATAAGAAGATAAACTCTCTACATATCTTCTTTGCCCTTCAGCATAGATAGTATCAAAAGCTAAAGATGATTTTCCCGATCCACTTAAACCAGTAATAACAACAAGTTGGTTACGCGGTAAAGTTATACTAACATTTTTTAAATTATTTTCTTTGGCTCCAACTACTTTGATAAACTCTTCCATAAGTACAATCTCAACATCCTTATTTTATTAAAATCAAGAGACATCCTTATAAGGTCTAGCTCACTTTTAAGCAACAACCAATTACAACAATGTAACAATTTAAATTGGTTTTAATAGTTTTCTAGGCGAAGTTTGTTTAAATTATAGTAGATCAAGCAATGATTTTCCACTTTAATTACTTACATAAATCATTGCTATGATGCTACATATCCTAAGATTTATTCCGGGATCTATAAAAAAATTTAGGCGATGACAAGCTTTAACTACTATAAGGCTCATCAACCATAAATTATAGTAGATCAATAAATAATTTAATAATTATTGATTACAGGTAAATTATTTCTTGATCTACTATAGATAAGAGAAAAAAATAGACTTGCAAATTAGCCTATAAGTTATATAGATTTCTACAAGCTTAGAAGATATATAAATTTATTTTAAGTTAATCTATAAAGAGAAAAAAGGTAGAAAAAATGGCAGGATCAGTTAATAAAGTAATTTTAGTAGGCAATTTAGGTCGGGATCCTGAGGTACGCAGTACTCAAGACGGTAGAGAAGTATGTAATTTTCCCGTAGCTACTTCTGAAACTTGGCGCGACAAAAATACCAATGAACGTAAAGAAAAAACTGAATGGCATCGGGTAGTTATTTTTAGCCCAGGATTAGTAACAATAGCTAAAAACTATCTTCGTAAAGGTTCAAAAATTTATATCGAAGGTGCGCTCCAAACCAGAAAATGGCAAGATGCAAGTGGTGCTGAAAAATATACTACCGAAGTAGTATTACAAGGTTTTAATTCGACCTTAATGATGCTAGATAATAAAGCTGGCGGCATTGGTGCTGATAATCATTATGAAGATACTGAAATTAGCTATCAACCACAACCAGCCGTACAAAAACAAGAAGCTTTTGCGATGGCTGATGATATTGATGACGAAATACCTTTTTAGGCCCTGATATTCTTAATTATAATTTTAAAATGGCATCTTTATTCAACTAAAGATGCCATTTTTGTTATTTTTAAGCTAATTATTTGTATTTTAAGATCTTTTAATAAAGATTTAAAAAAAATTTCAGCTAGAATAAAACTTCATAATAAATGTTTAACATTTTTTATAAGAGGTTTTAAATGCTACGTGCACTTAGAAAATTAAGCGGATCAACACAACAAAGTCAATATAAATACACCTCTCTAGATGACCTAACTAAATCTCTTACCGACCAAAGAATTTATTCTTATAACATCACTTCTCATCTATTAATTAAACCCGAAACTTTTAAAGATTTTCTAGATTATTTATCCAAAAAGACAAATCTTTGTACTACCTTAAATATCGAAAATATTAAAAATTTAAATGAATTATTACCTATTCTTATTTCTAGTTTTAAAATTAGATCTTCAATAAACACAGTAAATATTACCTCATCAACTTTAACTCCTAAACTACAAAAAGAGCTTATACAAAATGCTACTTCCTGTAATAAGGATTTAACTGTAAATAATATTAAATTAGTACAGAGAGACCTTTTAAAAAGACAAGGAACATCGCTGGTCTCAGCAGATTCATTATCAAGCCTTACAGGTTCTAGAGCTTCTATAGAAACACATTCAACAACTCTTAGTTCTAGTACAATAAGTATAGCAAGCACAAGCTCTGCTAAGTCAAAAAAATCTACTAAGAGTAAAGATACAGAAGAACTTAAAGATATCAAAGAACTTAAAATAGATAGTTCTATCAAGGTAAACAAATTAAAAACATTAGTAAGTAGTTATGAAACAATAAAAGAAATATATATTAATCCTCCTTATAGTAAAAAACCCTTAAAGAGTAATATTATTAATTTATTACCTGAATTAGTAAAATTAATTCAAAAAAAGAAAAATAAGCCAATTTATATATCTATAAATGATCAAGCAATTGAACTGAGAGACGCTAACGATTTAACAAAATTTTGTAGAGAAAATAACATTAAACTAAATGTAAATGGCAAAGGTTTGGTAAATGGCAAAGATTTTGTAAAACCGTCTCCTACTAATAATAATGAAGTAACTCCCATTACATCTAAGCAACCGTCACCTAATAGTACCTCTAGAAATACACCAGAACCACAAGATAAAGATAGTGTTTTTCCAAATGATCCACCTCTCAGCGAGCTTAATGATGTACTAAGAGGAAAAATAAATAATAATGAACTAAAGTTCTAACTCCCCTTTAACAACAAATTAAAGGGGAGTTTTTTTATGCTAGCGCCAGACTTATAGCAGTTAAAGCCTGCCCTTATATAGTATTTCATGATTGAAATGACCTATATTATGGATCCTGAACAAAACAT
>CAYZBM010000097.1:0-6053 GCA_964476705.1 uncultured Rickettsiales bacterium | reverse complement strand
CCTAGTTTTCCTAGAGTCAACCATAGATCCTTGAGGTAGTGCTAAACTCAGGAAAATATCCAGCATTTTCTTAATCTTGCTTATATTGCCTTCTAAGCTCAACTAACGTTTTATATACCTCAGCAGCAGAATATAATCTGCCTGCTCTAGCTGAAGAAATCCCCTCTTCAATTTTTGTATTATAATAGTTAATTTCTTCTTGATTAGTATTAGCAAAAGAGCGTTCTTGCTCTACTAACATCTGTAATCCAGCAATGATCATATCATTGGCTGAATTATAAAAACCCTTATTTAAGTTATTCTGAATAAATTTTTCAAATTCTGGAGGTAAATTAATTTCCATATAAAACCTTTTTAATTATGATTTATTATTTTTAAATTACTCTCCGGCTATGCGTATATTAGCACTTAGATTTATTTATATCAAGTAATATTTACAAAATATTTTAAACAAACATCGTATCTTTAATTTTAAACTCGTAGTTAGTTTGAGTTTTAAGTTCTTTAGTAATATTAATTAAAGTTTCTTTAAGTAACCAAGGAGTATTTACAATCATCACTCCACAACTATTTAAACCTTCAGAAATATTCGCTTTAGGTAGGCTACATTCAATTAACAAGACTTTATTAAATTTAGCATCTTTTATATTTTGATAAAATTCTTTAACTGGTAAATTATCTTTGATCGGAAACCAAATCATAAATACTCCAGTTGGCCATTTTTTATACATCTCAACCAAATTTTGATAAACTATATTAAATTCATCTTTATCTTCAAAAGCCGGATCAATAATAATTAAGCCTCTTTTTTCTTTTGGCGGGATATTTGCTTTTATTGCCTGATAAGCATCAAGATTTAGCACCTTAAATTTACGCCTAACTTGCGGAACATTTTCTTTTAAAGTTTGGTTATCTTCTTCATGTAACTCATTAGCAATTAATCTATCTTGAGCTCGTTGTAGCGCGCTTACTATAAAAGGAGAACCTGGATAAAATCTTAAAATATCATCCTTATTGAACTTTTTTACTATATCTAAATAAGTTTGTAATATTGGTTCTTTAACTTTAGCGTTATATAATTTATTAATGCCCAAATCCGCTTCATTAGTTTTAAGTGCTAGACTTGATTTAAGATCATAAATTCCTAGACCTGCAAAAGCATCAAGAATAAAAAATCCAGCTTCTTTAAGTTTAAGCCGCTCCATTAAAGCAATAATAGTAATATGCTTGATAACATCAGCAAAATTTCCAGCGTGATAGATATGACGATAGTTCATAAGATTACATCTTTGTTTTATGAATAGTAAAAAAAGTCGGAAACACTATACTATAACTTTCCTGCAAAATAGGCGGCAAATATGGTTAAAGCAAGGAAATTATGATTGACTTAAGTTTGCCAAGAGCGATAATGCAGAAAACTTAATTATAGAGATTACATTTAAATTTTTATTGGGGCCGTAGCTCAGCTGGATAGAGCAAGTGATTCCTAATCACTAGGTCGGATGTTCGAATCATCTCGGTCTCACCAATCTTCACTATCGAGAAAAATTTAAACAAGCTCTACCATATAGTCTATTTATAGATTCTTCAATAAGACATAAAATAGTATTGTAAGTATAGCAGATCAAGCAATGATTTTCCACTTTATTTACTTAGATAAATCATTGCTATGATTCTGCATATCCCAGATTTAGTCTGGGATCTATAAAAAATTTAGGTAACCGCAAGCTTTAACTGCTATATATGTTTTTTCGGGATAACCTGTCCCGGATTTATTCCGGGATGTAGCATTATAGATAGCAGATCGCTGATCTGCTAAATTTATTATATATGTATTTTACTGTCAATTCTTTCTTAATCTACTATAATACTCACCACCGCATGTTTTTTCTTACCTGCTGATAATTTAATAACATTATCAGCGCTTAAATCTTTTACGCCAACCAAATATTCCGGATCAGTAATTTTATTATCATTTATTTTAGCACCACCACCAGTAATTAATCTTTTAGCAGCACCACCTGATTCACATAAATTTGCTTCAAATAATAATTTATAAAAACTTATTCCTTGTTTAAGATCTGCAGAATTTAGATTTACAACTGGCAAATCTTCACCGATTTTTCCTTCAGCAAAAGTTTGTGTAGCAGTAGTGCAAGCTTTCTCTGCCGCCTCTCCGCCATGACAAATTTTAGTTGCTTCATTTGCTAAAATAATTTTTGCCTGATTAATATCTGATCCTTGTAATTTTTCTAAACGCTCAATCTCATTTAAATCAAGCTCAGTGAAAAGCCGTAAAAATTTACCTACATCTTTATCTTCAGTATTTCGCCAAAATTGCCAATAATCATACGGGAACAAATCTTTAGCAGTTAACCATACTGCCCCACTTGCCGTTTTGCCCATTTTTTGTCCAGATGCAGTAGTCACTAATGGAGTTGTAATTCCAAATAATTCATCTTTGATCCCTACTCTTCTGGCCAATTCTACACCGCTGACAATATTACCCCATTGATCAGAGCCACCTATTTGAATACGGCATTGATGTTTTCTATATAATTCTACAAAATCATAAGCCTGCAGTAACATATAATTAAATTCTAAGAAGCTTAAATTTTGTTCCCTATCCAGACGCATTTTTACACTTTCAAAACTAAGCATACGATTTACTGAAAAATGTCTGCCAACATCGCGCAAAAATTCTAAATATTTTATGTTTTCAAACCAGGAAATATTATTAACTAAAATGGCATCACTTGCTCCATCGCCAAATTTTATAAATTGGCCAATAACATTTTTAATACCATTTAGATTCTCAGCTACTTTTTCTGGTGTTTGGATTAACCTAGTTTCATCCTTACCCGATGGGTCACCAATTAAAGTGGTAGCGCCACCCAATAAAATTATTGGCTTAAGGCCTAATTTTTGTACTTGTCTTAAAATCATTAATTGTACTAAACTACCAATATGTAAAGTACTTGCTGTGCAATCAAAGCCTATATATATATTGCCATTTTTCGCAGTTTTGAGATAATCATTTATTCCTTGCTCATTAGTTGCTTGATAGAAAAAACCGCGGTCTTTTAAGATTTTAAGTAATAATGAAGAATCCATATAATTAGCTCATAAATATCAATAAAAATTGTTGCATTAATGTAAAAACATGGCTAATTGTAGCACATATTAATAACATGGTTAAGATATTCTTAACCAACTTCAGGTAGAATGAGTTATATGAACAACAAACTTACGACAAGACAAAATTTTACTCTCAAGATGCGCAAAAAAGCCTTCTTGGCTATTTTTGTTCTATCGCTTGCCTTCATATATAATTCATCTGCAAACGCCTTTTCTCCTAGCATAAATTTACCAGAATTCAAAGATAATTTTACTACAGCAAGTATAGTAAAAAATGAAAGCAATATAAAAGATATCGCTAAACGCATTCAATTTCAAACTACAGCGACTAAAGTAACTCATTATATTAGTGGTACAGGATTTTTTGTTGATTATAATCATATTGTAACTAATCAGCATGTAGTTAAAGCTTGTAACCAAATAAGCATAAGAGGGGCCATAAAACCAGCTTTTGCTAAAGTTACTGCCCTTGATGAAAAAAATGATTTAGCTTTACTTGAAACCTCAGTATCCCCTACTCGTCCCGGAGCTTTACGCGATACTAAAAATCTTAATATCGGCGAGAATGTCGCAATAATAGGCTATCCGTTAAATAGTGGAGTTACTGGTAAATATGTAGTTAGAACCGCAAAAATAACTGATGTTTCTCATTATTCAAATCTTCCTGGAAATATTCAATTTACCGATAGCGTCGAAAAAGGTAATAGTGGAGGACCACTTCTTGATCAATCAGGAACAATAGTTGGTGTAGTAGTTGGGAAAATTAATTTTTATTTCGCAAATAACCCCGATAAAAAAGATAAACAAATCTTAGAACCAGTAAAAACCTCAAGCCTTGCTATTAACCTAGAAACTTTAAAAAACTTCTTAAATAAATATAATGTAAATTACTACACTAATGACATTAACACCGTATATGAAACTTCTTATATGGAACAATCAGCTAAAGATTATATTGTTAATATTCACTGCATCACTTCTGAAGAAACTATCTATAAAAAAGTCCCTCTTAAAAATAATAATATGATTGCTCCGGGACAAATGGCGTCGAATAGATATTATTAGAACTTCTTGTAAAATCACTATTACCCTTCTTGCAAATAAGCCGCCATCTCGATAGCAGCATAAGTTAAGATCGCATTAGCTCCAGCTCGTTTAAGGCCAATAAGTGCTTCATACATAGTACTATTAAAGTCCAGAAAGCCTAATTGATCGGCGGCTTTTAACATTGAATATTCGCCACTTACTTGATAAGCAAATATCGGAACATTTATTTGTGTTTTTAAACGAGTAATTATATCGGCATAATAACTTGCAGGTTTAACCATAACAATATCAGCACCTTCCTTAATATCTAAAGCAACTTCGCGAAAAGACTCAGATATATTATGAATATCCATTTGATAAGTAGCTTTACTAGCTTTTTTTAAATTATTTTTTGAACCCACAGCTTCTCTGAATGGTCCATATAAATTTGAAGCATATTTAACGGCATAAGATAATATTTTTACATTGCAAAATTTATGTTCATCTAAATATTTGCGAATCTCACCAATTCTACCATCCATCATATCTGAAGGGGCAACAATATCAGCTCCGGCTTTAGCTAAAGCTAAAGCTTGTTTTTGTAAAATCTCAATAGTTTTATCATTATCTACATCTGTTAAATCTGTATTTAAAACCCCATCATGACCATGAATAGTATAAGGATCTAAAGCCACATCACAAATTATTCCAATATCGGTAATTTCAGATTTAATTTGCTTAACGGCAAGACAAATTAAATTATTTTCGTTATATGCTTCTTCGGCTTTTGTAGTTTTTAGTGATAAATCTACCACAGGGAATATTGCTATAGCCTTTATCCCCAAATCTTTGGCTCTGATAATAGTTTTTATAATTAAATCAATAGACTGACTTTTAACTCCAGGCATCGCCTTCACTTCATGTTCGACATTTTTACCTGCACAGACAAAAACTGGTAAAATTAAATCTTCAGGCCGTAGATTATGTTCTGCAACTAGGCTTCTAAGCCAAGTATCACTTCTTAATCTACGCATTCTAACTTGCGGATAGCTCCCGACTTCTATATTCATAATATCTTACAATTGTTAAAATTTGCAATTACCTATATTATTAGGTATTAACTTTAATTAATATAAATAATCTATATTTATCAATATGTATATTAAAAAATTAGCTTTTTTACTACTGATATCTTTAAGTTTCCTTACAACTGGCGCTAATGCTACAGCTAAAGAACTTGAAGGTTTTGTAAGTATTAAGGCTAAAGAGGCTAATATTAGAACTGGCCCTAGTGTTAAATATCCCATTAAATGGATCTATAAACGTAAACATTGGCCAGTAAAAATCGTTGCTACCTTTGAATCTTGGCGAAAAATAGAAGATATTTACGGCGAAGTTGGCTGGATTCATAATGGCTTATTATCTGGCAAAATTTATGTAGTAATTACTGACAATAAGGACCTAACTCCAGCTTTAAATGCTAATAATAAAATTATAAGCTCTCCTTATGATAAAACTAAAAATAAAGCAAAAAATTTAGCTAAAAACAAAAAGAAAGAAAAAGAAAAATCAGTTCCAGAACCTAAAGATAACGCGAAAATAATTAAAAATAATTTACATGAAATTTATCGTTTACCTCTGGATAATGCGGGAGCAATTCAAATAGTAGAAAATGGCGTCGTTGCCGAACTACTAACTTGTAAAGGCAAATGGTGCAAGATAGCAGTTGATGGCAAAAAAGGTTGGATTTTAAGGGAATATTTGTGGGGAGTGTGAATTGTCTAGTAAAAACAGAATGTTTTTACTAATGATATGTAGTTGCCCGTGAAAAAATATCTTACGATATTTTTTCAGTTATAATAATGAATAATCTATACTCAGGGTAGGCC
>CAYZBM010000096.1:0-6179 GCA_964476705.1 uncultured Rickettsiales bacterium | reverse complement strand
TTATGTTTTACTGAAGGATCCAAAAATACATTCATTTCAATTAAGAAATACTATAGACACTACTTTTATTAAATCAGATTATATACTCGGCATATTAAATCTTAAATTACAAAGCTCAGCAACCGCAGTAAATTGATATTCATTAGGAGCCTGCCGGGTATTTACACAGAAATCTTTAGATATATCGGCGCTATCAAGCGGTATAATATCAGGAGTATTATCTCTAAATTTACTTGAACCTCGAGCCTGAACAGTTCCTGAAGTTGGCACGCCATCATCAATTTTAACATCAACATTATAAGCATCAACAGGAACAAGAGCGTAATTAGTTAAGTAAGCATCATCTTTCTGATCGCCAACAACTCCAGTAATAAAATAATTCTTACCTAAAGAAGAATATACTCCCCAACCTAAATTAGAATTTTTCATCTTTGGTAAATTAAGCGCCACTATATCATTTCCTGTATCGGCATTAGCATTTCCATCATAAGCTCCAGCAACTAGCTCTTTACCAGGAGTAGTTAAATCTGACCAAAAACAAGATACTTCTCCATCATGCAAAGTATTGCCGCCATGGCTATCTTCAATAATCCCATTATTATTGCCGCCATTATTGTTATTATCACAACCTCCAACTAACCCAAACTTACCCCCATTTATATCCCCAGGTAACCCATTATATTTTTCACCAAAAGTAGTTACTGCTGTTTGAAATTCATTATACTGGCGGATTAAAGCACGCATCTCAGCCCCTTTAATTAAATCTTTTCCCGCAACAACACTTGCAACTATTAAACCCATTATTACTAAAACTATAGAAAGCTCTACTAAAGTAAACCCTGAATTATTAAATTTTAGTTCTATTTTTTTTTTCATACTTGATACCTTTTTATACCCATACCAACAACTATTAGAGCATTTTAAATCTAAGTGTACAGGCCAAATTTTTTGCCGCATCCTTATCATTAGTGAAATAGACCATAATATTGCCCTGACTAGTTACACAACTTGAACTTGGTTCAATATAGGCTTTATTTCCGGCACTGCCCGCAGTTATTATCCCTCGAAGTGGTTTACCATCATCAAGCTTATCGTCTATTGCTTTAGCATCTAAAGGACTTAATGCATTATCAGTATTATATTTTCCGTCTACAACTGCCGCAGTTACTCCTAAAACATAATAATTAGTTCCATTTTTTGGATCGCCATAAACACCCCAGTTAGTTGAACCAACTTTTACAACTGGAGTAATACTATTTAAATTATTTGGAACTGAAGTTATCCCTTCACCAGAAAAAGATCCTGAAATAAATTGAGCACCACTTGCTCCCAAATGATTCCAGAAATAAGTATTTTCACCTTTTGATAAATCATCTATGGGCCCAAGATAACCATCTAAATTTCCATCCCCAATAAAACCAAAATCTCTTTGTCCTTTTATATCTCCAGGAAGTCCACTATATTTAGACCTAAAAGTACCAACCCCTGCACGAAAATCTTCATATTGACTAATTGTAGCTTTAATTTCAGCAGTTTTAATTAGCTCTTGCCCGACCAGGACACTAGAAACAATAAGTGCAATTATCAGCAATACTATTGAGAGCTCTATCAGCGTGAATCCGCTATTTTTTTGCTTAAAGAACATGATATTAAAATCCTTCTACCTAAAAGATTAAAACCGCCACCATAGTATGTATAGCCATCTATGGCACAATATTAAAATTAGATGAGTTTTTTCTTCATGTCCACAATAAATTACCTAAGATAGTTCTTGGCAAGCATTATTTATCCGCTCACAAGCTTTAGCTAAAAGATCATCTGACGTTGCATAAGAAATTCTAAAAAATCCTTCTGCTCCAAAAGCTATCCCAGGAACTACCGCAACTAAACTATGTTCTAACAAATAAGAAGAAAAATCATTACAGTTATTAATTATAATTCCCGATTTAGTTTTTTTGCCTAATAATCTTTTTATTGATGGGAACACGTAAAAAGCACCTTCAGGGGTCAAACAATCTATTCCCTCACAATTATTTAAAGCGGCGACTACATTATCTCGCCTTCTTTTGAATACAATATTACGTTCCTTTAAATAATCCTGTCTGCCATTTAACGCTTCAATGGCCGCAGCTTGACTGATTGAACAAGGATTAGAGGTACTTTGTGACTGAATAACAGCAATGGCTTTAATTAAATCAACAGGACCTGCAGCATAACCTATTCGCCATCCGGTCATGGCATAAGCTTTAGCCACACCATTAACCGTTAAAGTTCTTGATTGTAATTTAGGTTCAACTTCAGCAACAGTAACAAATTTAAAGTCATCATAAATTATATGTTCATATATATCATCAGATAAAATATAAACATCTGGATATTTTAATAGGATATCTGTAAGGGCTTTCATTTCTTTGTAAGAATAAGCAGCGCCAGTTGGATTACTTGGCGAATTAATAATTATCCATTTGGTTTTTTTAGTAATAACTTTTTCTAAATCTTTGGCCTGCAATTTAAAACCATTTTCTGCTAAGCAATTAACAAATACTGGAGTTCCAGAAGCAAGCAAAGCCATATCAGGATAAGATACCCAGTAAGGGGATGGGATTATTACCTCATCTCCAGGATTTAATGTTGCCATAAATGCATTATAAATTACCTGTTTAGCACCAGCGCCTACCGTTATATTGCCAGTTGAATAAGTAAGATTATTCTCTCTTTTAAATTTATCAACAACCGCTTTTTTTAAATCTATTACTCCATCAACTTCGGTATATTTAGTTTCACCTTTATTTATTGAGTTTATAGCCGCCTTTTTAACATTTTCATAAGTATCAAAATCAGGCTCACCAGCGCCAAGACCTATAATATCCTTACCTTGGGCCTTTAACTCTTTGGCCTTAGTTGAAACCGCAATAGTTGGTGATGGTTTAATTAATTTTAAACGTTCTGCTAAAAAAGACACTTGATTTTAACTCCATAAAATATCATTATTTTGTGCTCTTTCTATACATTCATAAATAGTACCATACAATAGAAATCTTACTTAAAACATATTTTTAAATCTAGAGAATAGTGTTTTAAATTGCCCTAAAATAGAAAAATTATATTGATACTTTAAAGGATTTGTTGAAAATTGCCGTATATATGCTTATAATGCCCTCCGTAGATTCTTAAACCTCCGACAATTAATCAGCCCAAAATTATGCTAAAGTTCAACAATAAGTTTAAAAATAAATTAGACCTAAATTTAGATGGGATTATAGTTAGATTCAATGAATTTAAAAAATACCTCGCAACAGAAATCGCGGAGATGAAAGAAAAATTAAAAGATGTTCCTGGAACAAATTATAACTTAGGCTTATATCATCTAAAAAAAGGTAATATTCGCGATGCTATAATGCGCTTTAAGTTTGTTCTTAAGCTAAATAATAACAACGCTTTTGCCCATTATTACTTAGCTCAAGCTTTATTTCTTTTAAATAAGAATGCTGAAGCCAATGAGCATATTAAGCAAGCTCTGGCTCTTAAGTCCAATTGGCCAGAGGCTTTATATGCATATAATAAAATAAATGATAACGACAATGAAATCAACAATATCCCGGATCAAGTTACCGAAGATTTTGCAGAATTATCAACATATTTAAATGAGAAGACCTTACAATACAAAAATGATTTTATATCTAGCACCATAATTCGCAATATAAATGATAAAAATCCAAGCTTAAAAATTCTTGATTTTGGCTGTAATAAAGCAGGATATCTTATAAGCCTGGCAAAAAAGCAATTTGTCCACTCTATAGATGCTATTTGTTTTTCTACTGAAATATGTGAAAATTTACTAAAATCCAGAATTGGTTCGCAAAATTTATTTAATAGCTTAGAAACAATAACGCCTAATCGTTATATAAAAAATCCTACAAGTAAGATGTATGATTTAATTATTGCTGATCATTCAGCTTGTCATTTTAGAAATATACTAGAAATTCTAACTCCTCTTGCTAATAACTTAAATAAAAATGGTATAATCGCCCTATTATTATTTATAAATCCAGATGATGACGGGACCATATTTGATGGCTATAATAATATATTTTTATATACTTTACAAAATGTAGAATCAGGATTAGAAAGTCTTGGATTTACCAAACTAGAAGTGACAAGATATTATGACAAAGATAGCAAGCCTGACGATAAAAAAGAGTCTGACTCATCCAAAGAGGATGCTCCTAGCGAATACATGCTCTTATATCAGAAAAAATCTTAGCCCTAAGTCCGTAAATTAACGATATATTAACTATTTTACGCTAATATAGCTAATGTAGTTTGTATTTTTGTTATCTGTTATTATAGGAAAAACAAATGTTAAATAAAAATATTCCCTTAGCTAAAATAGCTATTATATTATTTACAATCAACCTAATCAGCTTATCCGCGTCTGCACTTGCAGCTGCCAAATCTGATGATGCTGATTATGAATTTGATCAAGACATGAATGAGGTAAAAATTCACGATCCTATCGAAAATATTAATCGTAAAATATTCAAATTTAATAATGTCGCGGATAAATATGTTCTAAAGCCCGCAGCAAAATCATATAAGGCTGTATTGCCTAAATTAATGAGAGAATCTGTACATAGTTTCTTTGATAATTTAAGTGACCCCATTACTTTTCTAAATTCATTACTTCAAGGCAATGTCGATAATGCCTTAAGAGTATTTGGTAGGTTTTTATCTAATTCAACTTTAGGAGTTGGTGGTTTATTTAGAATTGATACTAGTAATTTAAATAAAGAAGATTTTGGCCAAACTTTAGGTCATTATGGAGTTAATGCCGGCCCTTATTTAATGCTACCTATTCTTGGTCCTTCTGATTTACGTGATGGCATAGGGCTTGCTGCAGACGGGTTAAGCGATCCTCTAAATTATACTTTAAATACAAATGCTCGGCTCGCAAAAAACGCAATATATGGTATAGATCAAAGGGAAAGCCTGCTTTATATAACTGATGAAATCGAGAAAAATTCGCTCGATCCTTATGCTACTTATCGTAGTCTATATTTACAAAAAAGAGCTGACTTAATTAAAAATGGGCAATAGCTTATTTTTGTAATAAAAAGAAGATCAAATAAATATTCTAAATTAATAGCTTTCAAATAAGCCAATTATTTGTTATATTCATAATATATATCATCGTAAATGAAGAATTGATAGACTAAGGTCAATTTTTGAAATTCACCAAGTATCTATTTTAATATAGCAAGGATTTTTAATGCCCACAATATCTTCATCTGTGAAATTTTTAAATATTATTTCAACTATACTCATTTTATTTATTTTACTAATAAAACCAGCCTTTGCTTACGAAACAAAGGTTGATGATTTTGTTAATAGTATAAGTAATAAAGTTATAGAACTAGTAAAAAACCAAAGTTTCTCCGAAGAACAAAAAAAGCAAGAACTAACCGATTTGTTTATGGATTCTGTAGATACCTACTGGATGGCAAGATTTGTAGTTGGTTCTAACTGGCATAAATTTTCTAAAGATGAACAAGATCTTTATCCCAATACTTATAAAGAATTTTTGGCTCATTCTTATGTAAATAAATTTAAAAAATATACTAACCAAAAAATAAAAATTTTAAAATCAACAAAACGTAATTCAACCAAAGAAGAATATGTGGTGCAAACAGAAATAGTTTCTCAAGATAGCAACAATCCAGCTTATCGAGTAGATTATTTTATTCGCCGTAAAGACAATAGATTTAAAATATTCGATATTGTAGCTGAAGGAATTAGCTTAATTAACACCGAACGTTCTGATTTTAGTTCAATTCTTTCCCGCCAAAGTCCAAAAGACTTAATTGAAATTTTACAGCAAAAAGTAAAAGATAGACAATCAGATCATTTACAAACAATTCCTGCTCAATAATTATATTATAGTAAATTAAGAAATAATTGACAGTAAAATACATATATAATAAATTTAGCAGATCAGCGATTTGCTATCTATAATGTTACATCCCAGAATAAATCCTGGACAGATTATCCCGA
Source organism: uncultured Rickettsiales bacterium (assembly GCA_964476705.1). GTDB lineage: Bacteria > Pseudomonadota > Alphaproteobacteria > Rickettsiales > UBA6187 > CAYZBM01. The sequence goes on along the minus strand of CAYZBM010000096.1, from coordinate 128 downwards.
AAAAACATATATAGCATTTTAGTTTGAAAAATTTATATTTTGTTCAGGATCCACAATATAGGTCATATATGGACGGAGACTGTTCATTAAACTGTGTCATCTAGCATTACTGTACCTCAATTCTACCT
>CAYZBM010000095.1:0-6256 GCA_964476705.1 uncultured Rickettsiales bacterium | reverse complement strand
TTTATGAGCAAATTGAAAAAAACGAACGAGATGTTTTAGATGCAAAAGTGGTAGTTTTTAATCGCGGAAAAGCAGAAGGTTTAGATGAAGGTAAGAAAATAGGTTTAGATGAAGGTAAGAAAATAGGTTTAGATGAAGGTAAGAAAATAGGTTTAGATGAAGGTAAGAAGGTGGGTATAGAGGAGGGTGTGAGAAATACTGTAAATAAATTACTTAAAAAAGGTATGTGTAGCAAAGATATAGCTAGCGTATTAGAAATATCTGAAACTCAACTTGAAGAGCTTATAAAAGACTAGAGGATTATAGTACCCTATAGAAATTAGCTATAGTAGATCAATAGTAAATCGCGGATTTGCTAATAATTTACCTATAATCAATAATTATTAAGTTGTCCGTAAAAAAAACATCTTAAGATGTTTTTTTCGGGCGAGTAACTAATTAACCCGAGAATTTATTGATTTAAGATTATTTTCAATAAGCTCTTGCGCCATTTCGGTAGATAGGTTTTCCGTGATGATTTTTCTAACTGTACTCATAGTTATATCAATAGCATGATTTCTGATGTCGGTTAGTACTTTATGTTCATAATTAGAAATCTTTTGTAAGGCTAATTCGATTTTTTTACTAATAGCTTTATCAAGATCATCATGAGTTTTTTTAGTTAGTTCAATCGCTTCTTTTTCGGCGTGTGCTACTATTTCTGCAGCTTCTTTTTCGGCATCTAATTGTTTTTGTTTGTAACTTGCAAGTAATTCTTGTGCTTCTTTTCTTAAGCGCTGGGCATGATCTAATTCGGCGCGGATTTTATCACTACGACCATCTAGAGTCTTTAATAGAGCATTTTTTATAGGCTTAAATAAGGCAATAACAAATACAACAAAAGCTACAGCTACCCAAAATACCGGTTCTAAGAAAAAACTATTCATAAATATTATTATCCATTAGTTAGTAGATTTAGAAATTTCTTTCTCAATTATATTACGGTCAATTTTTTTTGCAATAAGCTTTAGGATAATATCCTGGCATAATTCTACAGATAGATTATACATTTTTTCTTTAGTTTCTTTTTGTAATTTTTCTCTATTTTTCTGTGCATCTTGTTCTTGTATAGCTATTTTTCTATCAAGTTCTTCGTAACGAACTGCTGCCAATTTAGCCGCTTCTTTTCTAACGTTATCAATTAAATCTCGAGCTTTTTCTTTAGCTAGAGTTAAAGAAGAGGTAAAATCTGCTTTTGCAGATTCTGCCTCTTGCTTTAACTGCTCCGCTTTAGCTATATCACTTGATATTTTGCTGAAACGACTATGAAGTATGTCACCAACTCTTGGTAATGCAAATTTCGCCATTATGAAATATAGGACAGAAAAACTGACAAATAACCAAAATATTTGTGAGGCATAAGTCGTAAAATCAAGTTGTGGCATAACAGAACCAAAAAATCAGTTTATAATACTAAAATAAGAATAAGATAAGCAATGCGATAACTAGAGAGAATAAGCCCATAGCCTCTGCAAGAGCTGCTCCAATAAAGCCATACTTAGAAAGTTGACCTTCTGTAGATGGGTTTCTTGCGATACCGTTAATCACTGCAACGAAAATATTTCCTACTCCAATTGCGGCACCTACCATACCTAAAGTTGTTAAACCAACACCTACAAATTTTAGTGCTTCTGTTTCCATATTAATAATCCTTTATATTAAGATTTTAGTTAACAATTAATAAGCTATCTTTGGGACTGGCCCTGCGGATAGATTATAATTTAAAAAGTTACCTGAGAAAAAAGTTTTTTTATTTAAAAACTTTCCCCCAGCCAACTAGGGAGTAATAGTTAATTTTAATGCAGATGTAAAGCATCATTTAAGTAAACACAGGTCAAAATTGCGAATACATAAGCCTGTAACATAGCGACAAATATTTCAAAGCCAGTTAAAATTATCATGAAACTAAGAGGTAGTAAGCCAAATAATCCCATAGATACTACAAATCCAGCAAAAACTTTAAGCATAGTATGTCCTGCAAGCATGTTAGCTGCCAACCTAATAGAAAGACTCATTGGTCTTACTAAATAGGCAAATAATTCAATTAAAATTAACAATGGCGCGATAACAAGGGGAGTGCCTTTTGGTAGTAATAATGAGAAAAAGTGAGTCCCGTGTATAACAAATCCAGTTATGGTAATTAGTATAAAGATAAACAATGATAGAGTAAAAGTAACTGCTATATGGCTAGTTGGAGTGAAGCTGTAAGGGATCATGCCCAGTAAGTTACAAAAAAGCACAAACATAAATATGCAGAAAATTAATGGAAAAAACTTTTTTCCTGAATCACCAACTGTGTCGTGCATAACTTTACCGACGAATTCGTACGACATTTCAGTTAGGTTTTGCCATCTGCCAGGAACTAATTTCCTTTGTTTACTGCCAAGCAGCATAAATAACGAAATTAATAATACAGAGAGTGACATAAACAAAGCTGAATTACTAAAGTTTAAATTCATTCCAAGTATATGTGGGGCATCAGTAAAATAATGAATTTTAAATTGTTCTAAGGGATTATGCGTTGACATAGTTATTCTCTTTATCTAATTATCTAATCTTAATTATATTAACTTTAAATTGTAATAAATTTATAGTTCTTTATTAAATTTTATTCCCTTATATATGTTGAGTGCGCTACCTGCAACCCCTAAAAAGAAACAAATGATAAATAACCAAGGTTTGGTTCCTAGCCATACATCAAAATAATATCCAGTTACAGAACCTACAGTAACCCCAGCTATTAGCTCAATGCAAATCTTGTAGACTATAGCTATGCCTTCGTTACTCTTGGTTCCTTCGCCAAAGTTTGTGGGATCATTAAGGCGTTTTTTTGCATCATCGATTGAATTTTGCAGTTCTTTTAGTCTATTTTCTTCGTCTTTTTTAACAGTCATAATAACAACTCATAACCAATCTATATTTTAAGTTTTTAAAAATAAACTCATAAGTATAAGGATTCGGTTGGTCCCGGACACTATATTCGCTACTTTTGTCTGTCAAGAACTATTCTTATTTTTTGCCCTCCTTTGGCAGTTTTTCGTCAATAATTTTGCTAAAAGTAGCAAAATCTATGTTGCCATCGTGCTTCTCGTTATTAATATAGAAAGTTGGAGTAGCATTTATATCTAAAACTTTAGCTGCAAAAAACCGTGATTCAACCATATTACGTTCAACAATGGTGTTTTTCATGCATTTATTGAAGTCTTCACCTTTCATGCCGCCAAGTTTAGCTATATTCTCCAGTATTTCTAAGTAATTTTTATTGGCCGCCCAATTAGTTTGTGTTCCAAATAATACGTTTGTAAATTTGGTCTTATTTTCTGGCTTTGCGCAGCTTACCAGCATGGCGGCTTTTAAAGCTGGCTCATTTAATGGGAAATCTCTAAATACAAAACGGACTTTGCCAGTATCTATATATTCTTTCTCTATTCTTCCTAAAGTTTTGGTATAAAAATTGGCGCAATGAGAGCAAGATAAGGAGGAATATTCGATTATTGTAATTGGGGCGTTGCTTTTGCCAATTATAAAATCTGTATCTTTTATTTTGAGTAAATCTTCTTTACTTGGATATTTAATATTAGCGGCTTCTTTAGTTGTTTTGGCGTCTTGAGCTAAGACTGTGCTAGCAAAAGATATTGTGGCTATTACAACAAATGATTTTAGAAAAAAATTAAATTTCGGCAACATAAGCTTTTCTTCCATTTATTTAATAAATAGTTAACAGAAATTATAGTTATAAGCATATAGTTTTTCTATATAAAAGAAAATATAAATATGCTATTTTTTTGGTAGATATTAGTTTTCTATAATTTTTTAGGTAAAGATTGTGTATGTTGTTTAATTTATTAAATTCGTTACCTCTTTCGACGGCTTTAAGAAAAAGTATAGTTAAATATAATTTTAATTGTTTTAAAAACGATCTGCTCGCAGCTTTTATAGTTTCTCTTATTGCTTTACCTTTATCTATGGCTTTAAGTGTTGCTGTTGGACTTCCTCCAGAAAATGGGATCTATACAGCTATTGTCGCGGGTATTATGGTACCTTTACTTGGCGGTTCTATCTGGCAGGTAAGTGGGCCAACTGCGGCTTTTGTGGTTATTTTGGCTCCTATTGTTACCGAGTTGGGGTTGCGCGGAATTATTTGGGCAGGATTTTTATCTGGTTTATTACTTTTTATTATGGGGATATTTCGCTTAGGAAAATTAATTAATTACATACCTCATCCCGTAACTACCGGATTTACAGCAGGTATTGCGGTGGTACTTGGTACTATATCTTTAAATGATTTTTTAGGTTTAGGGATTGCAAAATTATCTGGTAGTTATTTAGATAAATTAGGATTAATCATTAAGATGTTGCCTAATTTTGATCCTTATAGTCTGATTATTGGGATTACTACTTTAATATTAATGTTATTTGGCGCTAGAATTATAAAATTTCTACCCAGTTCAATTCCTGCTATGTTAGTTGCAATCTTATTGGCTATATTATTTAAGTATTTAGGTCATGATGTAGCAACTATTGGCAGTAAATTTTCTTACATTGATCATGGAGGGCAAGTAATTGCTGGAGTTCCACCATATCTGCCAATATTTCATTTCCCTAATTTTGTCAAAGGTGATTTATTTAAAATTCCAAGTCTAGCTGAATTTAAAACTTTGTTATTTCCAGCTTTTGCTATCGCTATATTGGCGGCGTTAGAATCATTGTTATCGGCAACCGTAGCAGATAGTATGGCGGGGACCAGGCATAATCCTAATGCTGAATTAAATGCTTTAGGTCTAGCTAATATACTATCATCATTTGCTGGTGGTATTCCAGCAACTGGTGCGATTGCTAGAACTGCAACTAATATAAATGCTGGAGCTAAAACCCCTTTGGCTTCAGCATTTCATGCCGTATTTATAATGCTTTATGTTGTAGTGCTAACACCTTATATAAATTATATACCAATGGCCTCGCTTGCAGCTCTACTTATTCATACGGCATATAGAATGTCGCATTATAAACAATTTTTTCATATTATCCAATTAGGCTATAAAAATAAAATTATCAGAAGTGATGTTGTTGTTCTTCTAATTAGTTTTTTACTTACAGTTTTTGTGGATATGGTTTATGGAGTTTCTGTCGGGATTGTTTGTTCTAGTTTACTTTTAATTAAAATGGTTGCTGAAAATACTGATATTGAAGTATTTTCTCATGAAAAATCACCAAATATAACAAAAATAGTTGGTGAAGTAGCAAAAGATACGATGATTTATCAGATTCATGGCCCGTTATTTTTTGGTACGGTAGGTAAGGCTTTTGAGCGCTATAATTTTACACAAGATAATATTCATAATTTTGTTTTTGATGTGACTGATGTGCCATTTATTGATATGAGTGGTCTGGTTGCTTTCAAAGAGATGATTTTATCTATTTATAAGGCTAAACGTAATATTGTTATTATCTGCAACGTTGAAAGAGTTAAAGAAAAAATACTTGCTGAAATTGATGATGAAGAGATAGTTAAACATATAAAATTTTGTCGAACTAGTAATGAATGTAGTGTTCCTTAGAGTTAGTCAGGCATGTCGCATCATAGATAGTAGATCGCTGATCTACTAATTTAAAAATTATTAATTATACGTAAATTATTAGCAAATCAGCGATTTACTATTGATCTATTATATATTTTTGGCCATAACTATTCTAGGTTCGCCATCGTTATAATAATTCTCTATTTGTTCTTCTATAACAAAGCCAAAAGATTTATATAATGAGATTGCTTTTGTATTTTCTGGATGAGTTACTAAATCAACTCGTTTCGATTTATTAGATTTTTTCAGTATAAATAACATAGCAGCTCTGGCAACTCCTAAACCTCGGTACTTGGGGCCGATTGCCATGTTGCTTATGTAATAACTACCATCTTCACGAATTTGGTAAGCTATAGTTCCAAGTAGCTCGTTATTATATTTGATAAAATAATAGATATTATTATTTATCTCATTAATAGCCGCCTTAAGATCAAGAGGTTTGCTGTATAATCTTGGAGTATCTATAGTTTTTTCGAATGCAACTAGCATATCAGCCTGATTAGATTTTATATGTTCAAAAACTAGTTCTGAGATAGGTAAGATTTCTTTTTTATTATTTAAATTGTCGTTCATAATAAACTCCTATTTAGTTGCCCGTGAAAAAACATCTTACGATATTTTTTCAGTTACAATAATGA
>CAYZBM010000094.1:0-6521 GCA_964476705.1 uncultured Rickettsiales bacterium | reverse complement strand
AGATCAAGGATTTAGTGCTCTTACTCCTGAGGAAATAAGTCGGGGGATGATACTTAATAATAATATTCCAGATACTGTGGATAAAGTTAATGGCCGTAATCCGATAAATGCTCAATATGCAGGACAGCAATTTCCATTGGCCTATAAAAATCCTGTCTTAGCTGGAAAATATCCAGATGGAGTAAAATTTAATGATAAAGGATTTCCTGATCTAACTCCTTATGCTGTTAAGGAGGTGAAGATAGATGTTACTGGAAATACAAGAAAGGATATAAAACTAGCAAACAACGAGGCTGGTTATACTGGAGTACCAAAAGGATATACCTGGCATCATGTTGAAAATGCTAAAACGATGCAATTAGTGCCTACAGATCTCCATGAGGCTGTAAGACACACTGGTGGATGTGCAGTAATAAAATCTGGAGGAGGTTGTTAAATGAAAGAAATAAAAGTAAAAGACAAAGAAAAGGAAATAACTTTAGAAGTTATAAATGCTTTAGAGAATAGAAAATCTATAAAATTTCCAAAAGACTATACAGCTCATTTATTAACTCATAACGGTGGTCATCCTATAACTGATACATATGATTTTGTGGAAGGTAATTTTATTAATTCCTCGGATGTGGCATGGTTCTACGCATTGTATGATGGATATGACGAAAATTTAGAAAAAAAAATAGACATATACAATAATCTAGGTCGTATGCCAAAAGAATTTGTTCCAATAGGAAGAGATTCATGTGGGAACCAAATTTGTCTATGTGTTCAAGGCAAAAATTATGGTAAGGTATATTTTTGGAATCATGAGGAAGAAGCCGACGAAGGAAAAGAACCTACATATGATAACTTATATCTTATAGCCAATAGTTTTACTGATTTTATCAATAGTCTATATGAGTTTAAAATTCCTGAATAATTTCTTATATAGATAGCTAATGTTTCTAAAGAATATCAAAATAATAATAACCTACTTACTGGCCCTAATTATAACATTAGAGCCGACCGTTAATTATGCTTCCGTTCCATCATATGTAAAAATTAGCGCCGACATTCTCGGCAGCAATGACCTTAATATCATCTCCAGCCAAGATAGCTCAACTCACATCTTAAAAGAGAAAAAAAGCGGAACTTTTTCATCCACCTTGCATTCAATCGACGCACATGATTGGCAAGTATTAAACGGGATATTGCCAGTAGGAAAAAGACTTGTTCCCAAAATACCATTCATAATGGGAGGAGAATATTATATACAAAACTTATATGCAGAAGATACAATAGAATCTATGAAGCGAACAGGAAACATTGCTAATAAGATAAACAATTTTCCTGATGGAACCTCAATAAAATCTAATATTATTTTAAATGACAAAAATATTTAGTACTTCATTATAGAATTTCTCTGATGTTCTTAAACAAAATAAAAAATATTTTCACCTACATACTATGCCTAATTATAACATTAGAGCCGACCGTTAATTATGCTTCCGTTCCATCATATGTAAAAATTAGCGCTGACATTCTCGGCAAAATCTTAACCATCAACGCCGCACAAAATATCAATGCCGATTATAAAGAATCAGACAATCTTCCTGAATCTTTAGATAGATTAGCTAATCAGCCCGAGTTTAAATATTTAAAAGACTTACAAACTAAAGATATAGTAGATTAGAAAATGATTTACATAAAATACACATATAATCAATCATTTTTATAATGCTACATATCCTGAAAAAACATATACTTATAATACTATTTATGTTTTGTTCAGGATCCACAAAATATAAATTTTTCAAACTAAAATACTATAATATAAAATACACACAAGTTAAAAATGCGGCAAGGCAATATATTGCGGCGATTGCATTTCAATTAACCTAGAGGCCGTCCGCTCAAATTCAAATTTTAATTTTTCGTTAGTACAAAGTTTCATCGGCAAATCAGCGGCGCTACAAATTAATTTGACTTTATGTTCGTATAATTCATCAATTAAAATTACAAAACGTTTTCCAGCATCTCGGTTATCTGCGTTAAAATAAGGGATATCAGTCAGTAATATAGTGCTAAAACTTTTAGCTAATTCAATATAATCTGCTGCAGACCTAGACATCTCACATAAATCGTTAAATCCAATTAGAGCTATATCGCCATGTGCTTTATTAATTATAAATTTACGAGATTTTATATCTAAAATAACTGGTTTTTCTGCGGCATTATTCGTCATTTTTAAAAAAATATTTTCTATTATTTGCCTATTTTCTTTGTTATCTGGACTAAAATAAACTTTTTCTAAATTATTAAAATGCAAAAGCCGGTAATCTTGCTTACCATCAAGATATAATATTTCGGTATTTTTTTTTAAGATTTTAATAAAAGGTAAAAAACTAGCTCTTTGTAAGCCATCTTTATATAAATCATCTGGTGCAACATTAGAAGTTGCAATTACTGTTACGTTATTTGCGAAAAGGTAAGTAAATAAGCGTGATAATATCATAGCATCAGCAATGTCGGTAACACAAAACTCATCAAAACATAAAACCGAAATATTTTTGGCTAGTTCTCTAGCTATTTTAGGTAATGGGTCGGTATTTTGTTTATTATTTTTTCTTAAAATATTTAAAGAACTATGAATTTCTTGCATAAAAGCATGAAAATGAATACGTCTTTTTTTGGTAATTTTTAAACTATCATAAAATAAATCCATAATCATAGATTTACCACGACCAACCTGACCATAAATATAAATACCTTTTGGCTTAATATCAGCTTTAGGTAATAAATTTTTGAACCATTTATTTTTTTTCTGCCACTTATACAAAGCCGATTGAAGCAAAATACAGTTTCTAATTACCTCTTCTTGGGCTAAATCTGGTAAAATTTTTCCTGATTCCAGCCATTTGTAATAGGTGTTTTTAAAATTTAAGTTATTATACATTGGATTTACAAAATCTTCTATGCTAATAGATAATGGGATTGTCCTCATGGCACAATATAAATTCAGGTCATTATGCAACATACAGCCAAAACAAAGAAATCTCATCAAGCTGATATATTAAGCGATAAAGTCACCTTGCCTCTATTTAATATAATTGGCCATGAAAGGGAAGAAAATATATTAAGAAAGACTTTTTTGGCAGGAAAAATGCCGCAAGCCTGGTTATTTAATGGCCCAAAATCTATAGGAAAATCTTGCATAGCTTATAAAATAGCCAGCGAGATTCTTTCAATACACAATAAAGATAAAGAAAATACTATTAAAACTAAAGTATTTTCTAATAGCCATCCTGATCTATTAGTTATAAAACAAGAAAAAGAAGATAATTTAACTGAAGGTGAGATAAAAATTGAGCAAATAAGGAAAATAAAAGAATTCCTACCTCTTTCGCCTTACGAATCTTTATATAAAATTGTTATTATTGACGCGGTGGATCAGCTTAATATCAACGCCGCCAACGCTTTACTTAAATGCCTTGAAGATCCACTAGATAATGTCTTTTTCTTTGTAATTAATCATAATGAATCTGCCGTATTGCCAACGATTTTGTCGCGTACAGTTAAACTTAAATTTTCCAAGCTTAAATCTAAGAAAATAGAGCAAATTTTAGCTAATTCTGAGTTAAAAATAAACTCAGAACAACTTAAGTTAATTTCAACTTACGCTTTAGGGTGCCCAGGAATGGCTATAATCCTAGAGAAAATTAATATTGAACATATTTTAGGAAATTTTTTATTAATAATAAAAGAGCGAAAACAATTTAATTATACCCTGACTTTAAAGTTAGTTGAAGATTTAGCCGGGAAAAATAATGAGGTTTCCCTAGCGCATATTTTTTATGTATTATACGTGCTATGCGCAAGAATTATAGAACAAGAAACTGGCAATTTAGCTTATAATTCTGTATTACCAATTGAAAATGAAGTCTTTACTGCTATAAAATCAGGTATAAATTTAAAGAAATTAATCGCCCTACAGGAATATTTATCGACTTTAATTACTAGCAAAACCCTAGTTAATCTTGAAAAACGCAGTCTATTATTAAATCTACTAACAGAATTTCGGAATATATAAAATAACTTGAATAGAAGAGTATAAAATGAAAAAGAATTTTTATGTAACTACACCAATATACTACGTTAACGGCTCGCCGCATATAGGTCATGCTTACACTACTATAGCTTCTGATGTTTTAGCTAGATTCAAACGATTAGAAGGTTTTGAAGTAATGTTTCTTACTGGAACTGATGAACATGGGCAAAAGGTTGATAAAGCAGCTAAACTTGCCAATATGGATCCCCAAGCTTTTACAGATCAATTATCGACAAGATTTCGTGATCTATCAGCAAACGGATCTAACCTTCTCAATGTCAGTAATAATGACTTTATTAGAACTACTGAAGAACGGCATAAATTGGCAGCACAAGATTTTTGGCAACGGATAAAAAATAATGGCCATATTTATAAAGATGTCTATGAAGGCTGGTATTCTATAAGAGATGAGGCTTATTATGCCGAATCAGAACTAGTAGATGGCAAAGCACCAACTGGTGCTGAGGTTGAATGGGTAAAAGAAGAAAGCTACTTCTTTGATTTATCTAAATGGCAAACTAAGCTATTAGATTTTTATGAACAGAACCCTGACTTTGTTACTCCCAACGCTAGATTTAATGAAGTAAAAAGCTTTGTTCGTGGCGGAAAAGAGCTAGTTGTTGGCGCCTTAAAAGATCTTTCGATTTCACGCACTACTTTTTCTTGGGGAATTAAAATTCCTGAAGCCCAAGGTCACGTTATGTATGTATGGATTGATGCCTTAGCTAATTACCTAACGGCTTTAGGCTACCCAGATTTAAATGCGGATAAATATAAAAAATTTTGGTGTAATGTCGATAACAGTCCAATACATATAGTAGGTAAAGATATATTAAGATTTCATGCTGTATATTGGCCTGCATTATTAATGGCCGCAGATCTACCCTTGCCTAAAAAAATAGTTGCGCATGGCTGGTGGACCATAGAAGGCGAAAAAATGTCTAAATCTTTAGGTAATGTAGTTGCACCAAAAGAACTAATTGATGAATTTGGCTTAGATCAAACTCGCTATTTTCTTTTAAGAGAAGTTCCATTTGGTAATGATGGCAATTTCTCCAAAAAACAAATGTTTTTAAGAATAAATTCTGATCTTGCTAATAATGTTGGAAATTTAGTCCAAAGAACTTTGGCAATGATCCAGAAAAATTGTGCAGGTAAAGTTCCCGAGCCACAAAAATTTTCTCCAGAAGATATCACCCTATTGAGCGAAGCTAGAGTAACTCTTACTGAAACAGAATCAATAAAACATATTGATCATTTAGTAAGCGAGTGTAAATTTGATATCATCTTAAAAGATATTATTGCTATAGCCTCAAAAGCCAATGAATATATTGATGCCCAGGCCCCTTGGCAGTTAAAAAAAACTGATACTAAAAGAATGGATACCGTATTATACGTACTTGCGGAAACAATCAGATGTATCGGGATAATGCTCCAACCATTTATTCCTGAATCTGCAGAAAAAATTCTTAATCAATTATGTATTCCAGATAAGGAAAGATTATTTGTTAATCTTACTGAAGATTTTGCTTTAAAACCTGGAATTATCCTACCAGAACCAGAGGTTATATTTCCTAGATTAAAAGAAGAGGCTTAAATGTTAATTGACTCACATTGTCATTTAAATTTTCCGGAATATAAAAATATATTACCCGAAGTTATAAATAGAGCCATGATGCATAATGTAAAATTTATGCAAACTATTTGTACAAAAATAGAAGAATTCCCTATCCTACTTGAAATAACCGAGCAATTTGATAATGTATATTGTTCGGTAGGAGTTCATCCTAACAGTGTAACCTTAGAAACCATTGCTCAAAAAGAAGATTTGCTTAAGCTAAGCTTACCTAAAAAAGTTATTGGCTTAGGCGAAACCGGCCTAGATTACTACAGAGATAGTAGTGACAAAGATTTACAAAAGAAAAGTTTTATCGCTCATATTAATGCCGCTCAAGAAAATAATTTACCGGTTATAGTCCATACCAGAGATGCAGACAATGATACTATAGATATTTTAAGCTCTTTAATGAAAGAAAAAGAATTTAAAGGACTGATTCATTGTTTTACTAGCAGTAAAGAGCTGGCCTACAAAGCCATTGATTTAGGACTATATATTTCAATATCCGGAATAATAACCTTTAAAAATGCAACTTCTTTACAAGAAATAGTAAAAGATCTACCTTTAGATAAATTGCTGGTAGAAACAGATGCCCCTTTTTTAGCACCAATCCCATTTAGGGGAAAAACCAACGAACCGGCCTATACTAAATATACAGCTGAATTTATTGCCCAGCTTAAAAATATTCCTTATCAAGAAGTTGCAAAAAAAACTACTGAAAATTTCTGTAGTTTATTTAATTTAAAGGCTCTTCTTGGTTAATTTAGTAGATCGCTGATCTGCTAAATTTAATAATTATTGATTAGAGGTAAATTATTT
>CAYZBM010000093.1:0-6853 GCA_964476705.1 uncultured Rickettsiales bacterium | reverse complement strand
ACAATTATACGTTATATGATTAACTATTTGACACAGTTATTTGAACATACCCTGCATCTCTCCAAATTTACTAGAAAGTACTATACTCTAAACCAGCCCTAAATCCAATAAATGCTCTAAATTTTGTTTAATAAATGGAATAGTTATTTTTTGTTTTTTCTCCATTGCTTCTTTGTCTATTATGGCAACTATTTCATGGAGCACAGAAAAAGATTTTGGCATATAAGAAATTATATAATTAATAATTTCTGGTTTTATATTTAATTGTCTATCAGTCATCAACTTTATAAATACATTTTGTAAAATATCATTATCGGGGCTACCTAATCTTATGGTAGTTACGGCATTTATTCTTGAACGCAAATCTGGAAGTTTTATATTTAGCTCGGCTGGTGGAAGATTACTGGTAATAAGTAAATAGCCGTTATTTTCTTTAGTTGCATTATATAAATGTAAAAGTGCGGTTTCATCTTGAATATTTTCGGCGTTTTCGAAAATAAAGCATTGACTATGATTGCCATAAATATCATCAATATTGGCATTTAAAGCCTTAGTTCTTCTTTGCCATATTTTAGCCAAATGAGTTTTACCAGAGCCTGCTGTGCCATAAATTATTAAAGCATGTGAACCCCAATCTGGCCATTTACTCAGCATAAGAAAAGCTTCGATATTACAATGCGAGATACAGAAATCTTCCTCTGCATAAGTTGGTGCAAAATCTAAAGGTAATAAGCGTTGTTTAATCATTATCTTTTAAATTATCTTCTGAGAATTAATTATTTAAGGAAAAGTTATTTTTATATTCTTTATAAATAAAACGAATAATAACTCCTATGGTTGCTGTCAAGGGAAGAGCGATAAGTACACCAGGAAAACCTAGTAAAGAAGCCGAAGCTAACATGCCAAATATTATCCATACTGGATGTAGACCAACTTTATTACCAACTAATTTTGGAGTTATAAAATTACTCTCGAGGACTTGTGCGAAGCCAAATATACCGAGAATAATTGCTATGTGAGTAAAATCACCAAATTGTACATAGGCAATTATTATGCTTACCGTAAAACCAAAAATTGGACCAATAAAAGGAATAAAAGTTAAAAATCCAGTAGTAAGGCCAATAACTAAAGCAAAATTAAGTCCAGCTAAATATAAGGCGCTTACATAAAAACAAGCTAGTATAAGGCAAACTGCAATTTGTCCTCTTAAATAACCAGATAAAGTTTCATCAATTTTAATAATTTGTTCTTTAACTATAGCAACTTTATTAGTAGGTATTAGTGAATATAGAGTATTAGTAATTTGTTCCCAATCTTTTAATATATAAAAAGAGACAACTGGAGTGATAAAAATTAATGATAGTACGTTTAAAGCATTTAAACCTGAGGTTAATAATCTTTCTAAGATAGTTCCAGTTAGAGATAAGATATAGGATGAGGCATTATTAATTTTTCCAGAGACTTGTTTAAACATTTCAGGATAATTTTTTTGTAAAACATAAGTAATATCTGGCAAGGTATTAGCTTTAAAATCTTTAATATAACTAGGGATATTTGCTACAAGATCAGTTAGTTGTTGATATAATATTGGCGCTATAAAGGCGGTTATACTTGCAAAGATCAATAAAAATAATGAAATAATTATTAAAGAAGCGTAGGATCTAGATATTTTTGCTTTAGTCATTTTTTTAACTATTGGATGCAAAAAATGCGCTAAAATTAAAGAAACTATAAAAGGTAAAATTATATCACTTACTGCATAAAGAAATAAAGCCGTGGCTAAAATGAACCACAGATAAAAACTATTTTTACTTTTACTATTAGACATAATTTATAAATTAAAGATTGTTACTTATTAACAAACTACCGTCAGAATTTTCTTTTACGGTAAAAGACAATTCTTGAAGATTAGCAATTAGTTCTTCTTTAGTTTTTTCAGTTAGTAAACTGATGCTTACTTTATTAATACTAATTTCTTTAGTAGTAAAGTTGAAGTTGGAAGAATTTTTAAGTTTATGGGTTATATCTAACCATTCTTGTAAATTGCTAATATTAATTATAGCTTCAGTTTTATTTTTTTCTTTTTGAGTAGAAATTGCAGTGATTTGGCTAAAGGAGTTTTTAATATATTTATCTATATCAAGAGTTATTGCTTTATAAGCAGAGTCTAAGGCACTCAAATTATTAGTTATTTCTTTAGGAGGATAAAACTTATTTATATCTTCTGCTTGCTGATTATCTTGTTCTTTGGAGTCTTGATTATCTGGAGGGCTTAACTTCATAGTTTCTGCTAACATCTGATTAAGATTTATCAGATGAACAGAGGTTTCAAACGAACTTAAAGTAGTGGTCGTATAAGCAATGACTGCAAAAATATTACTCGTACCATAATTTCTTTTTAAGTTATTAAGCTCGCTTTTAATAGCTTCTTTGTTGTTTATTTCAGTGCCACTTTCTTTAAGCTTTAAGGCATTTTTTATATTAGTTAAATTGTCATTATTTTTGGCCAAGCGATAAATAACACTTGCTGAATTATGCGATAAATCTTGCCAATCTTTGTACCAATTATTTCCTTCACTTAAAATGGCATCGTTATTATTTTCAACGATTAGTGGTATAACAAGTATAGTCTTGCCGCTGGTTGTGGTGCTGGCTTGAGATGAGCCTGGTTTATCAAATTTATTTAAGATCTCTGGGCTAAAAATTATATTTACGGTAGCGCTATAGTAACTATTAGTTACCTTCTCGTTGCGAATCTCCATGCTATTTACCAATCTTGAAATCTCATCGGCACTTAAATTTGGTGCTTTACTCCCGTTATTTTCACTAATCCTTTGGCTTAATATAGAAAAAGCTTTAGCTTCAGCCTCAGCTATTGCCTTATCTCTGGCTTCAGTAGAATTGGTACTACTTGAGGAAACGCTGATATCTGCTATGGTTAGAAGGTTATTATCCGCAGCAAAAGCCGCTTTTAAAGGAAAAACAAATAGGACTAATAGCGATAGAATACGAATTATTTTCATAAATATTATTTTATTTAATTGTCTTAAACGGTAACATTATGCTATTTATCCTAAACTATAGTAGATCAATAGTAAATCGCTGATTTGCTATTGGTTTACCACAATAATAATATATATAATTTCAATCTAAAAATACTATAAATTGAAAATTTAATCTTGTTATAAAAAAATATTAAAGTTAGAGTGGTTATGGGTATATCATATAGTGATGCTGGTGTTGATATTGACGCAGGAAATAAGTTGATTGACACTATAAAGCCAATGGCAAGAGCTACTAAACGTTTAGGTGCGGATACCGAGCTTGGTGGCTTTGGAGGACTTTTTGATTTAGCTGCTTGTAAATTTAAAGATCCCGTTTTAGTTTCGGCAACTGATGGGGTAGGGACTAAATTAAAATTAGCCATAGAACTAAATAAACATAATACTATCGGTATAGATTTGGTAGCCATGTGTGTTAATGATTTGGTAGTTCAAGGTGCAGAACCCTTATTTTTTCTGGATTATTTTGCAACAGGTAAGTTAGAAAATAATGTTGCAGCTCAGGTTATTAAAGGTATAAGTGAAGGTTGTATCTTAGCAGGCTGTGCCTTAATTGGTGGTGAGACCGCAGAAATGCCAGGCATGTATAGTAAAGACCATTATGATTTAGCAGGTTTTGCTGTTGGAGCTGTAGAAAGATCTGAAATATTACCTAAAAATAATATTAAAGAAGGTGATGTTATTTTAGGATTAGCTTCTAGTGGTTTTCACTCAAACGGTTATTCTTTAGTTAGACATATTATAAATACTAAAAAAATTGATATACATAATACTCCGTCTTTTATAGGTAAGGCTAATCTAGCTGAAGATTTACTAAATCCTACTAAGATTTATGTTAAATCTTGCTTAAGTATAAAAAATAAAGTTAAGGCTTTTGCGCATATTACCGGTGGGGGCTTAACTGAGAATATCCCTAGAGTTTTGAGTGATGATATTGCAGCTAATATAGATTTTAAATCTTGTCCTAAATTAGAGATATTTTCTTGGTTACAAAAATTAGGCGGTATTGAGCCTTTAGAATTAGTCAGGACTTTTAATTGCGGTATTGGCATGATAGTGGTGGTTGATCAACAAGAGCAAGATACAGTTATTGCAGAGCTTAAAAAGCAGCAAGAAGAAGTTTTTGTAATTGGTCATATATCTAAACGTAAAGATTTAGCGGTTAATATATCAAATATTTAAGTGTCTTAAATGAAGAAAAAACTTAAGATTGCAGTACTTATTTCGGGCTCTGGCACCAATCTCCAGGCGCTTATAGATTTGTGTAAAGAAGAAAATATACCCGCTGAAATCACCTTAGTTATTTCAAATAAAGCTGATGCTTATGGTTTAGTTAGGGCCCAAAATAGTAATATTAAAACTGAAGTTATTTCTCATAAAGATTATAAAAATAGAGCTGAATTTGATCAGAAAATTCATCAAATATTACTCTACAATAAAATAGATTTTGTTTGTCTTGCAGGATTCATGAGACTTTTAACTAAAGAATTTGTAGATTTATGGCCAGAAAAAATTATCAATATCCATCCATCTTTATTGCCAGATTTTAAAGGTGTTGATGCCATAAAACAGGCACTTGATGCTAAAGTGAAGGTAACGGGATGTACTGTACATTTTGTAACGCCAATTATGGATGACGGACCAATAATTATTCAAGAATCTGTAACAATAGAAGATAAAGATACGCTTGATTCTTTGAGTGAAAAAGTGCATAAGGCTGAGCATAGATGTTATAAGCAAGCTTTAAAGACTATAGTATCAAAGCAAAATCATTAATAAAGATTCTTTCTAAATAATTATAAATTTATGACAAAAAATTTAAGGTTAACCTTATTTGAAGGTAAAAAAGTAAGAAGTATTATACATAATGGAGAGTTATATTTTTCAATCATTGATGTAGTAAAAATTTTAACAGATAGTCCAAGATCAAGGAAATATTGGTCAGATCTAAAGAAAAAACTTCTAGAACAAGAAGGTTTCGATGAGTTGTCCGAGAAAATAGGACAACTGAAATTGCAATCATCTGACGGTAAATTTTACGAGACCGATTGTGCAAATACCGAAACTACATTACGTATTATTCAATCAATTTCATCTCCAAAAGCCGAGCCATTTAAACGTTGGCTTGCTAAGGTTGGTTATGAGCGCATACAAGAAATAGAAGATCCTGAACTTGTGCAAGACAGAATGAAGCTAATTTATGAACAAAAAGGCTACCCTAAGGAATGGATTGATAAAAGATTACGTGGAATAGCAATACGCCAGAATTTAACTGATGAATGGAAAGAGCGAGGTATTACAGCAGAAAGAGATTTTGCCATTCTAACTGCAGAAATATCAAAAGCTACTTTTGGTATCACACCAAAGGAATATAAGGATCTTAAGTGCCTAACAAAGGAGAATCTCCGTGACCATATGACGGATCTAGAGTTAATCTTTACAATGCTTGGGGAAAAGGTAACAACTGAGATTTCTGTTCAAGAAAAGCCAAATACTTTTATTAAGAGTAAAAAAGTAGCAAATAGAGGGGGTAAAGTTGCTGGAAAAGCTCGCAAAGAAACAGAAAAAGAATTAAAAAGAAGTGTTATTACTAAAGAAAATTTTAGATGTCTGGAAAATAAAAATAGTCTTAAGAAGATGGAGAAAATAGTAGATAGTTGAGATAATATTATGGCTATAAGATATATTTCTGCTGAATTTATTGTATTAATAAGGTTGCTTATCTGTTATTAGTTAAATTCAAATTATGTTTTCAAGGGAGAGATGGCCGAGCGGTTGAAGGCGCACGCCTGGAAAGTGTGTATACGGGGCAACTCGTATCAAGGGTTCGAATCCCTTTCTCTCCGCCAGGCTTCGCGCTAGCGCGCTACGCTTAGGCCGAGGCTCTGGCTAGTTTACTTATATTCCAAATCAATCAAATTAAATAAATATAACCAAAAAATTAAAGTAATATAATGCCAAAATCCCAACTAGGCCTACCTCTAGAATACCAGAAATTTCCAGAATATTTTGATTCCCATAATATAAATGCCGAGACCGCAGCAAAAAATGCCTTAATTGAAAGTTTACTTAAAGAAAATAAAGTTAAGACCATACTTGATCTTACTTGTGGTACAGGATCACAAGTATTCTTCTTGATAAAGAAAGGATATCAGGTTGTTGGAGCTGATTTTAGTCCAGGCCTTTTAAAAATAGCTAGAGAGAAAGCTTTAAAGCAAAAAATTGCGGTAGAGTTTATCGACGGTGATATGCGAACTTTAAAAGTTGGCACCTTTGATGCGGTTATCACTATATTTAATGCAATTGGTCATGTTAGTAAAATTGGCTTTGATAAGGCATTAAAAAATATCCATAAAAATTTAAAAACTAATGGAATTTATGTTTTTGATATTTTTAATTTAGAGGCCTTAACTGATAAGGTAATAGAGAACTTTAAAATGGATTTAACCAACGAGGTTGATGGTGCAATAATTAATAATAAACAATATTCTAGCCTTGATCGTAAAAAGGGAATTCTTACCTCTTATGATAGTTATATAATTAAGAAAGATGGTGATAAAGAACAGAAATTTAATAATAAATTTAGTTTGCAAATTTATACCGAAAAAGAGCTTAAAGAAATACTAAATAAAAATGGTTTTAAAATTTTGGCTCAATATGACATGAAGGGCAAAAAATTTGTTGCTGGTGAAAGTTTAAATGTCCTTACAGTTGCTCAGAAAATATAAAAATCATTGTATAGTATTTCTTAATTGAAATGAATGTATTTTTGGATCCTTCAGTAAAACATA
>CAYZBM010000092.1:0-6882 GCA_964476705.1 uncultured Rickettsiales bacterium | reverse complement strand
GAAACAATTATACGTTATATGATTAACTATTTGACACAGTTATTTGAACATACCCAAAGATAATGATAATGGAGGTCCAGCATATTAATCTTAACTTAAATTTTTCTACTTAAAAAAATAATCTCCAGAGTTTGATATCAACTCTAGAGATTATTTTTTTGTGTTTTCTGGCCTAACTAAAAATCTTAGTCTTCTTTGGCCTTACATAAACAGTAAGATCACGTTTTAATTTTAAAGCTTCTACTAATTCAGGCTGAATCTCGGCCTGAATTACATTGCCGTTAGTGCGCTCTAAATCAAGTTTTACTAATGATCCTGCTGGATTTATGTGAATAATTTTCGCCATTATATAATCATTGTTACCAGGCTCAGTTACAATTTCAATTTCATGAGGTCTAGCATAAAGTTTAATTTGTTTGCCACCAGGAATTTTAGTTTTAACCCGGCTTACCAAAGGTAATATGTCATTCTTAAGATCAGAATCCTCATATTTTTTAGCAAAAGGATTAAGTTTTTTGATTTTTTCTAACCAATTATCATCTATATTTTGTTCTAATTTTTTATTCTCAACATTAATTACGTCATATTCGGTTAAATGAACTTTGCCATCTTCAGTTACGCAACCATCAAAACAATTATAATTACCCAAAAAGTCATAAACAAAACCATTAGCGGGCTTATTCCAAACTTCATCAGGAGTTCCTACTTGTTCGATTTTACCATTACTCATAACCACAATTCTGTCGGCAACTTCCATAGCTTCTTCTTGGTCATGAGTTACAAATACTGAAGTTACATTTATTTCATCATGAAGTTTGCGCATCCAGCGTCTTAATTCTTTTCGAACCTTAGCATCAAGCGCGCCAAAAGGTTCGTCAAGTAAGAGCAAATTAGGTTCAACAGCCAAGGCTCTAGCTAAAGCTACTCTTTGCCTTTGCCCCCCAGATAATTGTGAAGGATAGCGATCATGTAGTCCATCTAAGTGAACAAGTTTAAGCAATTCTTCAACTTTACGTCTTATTTCAAGAGGAGAGGGCCTTAATTTTTTTTTGCGGACTTTTAAACCAAAAGCTACATTATTAAATACGGTCATATGTTTAAATAAAGCATAATGCTGAAATACAAAGCCGACGTTTCTTTCGCCAACATGTTTATCTGCAGAATCTTGACCATTAATAATAACCGAGCCAGTGTCTGCATATTCAAGGCCTGCAATAATTCTAAGTAAAGTAGTTTTACCAGAACCAGATGGTCCTAATAAAGCAACTAACTCGCCAGATTTAATATCTAAAGAGACATTATTTAAGGCATGAAAATCGCCAAATTTTTTATTAATATTTTTTACAGTTATTGCCATATTTTTTACTTTTATATTAATTTAAATCTCTATTAATTATTTTTTATTTTCGTTAAATTTAAGTTCAATTATTGTTTTTAAACCTAAAGTCACTACTGCAAGTAATGCTAAAATAGAAGCTACTGCAAATGCTGCTGTAAAATTATATTCATTATATAAAATTTCAACATGTAAAGGTACGGTATTAGTAAGTCCTCTAATATGACCTGAGATTACAGATACCGCACCAAATTCACCAATGGCTCTCGCATTACAAAGTAAAACTCCATAAAGTAAAGCCCATTTTATATTAGGTAAGGTTACTTTTAAAAAAGTAGTAAGGCCACTAGCACCAAGTAAAATTGCGGCTTCCTCTTCTTCTGCTCCTTGCTCTTGCATAAGTGGTATTAACTCGCGGGCGACAAAAGGAAAAGTTACAAATATAGTGACAATTACAATTCCGGGAACAGCAAAAAGAATATTGATATCGTTATCTATTAGAAACCTACCAAAGGCACAATTTGGACTAAATAATAAGACATAAATTAAACCAGAAATTACTGGTGACACTGAAAAAGGTAAGTCAATTAAAGTAATTAAAATATTTTTGCCGGTAAAATTAAATTTAGCAATACACCAGCTAGCACAAATTCCAAATATTATATTAAGCGGAAGGGCAATAGCCGTAACTAATAGAGTTAGTTTAATGGCGCTTATTGTATCTGGTTCTTTAATAGCATTTAAATAAACCGTTGCGCCTTGCGAAAAAGCTTCAGTAAAAACTATAGTTATTGGTAATATTACTAAAACTCCCAAAAAAATTAAAGCAATAGCTGTAAGGAAAAACCTTAAGTACCAAATTTCAGTAATGTAAATTTTTTTGCTCATTATTTACCTTTATTTATCCTTATATTTTCTATTCCAGCTTTGGAGGAAATTAATCACTAAAAGCATTAAGAAAGAAGCTATTAACATTAAAAGAGCAATAGAGGTAGCTCCTGTATAATCATATTGCTCTAATTTAGTTACTATAATTAAAGGAACAATTTCAGAGACATTTGGAATGTTCCCGGCGATAAAAATAACTGATCCATATTCTCCTAAGGCCCTTGCAAAAGCCATAGAAAAACCCGTAAGTAGCGATGGGAGTAATTGCGGGAAAATAATTTTATAAATACATTGCAATCTAGTTGCTCCTAAACTTGCCGCGGCCTCTTCAATTTCACGATCTAGATCTTCGATAATAGGTTCTACAGTTCTTACTACAAAAGGAAGTCCAACAAAAATTAAGGCAATGGTAATACCAATCGGGGTAAAGGCAATTTGAATTCCGTATTCAGCAAAATATTTACCAATTACGCCTTTGTCAGAATAAATAGCAGCTAAAGCGATACCAGAAATTGCTGTTGGCATAGCAAAAGGTAAATCAACAACTGCATCTATTATTTTTTTTCCGATAAATTTATATCTAACTAATACCCAGGCGACAATTAATCCAAATACGGCATTAACTAATGCCGCAATAAAAGAAAGACCAAAAGTTATTTTATAAGCATGAACAATATTTCTATCAGTAATAGTGGTAATAAATTCTTTTAAACTAATATTAAAAGTTTTTATAAAAAGCATAGAAAGAGGAATCATAACTATGATACTCAAATAAAATAGAGTAAAGCCCATAGTAATGCCAAAACCTGGTAATACGCTTTTTTCTTTGCCGAGTTTAAAATTCATTTTTGCTAGCATAAGTATTTATATTTATAATAAATTATTTTCTGATTAAATCCAAGACATGTTATAATAAATGATATAATTCATTTATTATAACATGTCTTCTAAGCTTCGTTTATCTAAAACTTCCGATATTGCATTTCTAACATCAAACATAATATTGCGGATACTGCATTTTTTCTCGTCTAGACAATCATCGCAAGCTAAATAATAAGTTACGCTCGCACAACGAATTGGGGCTAATGGTCCATCAATTTTGCGAAGAACATCACCCATCATTATATTTTTAGGCTCTGTGGCTAAATAGTAACCACCTTGAGCACCACGTTTGCTTTTTATAAAACCGTATTTCTTTAAATCGCTTAAAATTGATTCTAAAAATTTCGAGGGTAGATTCTCAGCTTTGGCTATTTCTTTGCTTTGCAATAGTGTATCTTTATTCTTTGCCATTTTTACCAAAGACTTAATCGCATATTTAGCTTTCATTGATAACATAGTAATCCCTACTTTATTTATAGGGAATAGTTTTATAAAAATTTTAGCTAGCTGTCAAACATATTATCTTCTATAATTTATAAAATGGGAATAATTTAGCTATCTATGTTAATTTGGCAAATTTTATGAATACATTGTTTGTTGTGGGTTGTGGCGGAGCAATTGGCTCAATGCTTAGGGTTATTGTTAGTAGAAGTCTGCCTGCATATATTTTAGGTACTTTTCCCTTGCAAATATTGCTTATTAATATAATTGGTTGTTTTTTTATGGGGTTATTTGCAACTTTTATTACGTTGCATTTTTCAGTCTCTGGATTATTTAAGAGTTTTTTATTAACTGGTATATTAGGCGGGTTCACTACTTTTTCAGCCTTTTCTTTAGAGTTTTTCCTCTTATTTGAGAAAAAACAATTTATCTATGCTGGCGCTTATGCCTTATCTAGTTTTGTGCTGACAATTGGATTTTTTCTACTTGGAGTTAGTATAGCGAGGTATTTTTATTCCTAAGGTTGAAAAAATAAGTTCTTTAGCTGGCTAATTTAAGTTGGGGATAGCTATACTAATCCTACTAAATTAGGCTCTTTTAGCTTTTATTGTAAATATTCTTTGCTATATGCAGATTTTTAGTATATGGTGTCTTTTGAAAATTTTGTCTAATGGTCTTGTCCAAAAGTGTTTTTTTAGTAATGCTTTTAGGCTTTTGTGTTCTTCTAGGTTTATGCCTCAAGTAATTCAATTAGCTTTAATTAAGGATCTCTAATCTCGCCTTTTTGCAAAGAAGTCGGATAAAATTTTTGTTTAGCTTTATGGTTTTTTATAAAAATTATATAGCTAAGCTAATTGATTTTATTAAAGTTTTTAAGGAATTTTCTATGCAAACAGGTGTTGTTAAATGGTTTAACCCTAATAAAGGTTATGGTTTCATTCGTCCGGATCAAGGTGGAAACGATATATTCGTTCACATTAGCGCTCTAGAGCGTGCTGGGCTTAACCATTTAGACGAAGGTCAAAAATTAAGCTACGAGCTTGCTACCAATAAAGGCAAAGTGTCTGCCGTTAATTTAAAGCCAATGGATAATTAGTATTATCTAGCTACTTTAAATATAATAGATACTATTATATAGACCTATGACTTCGTTTTTGGTTAAAGGTCTTTTTTGCGAAAGCATTTACCAGAACTATTCTAAATTGATTCTTTTTGGTAATTTTGTTGTTAAAATTGTTTTAGATGTCTAAATCAGTTTTTTCTAAAAATTTCTCAAAAATAATATAATTTTTAATAATTCTTAACCACAAATTTAAGTCATAGGTATTTTATGAGTATAAGTCATTTTCAAGAAATGAACCTTCCTTCTTTGCTAAAAAACGCAATAGAAAAAGCAGGTTTCACTACCCCAACTCCAATTCAAGCACAAGCGATTCCTCCAGCTATTGAAGGAAAAGATGTATTAGGTACGGCGAGAACCGGAACTGGTAAAACTCTAGCGTTCGTCCTTCCAGCATTAAATTTTATAATTAACAATCCAGATAGCGTGGTGCTAATATTAACTCCAACTCGTGAACTTGCCGATCAAGTACATAAAATGGTGGATAAAGTAGCAACCTTTAGACTTGAGGATGGTACGCCAATTAAAACCGTATTACTTATTGGTCAAACCTCAATGTCTGATCAAACAAATAAGCTAAGAAATGGTGCTAAAATTATTATTGGTACTCCGGGACGCGTAAAAGATCATATGCAAAGAAGAACTTTGCCAGTAAATAGCGTGAATTTTTTAGTTTTTGATGAAATCGATCGAATTTTTGACATGGGCGCTGGTGATGATTTGGATCAAATCGTTAAGGTATTACCAAGAGAAAGACAAACTTTAATGTTTTCAGCAACTGTAGTTCCAGCTGTTGAAAAACAATTATCAACAAAATATCTAAAAAATCCAGTACGGGTAGCTATAGAAAGTGGAATTGTTAATTCTACTAAACTTGTTGAAGAAACAGTTAATATTAATGAAAGTGATAAATATTCAACCTTGCTAAAAGAAGTAAATAGCCGGGAAGGAACTATTATAATTTTCGTAAAAACTAAAATGGGTGCTGATAGATTATCCAAAAGATTATGTAAGGATGATACTCCGGCTGTAGCTATTCATGGTGATCTAAGGCAGCATAAAAGAGATAAAGTTATGAATGCTTTTAGAAATGGTAGAAGCAGAATAATGGTGGCAACAGATGTTGCATCTCGTGGTCTTGATATCCCTCATATTAAGCACGTAATAAATTATGATATTCCTCATTCTCCAGAGGATTATTTCCATAGAGTTGGTAGAACTGCAAGAGCAGGGGCAGAAGGTTCTGCTTTAAGCTTTATTTCTGCTGATGATAATAAAAAATGGAGATCAATTCAAAAATTATTACATCCAGAGAAATTTACCGGTCAAGACAACGAAGAGAGAGATTCTTCAGGCAGACGTAGAGGTTTTGGTGGTAATGGCGGCAAAAGATCTTTTGGTAAAAAATCTTTCGGTAATGGTGGTAGAGACAGAGATCGTCAAGGTAGTCGAGATGGTCGTGATAATCGCGGGGGCAGAGATTTTAGAGATAGAGATAATCGCGATAATAATCGCGAAGGTAGAAGTCCTTATCGTGAGAATCGTGAAGGTTCTAGAGACGGAGCGTCTCGTGATGGTGAGCGTAATGTAGCTAAATCAAACGATAGCTGGAATAATAAAGAACGTTCAAACGATAGTTATAGTCGTGAAAGGAAACCTTTTGAAAATAGAGGCGAGCGTCGTGATTCTGGAAGTAGTTGGAATAAAGAAGGTCAAGGCGAGCGTTCAAGAAGACCAGAGCAAAATAATGGCGAACGTCGTGGTCCTTGGAAGGAGCGTGGTGCTTCTGAAAATACTAGATCAGATAGAGATGGTGGTTTTAAAAACAACCGTGATAGACGCGAAGGTGGTTTTGATAATAACCGTGAAAATCCTCGTAAAGAAGGTGGTTTTAGAGGGGAACAAAAAAAATTCCCACCAAGAGAAAGAAGTGCTAATCCTGGGAACGATAATAATCGTCGTGACTTTAGAAGAGATGGTGGTTCTAATAATAGAAGCTCTAGCAGAAGAAGTAGTTTTTCTGGAAGTTGAAAAATTAATATTATTGACATAAATTAGTCTCTTATTTAGATTAATTCTTAAATAATTATAATAAAGAAGGTCTTAAAAATAATTTATTTTAAGGCCTTTTTTTGACATAAAATCTAGCTTTTATATAAGAGATTATAGTACCCCACACTTTTTATGAGGCATAAAAAAAGTAGCTGGATAGCGA
>CAYZBM010000091.1:0-7017 GCA_964476705.1 uncultured Rickettsiales bacterium | reverse complement strand
TGATAATTAGAAAATTAATTAGTTTTGGGGGTTGACATTCAAGACGGTAGATCCTAAACAAAACATAAATAGTATTATAAGTATATGTTTTTTCAGGATAACCTGTCCCGGATTTATTCCGGGATGTAGCATCATAGAAATAATTTAATAATTATTGATTAGAGGTAAATTATTTCTTGATCTACTATATCTTATTAGGGCTGTATTTGCCACGAACCATCTGGCTGTCTACAAGCTGTACCATAGGCTTGTTTAAGGCTATTGCCAACATTTACCGTTTGTGTAAATTCGCGGCAATAATTGTTATTGCTCTGAAAAGTGTTAAGCGGAGTTATAGTGCCACTAACTCCAGTATCTGGATTTACCCAGTTAGTAACATTACCAGATGGAGCATATTCAAAAGTTTGAATAGTTGCTTGACTATAATAAGGTCGATCACGCTTTGATAATTCTACGGCCAGTACCGAACCAAGCAAAGCGCCCACGGCAAGTCCTGCTATTGTTCTACCATTACCATGATGTCCTCCTCGGTTATAATTATATGCGGGAATATTATTATGTCCCCATCTATCATTACCCCTCCAGCCTCTGCTATCATGACCATAATTATGACGCTGGCCATAATCATAATGCTCTCTTCTATGCCAATCAGCATAGGCATTATTGCTATATAGTAGATTTGTAGATAATGTTAGGCTTAAGCTAGTTATAGCTATTATTTTTCTGTAATTCATATTAATCCTTATATTTTAGCAGGTTAGGTATTTTAGTGATGACGCGGATTGTGATGGTTATGTCTTATTTCGTGCCTTGTTTCATGTCTTCTCCCATATCCATCTTCATGTCTATAATATTTATAAACAGGGACTCTTCGTTCATAGCAATTATATCGGTAATCATGACGATATTCATGATGACAAGGAGTTGGTTTTATCCGATACCAATCTGCATGTGCGCTAGGGCTGTATAAGTTAGCGCTTAAAGCAAATCCTAAGCCAACTATAGTTAATATTTTTTTGTAGTTCATATAAATCCTTATCTTTAAAATGTTTCACTGTAATTGCATGTATAGCACAGGATATATGAATGGTTATTGAACAGCTTATTCACGCAAAATTCATCGCTTATTTGTTAGAAATACTATAGTAAAGCTAGATAAAGAATAAGAGATTCAAGATTTGGAGTATATATGAGTAATTTAATATTTGCTAAAAATATAGTAAAAATTCTAGGAGTTTTTCTATTTAATTTGCTCTTATTTTGTAATATGGCTATGGCTGATTCTTTGCCATCTTATATTATAGATAATATGCAGAAAGAATTTTCTGGTAGAGTTGTAGGCGTTAATCCATATAATAATGATCAAGGTAAGTTATTATATGAGATGCAGGTTTTGCAAGAAAGTGGCAAAGTAATAATTATACTTATTGATGGTGTAACATATAATGTGGTTAAGGTTACAAAGTGAAAATATTAATTGTTGAAGATGATCAAGATATTGCTAAGCAAATTTCTATGTATCTACAAGATTGTGGTTTTATTACTCATATAGAATCAGATGGTGAAGATGCTTGGTTTGAAGGTGAAGAATCAGATTACGATGCGGTATTATTAGATGTCGGTTTGCCGAGTATGGATGGATTTACTATTTTAGAAAAATGGCGCAAGAAAGGTAGAACTATGCCGGTAATTTTACTTACTGCGCGAAATAGTAAAATGGAAATTATCAAAGGTCTAGAACTTGGCGCTGATGATTATATTACTAAACCTTTTGATTTAGCAGAGTTAGTAGCAAGACTTAGAACTAATATCCGAAAAAATAAAGGGCAGGTAAGTAATGTAATTAGTGTCGGCCCCCTTAGTTTAGATATGTTAAATAGTAGGGTTACTAAAGATGGAATGTTTATAAAATTGACCAGAATTGAGTTTTTAATTTTACAATATTTATTCTTAAATCAAAATCGTACTATCAGTATTAATGAACTAACTACTCATGTATATGAAGATTTTGATAATGATTCTGGGATAGTGCCTAAACATATTGCTAATATCAGAAAAAAAATAGGTCATGAGGTTATAATTACTGATAGCAATAGAGGATATTATGTTCCAAAAGACCTATAAAGTTTCTGCTTCTTTAAACAAAAGAATAATAATTACCTTATGTTTAGGAATATTGATAGTCGTGAGCTTAACTGCTTTTGCGATTAACTGGTCATTTTCTCGTTCTGTAGACAGAAGTCTTTATAATCAGCTTGGTGCTTTTAATGATTTGCTGATTTCGGCAACTATAGTAAAAAATGGTAAGGTTACTTTATTTGATAAAGAATTACTTTCACGGTTACCGAGATATTGGCAAGTTATATATAATGGAAAAATTATTGCCAGTTCGCCTTCTTTTACTAATTTAATTGATATACCGGTAGATAAAAGAATATTTAAATTTATAACTCAAGATGGAACTGAAGTTTTAGCTTCGTCCGAAACTATCTATTTTCCTAAAAAAATAAAAGTGACTTATATTTTTGGCATGCAAAAAGAGATAGCTCTGGCTTTTGTCCGCTCTGAGCATAAACAATTTTTATCGACCTTGCTGCCGGTTTTATTTTTAATGATTGTTGCGTTACTATTGCTTATAAGAACTCAAGTAGCTGTTATTTTATCACCCCTTGATCGGATTAAAGAAAAGCTTCATGCAGTAAGTTCTGGTCTTGAAAGTAAATTATCAGGAGATTTTCCAGTAGAAATTGAACCTTTAATTAAACAAATTAATTTAACTTTAGATTATAGTAATAACTTAATTAGCAGATATAGGCAATTTGCAAGTAATATAGCTCATGCGCTTAAAACTCCGCTTACTGTGCTGGCTAATGAAGCTAAATTAACTGAATCAAATTTAGCTTTAATAGTTCAAGAAAAAACTGCCATAATGTTGGGGGTAGTTGAGCGTAATTTAGCCAGGGTAAGAATTTCTGGAGCTAATATTGGTATTTTTTCTAAGGCTATAGATATTAATGAGTTAACTAGCAGAATTATTAGTAGTTTTGGCAAATTATATCAGAAAGATATAGAGTTGGTTTGTAATGAAAAGCCGCTTTTATTTAGAATCGATGAAAATGATATTTATGAAATAATCGGCAATATAGTTGAAAATTCCTGCAAATATTGCAATAAAAACATAAAAATAGAATTAAAAAAAATAGGTGAGCATTTGCAAATTATTGTTGAAGATGATGGTATGGGCATAAAAAAAGAGCAAAGATTTGAAGTTTTAAACCGAGGGATAAGATTAGATGAAACTAAGCCAGGCTCAGGTATTGGCCTATCATTGGTGCAAGAAATAGTTAAATTATATAATGGGCAAATAATTTTAGACGAAAGCAATTTAGGCGGCTTAAAGGTAACTATAGATCTTTAGTTTTTAAACGTAAAAAGTTAAGTTTATGGGCTTTACTTTTATCACAAATAGCGTTATAAGGACCACGTTTTCGCGTGTAATTTTATATTGGTAGGTTTTCTTATGTACGATCTTAGTTTTGCTGAATATATATGGATAGATGGTGCTGAACCGGTGCGTAATATCCGTTCTAAAACCCGGGTTATTAATCTTGATCTTGAAGATGATGCTGAGATAAAAGTTGATCATTTTCCTGAGTGGAGTTTTGACGGTTCTTCAACAAATCAAGCAGTTGGTACTAATTCAGACCAGATTTTAAAGCCGGTTAATTTTGTTAATGATCCAGTAAGAGGCTTTGGCCATTATTTAGTATTATGTGAAGTTTGTAAGCCAGATGGCACTCCACATGAATCTAACTCTAGAGCACAACTTCGTGCGGTTTTAGATGCTGGCGCTATTAAAT
The DNA here is from genome assembly GCA_964476705.1 of uncultured Rickettsiales bacterium. Taxonomy (GTDB): domain Bacteria; phylum Pseudomonadota; class Alphaproteobacteria; order Rickettsiales; family UBA6187; genus CAYZBM01. The sequence continues at coordinate 3,157 of CAYZBM010000091.1, read as the reverse complement.
CTGATCCTTGGGCTGGTTTTGAACAAGAATATACTTTGTTTGAAGGCAGAAATCCTTTAGGTTGGCCAGAAAATGGTTTCCCAGCTCCACAAGGTCCTTATTATTGTGGTGTTGGTACTGAAGAAATTTATGGTAGAGCATTGGTTGAAGCGCATGCAAGAGCTTGTATGGAAGCAGGGCTATTATTTTATGGTCTAAATGCTGAAGTTATGGCTGGTCAATGGGAGTTCCAAATTGGTTACCGTGGAATTGATGGTGAAGATGCTGGAATTTTAAATGTTGCTGACCATATGTGGTTTGCTCGTTGGTTACTACACAGATTAGGTGAAGAATTTGGTATCCGTGCAACTTTTGACAATAAGCCAGTTAAAGGTGATTGGAATGGTTCTGGTATGCATACTAACTTCTCAACTAGAGATATGCGTAATCCACAAAAAGGTAGAGCAACAATTGATAAAGCAATTGAGCTATTATCTAAAAAACACCAAGAACATATTAAATTATATGGTTACAAACTTGAAGAACGTTTAACTGGTAAACATGAAACTTGCCATATAGATGACTTCAAACATGGAACTGCAGATCGTGGTTGTTCAATTCGTGTACCAAGAATGGTTGATATTCATGGTCATGGTTATTTAGAAGATAGACGTCCTGGTGCTAATGCTGATCCATATTTGGTGGCAGCAAGACTTTGCACAACTATCTGCCAATTAGATGAAAATATTATGACTTTCACTAGCTGGCCACGTCAAGAACGTAGCAAAGCGCATAAAGCTGCTTAGTTTTAATCTGCTTTATAATATATTCTTTAAAAAGGAAGGTGAGAAATCATCTTCCTTTTTTATTTTTGTGGATATTTAAAATTTAAAGTTTTTTTAATAAAAAAATTATGCTAAATGTTATAAAAATTATGCAGTTAAAAAATTATATATAAGTGAGGTTTTATGAGTGCAGGTGCTGATGGTGATGGTTTTCCTAGGAAAAGAGGCTCGGATGAGAAATTATTTCCAAAGAAATCAGCAGGTGAAGATAGACAATTAGAAAATGATGATCTGGATGCTTATATATATGGATTAATCTTACAAAGGAAATATCAGCAAATACTTGATTGTTTATTAAGTAAGGATGAGCAAACAATAGTTAACTTTATTTCAGGCTATGAACAAATAAAAAATAGATCAGTTTTTATTCTACATATATCATTTTTAAACTCTACAAGTGGGATCCTCAAGCTCCATTATTAAAAAAAATAGAGGAGATATTATCAGGATCAGTCCCATATAATCAGAGTATATTTGATGCGCGTAGAGCAAGATTTAAAGCTGATCATCCTTTGATTGATTTATTTTCACAAAAAGAAATTCCTGATGCTGAGAATCTAAGATTGGAAAGATTGCAAAAAGTAAATAGCCAGTATAGCCGTGAAGGATCTGCTCCAATTGATTTTTCTGCGGATGAGATTGCAGATCGAGATGCTGGTCTTTATAAGTTTCTGCGTGAATCTAGATATTCTGATATTTTATCTGAATTTAATGAACTCGGTGAAGAAAAAATAAAGCAATTAATTAAAGGTACTAAAGGTGTAAAAACAAGATTTTTTTCTGTTTTGTATGTTGATTATATGAATTACACAGTACGAAGATTAAATGGAGAAGAAAAAAATGAATTATTTGAAGAATTAACTAAATTTATTTATTTAAAACCAGAAATTAAAAAATGTTGGGAAGCAAGATATTTAGATAATAAAATATCTTTTGCATTTTCTGAGTATCTTTTTAATAAGGTTGCGGATATTCACGATGCAGCCCAAGCCGGTGCTGCAGCATGTGGAGTTACTATGGTTCAAGCAGGTTTTTCGGGAATGATTCCACCATTAATGCCTGCTACTGGTGCTTCTAGTGCTTCTAGTGCTCCTAGTTATTCTATTAAAGATACTACTCTTGATCAAAATTGTGGCAATCTTAATTTTAATATTTGGGCATAGCTTAATATTTTAAGCTTTTTAGGCTGTATGGACTATTCAAACTCGAACTGCACCACACTTTTTAATTTTTTGAGAAAATATAGAAACCTGCATGACTGAGAGGGAGGATTTGCTTAGTTACTTTCAAATTTTTCTTAATTTGAGACTATTGAGGCCAGGATTGTGTAATTTCTTTGGACGGTAGGATTTTTCTCTAGTACTAAAGAAAACTCTTTAAAAAATTTACATTTTATGCAATACTTAAAATATTATTAATTGGATATTTTGGAGTAAAAACTTATGTCGTCAGATCGTAAACAAAAAAATATACAAGAAAAAGGTGAAGGTAAAGATCTTCTAATTCAAGGTCAAATTCAGCAATTACTAGCACAAAATTCCGATATAAAAGTAACGTTAGCAACAAGAAGAACTGGAGGAGCTGCAACAAAATTATTGTCTGTAGGAGATGGTCCTAATAATAAAAGTTTCTCAACGCTTTCTCCAGTTTGTGTATTACCTCCAGTAGCAAGTAATGTGGGAACACCTCCGCCTAATTCTATGGATAACTCTCCTTTAATGATGTTAGCTAAAGCCGCTAGAGGATCAATGGAAGATCGTATAAGTCCTAATGAGAATTCTATGCAAAGACTTAGAAGATATGATTCAAGAGTATATGATATAGAAAATTCTTTTAGTTACACGCTTGACAAAAAATGGCTTGATAATCTTTTTATAAAACCTCAATATAAGTTATTCGGAGCAAATATAGAAGCGACATATCCAATCCGGGAGTTATAAGAATTTAATTTATTATTTGAAAAATTTAATCTTCTCAAAATAATATTTTTGTGCGATAAATGATATTCTTTAAAATGAGGATATTATGAGTAATGAAAGAAAAAGATCTGATAAAGGTAATTATCAGAAAGATAGCAATAAAAAAAGAATAAGCACAGAGCAAGAAAAACAAAATGATCAATCTAAAAATTGCGATGCATATCTTAAAGGAGATATGGAAGTAGAAAGATTTTTGAATTTTTTACGTGAGCAAGATATTGCGGCTATAGGAGATGCCATATTATACATTAATAATAGTAATCCAGTTTTGCCAAAAGTTCTATTAGAATTATTAAAAACGAGACTGTTCATTAAACTGTGTCATCTAGCATTACTGTACCTCAATTCTACCTG
>CAYZBM010000090.1:0-7025 GCA_964476705.1 uncultured Rickettsiales bacterium | reverse complement strand
ACGTACGGTGGTGTGAGAGGACGGAGAGCGAGAGCTCTCCTCCTACTCGATTAATCTATACGAAGGGCCGCTCCCTGAGTATAGATTATTCATTATTACACTTTAAAAAATATCGTAAGATGTTTTTTCACGGACGATTAATATAGCATCATAGGAATAGTTTTATAAATAAATCTATTCCTTGATCAAATATTATTAATTAGAAAATTGGATAAAAATAATGGAAGCAGTAATGGAGCTGCAGTCTACATCTGTAGAGCTGCAAATCAAGTCGGTTACAAATACAATCTGGAAAGTTAATAAAGTTGATGAAAAATATGTTGTTGCCGCAATTCAAAAATATAATTTGCCAGAAATAGTTGCCAGAATTCTGGCGGCAAGAAATGTTAGACTTGAAGATATACCTAATTTTCTAAATCCAACATTAAAAGAATATTTACCCGATCCTTTTCATTTAAAAGATATGGAAAAAGCAGCCAATAGAGTAGTGCAGGCTATTACTGAAAATCAGACTATAGCTATACTTGGAGATTATGATGTAGATGGGGCAACATCCACTTCATTACTGGTACGTTATTTTAACTCTATTGGTGCGAAGGTTATTTTTCATATTCCTGATCGAATATTAGAAGGTTATGGTCCCAATGCTAATGCTTTAAGTAGCCTTTATGAAAGAGGGGCTAAATTATGTTTAACAGTTGATTGTGGAACTATGTCATTTGCGCCAATTCTTCATGCGAAAGAAATAGGGCTGGATTTAATAGTTATTGACCATCATTTAAGCTCAGAAACTTTACCGGAGGCTTTTGCTATTGTTAATCCTAATAGGCTGGATGAAACATCAGAGCATGGTTATATGGCGGCGGTTGGCGTATGTTTTTTATTAATAGTAGCAGTTAATAGAATTTTAGCAGATCAAAATTACTTTGTTCCCAAAAAAGCCCCCGATCTTATACAGCTTTTAGATATTGTAGCCTTGGGTACGGTTTGTGATGTGGTGCCGCTTAAAAAAGCTAATCGAGCTTTTGTTGCGCAAGGCTTAAAAGTTTTACGTAAAAGACAAAATCTTGGTCTTAATGCTTTGATGGATGTGGCGCAAATAAATGATATACCTTTAGTCTATCATTTAGGATTTATGATTGGGCCTAGAATTAATGCTTGTGGGAGAATTGGTAAATCTGATTTAGGTACTAAAATTTTGACCAGCAATGATAGTTTTGAAGTATCTGAGCTGGCTCAGCAATTAAATAGTTTTAATATTGAACGTAAAGAAATTGAACAAAGAGTTTTAGAAGAAGCATTAGAGCAAGTAGAAAGTAAAAATGAAGATTTTCCTCTTATTATGGTGAGCTCTCATAATTGGCATCCAGGAGTTATAGGAATAGTAGCTGGGAGATTAAAAGAAAAATATCATAAACCAGTTGCCGTTCTATCGCTTGATAAGGGAATTGGCAAAGCTTCAGCTCGTTCTATATCAGGAGTTGATTTTGGTTCGGCCATAGTTGCGGCAAATCAACAAGGACTTTTAATTGCCGGTGGTGGGCATGCAATGGCTGCAGGATTTTCTGTACATGAAAATAATATAAAAGCCTTACATGATTTTCTTAATGAAAAATTTAGAGATGGGGTTAGTGAGTTTGGCCAAAGAAAATTATATAGTGATGGTTATTTAACTCTGTCTGCAATCAATAGCGAGCTTATTGATAAAATAGCCATGGTCGGACCATTTGGTACGGCCAATTACGAACCACAATTTATCTTCCCTAATGTCTTTATTCGTAAAGTTGATATTTTGGCCGGTCAGCATATTAAAGCTATAGTTGCTGATAATTATGTAGGAGGGCAGGGTAAAACTATTAAAGCAATGTCCTTCCGCTCAATAGATACGCCTTTAGGTAACGCTTTACTTAATAATGTTGGCCGAAATATAAGTATAGTTGGCAAATTAAAGATCAATAACTGGCAAGGTACCAAGCAAGTTGAGATATTGATTGAGGATGTGGCAGTAGGGAATTTATAGTAGGCCTAAAGAAAAAATTAAATACTATTAAAAAAATGCTTGCTTTTGCTATAAATATTAGTTACAAGATCTGCAACTTAAGGCAAGGCCCCTTCGTCTAGCGGTTAGGACGTCAGGTTTTCATCCTGGTAACACGGGTTCGATTCCCGTAGGGGTCACCACCATACGCTCTTCGAGCTTCGGGCGGCGAGCCCGAAGAGAGTTAGACGTAGGAGTGTATACCAAAGCTTTAGCGTAGATATACTTAAAGACTCAATAAATAAAATAAGATCCTTAATTATTATTAGAATATTAGTAAAAGTCCTGTCCGACGAAGCTTATAGCAGAGTTCTATGCTCTTCCACAAAAGGTGTGGCACGTTGTTATTTTAATTATCCACATAATATTTTAACTCTCAATCCTTAGTACTGGACATAAATCTTAACGTAATTTAATAACTAAATAACTATTAATATAAACATCTGAATGGCTCTTTACCATTTTCTTTTGATATGCCTAATGAAACTGCGGTTTATGATTCAGTATCTCTTTTGCTAGATAAAATTATTAATTCCGACTTGCCAAGTTTAGGAAGTTTTGAGGTTAGTACCTTAAATGCGGTTAAAAGATTACTTTTTGCCATTGCTGAAAATGATGTGACTAGCTTTGCTAAATTGGAAAAGAAATTTTCTATAAATAGACACACAATTAATAGTGTATTTGAAGCTTTAGAGAAAGCTGAAGTATTAATAAAAATTCCGCCATATGGTTCGAATATGACTATTGCCAAAAAGGCTAATAAATATCTATTTATGTCCTCAGCAATCAGAATGTCATTTTTTTATTTTACTGGTATAGTAGATTAGAAAATGATTTACATAAAATACACATATAATAAATCATTTTCATAATGCTACATATTCTGAAAAAACAGATACTTATAATAATATTTATGTTTTGCTGAAGGATCCACAAAATATGAATTTTTCAAACTAAAATACTATATCCAAAATACCTACATGGTTAGACAAGGAAAATTGCTTGAAGATTCTTTAGGAGCACATTTATATCGTGAATTTATTATAAAAGGTCAAGGTGCCATAAGATATGATGCTAGAGAAGGTGGGGCTGATTTTATTTTGCAGATATTAAATAACCGGCAAATAATTATTGAAGCTGGTCTTGGTGAAAAAACAGCGGGACAAATCTTAAATAGTGCAAAAAGAATTCACTCTGATTATAATATCATCTTTTCTAATTCTAAATTAAAATTAGATGAGGATAATAATATATTATTCGTGCCGCTTGATTATTATTTTTTGATTTAAGATGATTTTTCTTCAATAATCTTATAATACAAAATAATTCCCGCCAATATTATAGTTATACTATTAGTTATAATCAAAGATGGTAGATCTGCAATTACTCCATAAACCAGCCATAAGCTTATACCAAGTGTAAATAATAGATACATAGCCAAAGATAAATCTTTGGTATGTTTAGTTTTAATAATTTTTATTACTTGGGGAACTAAACTAAAAGTGGTTAAAGATCCAGCAATAAAGCCGATAATTTCGGGATTAAGATTCATAAAAAACTCTAAGTAAAAAAATATTTTATATTAAATATTGACATTGCGCGCATACCTATTGTATATGCTATATATATGTTTAATACGAACATATGCAATCTAGGAAAGTTTTTGCACTAATGTTAAGTAACCTAAATTATAAATATTATATTGCCAAGATTTATTTGATTCCCCTCAAATCATTTAAGGCTGCTTTATTGATTTTATTTATAATAATTAGTTCTTGTGCAGGTTCTTCTTCTAGTAATAAGGATGATAATATTAATAATATTATTGTTCCAGACGGTGCGCCACCATCTATTCCTTTTCCGGCTAGTCCTGGTTCAAACCCAGATCCCAAGCAAGATAATAATAGTTATGCTTTAAATCAAATTAAAGCAAGTACAGCTAAGGATTTAGGTTTATCAGGCCGAGGAGTTATAGTGGCGCATTTAGCGTATAGTGCAGATAGTAATTCTGGAGATAATGTTTTAAGTCAAACGTTACCTAGTGATTCCATAATTACGGCGAATAAAGAACAAACTGGTATAGATGGTTTGGCGCCAGATAGTCAAATCTTACCCTTAAATCTTGATACAAATTTAACTAATATAACTCAAACCATAAACCGCTATAAACCCCAGATTATTTATTATGATAAAACTGACTTTATTCCCGATGATGAAGCCACGCAAGATTTTTTAGATTTTTATAAAATAGTTACCAATATAAATAATCCTGAGCGCAAAATTATTATAGCTCCTGGGTTAAACATTAATGAAACTAATAATAATTTAAATGAATTATTTTATAATAATCCAGAAATACAGAATCTTTATCTTAATGTGGTGTCGGTTGATCAAAATAACCAGCTTTCCAGTTTTAGTAGTCCTTGTGGGATTAGTAAATTTTTTTGTTTGGCAGCTCCTGGAGCTAATATAAAGGTGATTAATGCGAATAATAAGCAGGTTATAAATTCTGGTAATAATTTAGCGGCAGCTTATGTGGCTGGTGCTACATCTTTACTTTTGCAATATTTTCCTGATTTAACCAAGGAGCAAATAGTTAGTATATTATTAAATAGTGCCACAGATTTAGGGGAGGAGGGAGTTGATGATATTTATGGTTATGGCTTACTTAATGTTGAATCGGCTTTACGGCCTAGGGGTAATTTAAGCTTTTTTAATGGAAGCAATGACTTGAATTTAAATAATTTAGATTTTAAATTAAGTGATTCTGTTTCTAATTTTACTTCTTTTTTGCAATTTTTAGGAGTTAAAGATACTTATAACCGAAATTATTATTTGCCAATTAATACTGAATATTTAGCCTTATTTCAAAATAATTATCAGAGTTTTATTAATAATCATCTATCTTTTAAATTAGCTAAAGAAGCAGATGAAAAGACAGAAAGTCAAAATTATAATAATTTTTTTTATCAGCAATTTGAATATAATAAGCATTATGGTAATTTAAGCTGGAATTATTTTTATAATAAAGATTTTTACTTAAATTATGTTAATTTAAGAGATCCTTTTTTTGGGTTTGTAAGAGAGGCACAGGGTGGTCAAGTTAAGTTAGATAATTTGGGCATAGCTTATACCATAGCTTTTAATGCAAATGATTTAGCAAGTCGGCTGGTTTTTAATCGGAGTTATAAATATTTAGCTTATGATTTTGAGCTTGGATTTTTAAACGAGAAGAAAAGTTTTTTTGACAGTAATCTTAATGAACTTTTTGCTAATGGTAATCAGACTAATACTTATTTTTTATCATTTATTGATTATATAAATCTTAGTAATAATTTTTTACTTTCGACTAATTTAAGTTATGGTTTAAGTAAAATTAAAACAGATCAATATTCAATCGCGAATAAAATCTCAAATATACATAGTAACTATAGTAATATAGCTTTGATTAAAAAAAACTTTTTAAATAAAAATGATAATTTAAGTTTAAGTTTAGAAAAACCATTAAATATTAATCAAGGTAAAATTATTTTATATTCAAACCAATATTCTAATAAATATGAACAAGTAATAGATTTAAAACGCCAGAGTGATGATTATAATTTAAACTTAAATTATTTATATGATTTAGATAAAGTATCTTTTTTATTTAGCTTTATTTCTCGAGTAAAAAATAATATAAATTTAGCCAACTTATTAGATAATATTCAAAGTCTGTGTTTCATTAGGTACAAATTTTAGTCCATAACTTATTTCAAGTTAAACTAATAGTTATTTTAATTGACTTTTAACTGCTCTCGCCGTAATCCTGGTCTTATTGGATTATAAAAAATTATACCACAAAAATAAAAACGGATTTTAATTATGGATAAAGATAAAATGTTAAAAATAGCTGCCGGTAGCGCTATTGTTTTAGTTATAGGTGCAGGATTATGGTTTGGAATTAATAATCTTAGTAGTGATAAACCTGGCGATCAAGCAAAGGATCAGGCTTCTGTAAGTAGTGTAAATAATGATAAAATTGTGGCCATGATTAATGGCGAACCGGTGACTTACGCGCAAGCAAATTTAAGAATGCATTTTTTAGAAGGCAATAATCAGAATGCTCAGGATAAGAATGCTAATTATGAGTCTTTGTCAGCTGAAGTAAAAAAATTCGTGATCAATGAAGAAGCTGCTCATAGATTAATAGTGTCGCAAGCAATTAAAGAAAAAGTTTTACCGAAAGAAGAACTTGATAAAAATATTGAACTTTTTAAAGAAAGTTTATTACGTAAAGTTATGCTGCAAAAAATAGCAAATACTTCTCTTTCAGAAGAAAAATTGCGTAAAGTTTATGATGAGGAATCTAAAAAAATTATTGGCCAAGATGAAATAAAAGCTGAGCATATTTTAGTTGCAACTGAAGAAGAAGCTAAAGAATTAAAAGAAAAATTAACTAGTGAAAATTTTTCTAAAATGGCCAAAGAAAAATCTCTAGATAAAAAATCTGCCCAGCAAGGTGGTGATTTGGGAGTTTTATATACAGGTAATATGTTACCTGAATTTGAAGCGGCAATTAAGGACCTAAATAAAAATGAAATTTCCGAGCCGATTAAAACTAAGTTTGGTTGGCATTTAGTAAAATTAATTAGCCGTAAACCAGCTAAAATTTTATCTTATGATGAAGTCAAAGATAAAATAGCTTTTGAAGTTTCTCGTGAAGAAATAACTAAATATGTAAATAACTTACTTAAAGATACGAAGATTGAGTTGAAGTAGGTAGATTTAAATATCTATGATAAAATATAAAAAATCCCAGGAGTGGTTATGACTCCTGGGATTTTTATTTTTTTAATTATCTAAACCAATCTTATGGTTATAGTGGTTTTAATTCAATATCAATTGTTGACAGCAAACGCTCTAAGCTCCCCCCCTTTTTCCGTCATTCATGGTTCTTATCTTTTTCCCAAAATATTTTAATATTTTGGTTGAAAAAGAAAGAGAC
>CAYZBM010000089.1:0-7094 GCA_964476705.1 uncultured Rickettsiales bacterium | reverse complement strand
AGGGCCCATAGTGGACTTTCACCACCTACTTAACATCCATGCCTAGCGCACTAAAAATAAAAATGAACCAGTGTTCATTTTTTAGGATTTGTCTATAATCCTTAAGAAAAAACTGTTGTTTATAAAACAACAGCTTCTCTCAACCAACTTCAACGCTAAAATTACCAAAAGAATCAATTTCTGCCCGGTAGCATTCGTTTAAGAATATTATCTTTATAATAAAAATGATGTACCAACGCTGCAATAACATGCAAGCTAATAATTACTATTAAACTAATAGCAAATACCTCATGGAGTTCACCAAAAATATTGCGTAGTGGTTTACTAGGTTCAATTAAAGAAGGTAAAGTAAATAATCCAAAAAATGAAACTTTAAAACCAGCCGCTACTGACAAAAAATAACCAGATAACGGCATCAACACCATTAAAACATAAAGTAGAAAATGACCTATATGGGCTATTTTTTTCTGGATATTTGGCATAATATCTGGAAGTTTTGGAGTAATATTGGATAATCGCCACATTAGCCTAAATAGGACCAAAAAGAAAATTGCAACCCCAGTTGCCTTATGTAAATTATATAATATAAGGGTATTAGGGCTCATATCCAAAGTTCCCATGTAAAAACCCATAATCAGCATAAGGATTATAAATAATCCAATAAGCCAATGGAAAGATTTGGCAATTACTCCATAAATTTCATTATTGTTCTTTAGCAAGATTGGCCTCGAGTTCTATATTAATTTTTACTTGATCAGAAATTCCTGGTAATCCATATTTAATTCCAAAATCAGAACGTTTTATAGTCGCCTCAACACTAAAGCCTGCTGTTTTTTGCTGGCTAAGAGGATTTACTCCTATTTTATTTAATTTAACATTCAGAGCTACCTTCTTAGTTACACCAAGTAAAGTTAAATCACCAAATACCACCGCTTGTTTTTTTTCTAAAATAGTAATGTCGTTGCTTATGAACTTAGCTACAGGAAATTTAGTTACATTTAAAAAATCTGGGCTTTTTAAATGTTCATCAAATTTAGAATTGCCAGTAAGCAAAGCTTTTGTATCTATCTGAACTTCAATCTTACTTTTTTTTGGTTCTTGCTCATCAAGAATTAAAGTGCCTGTTAAATTGGCGAATTTACCGGAAGGAGAAGAAAATCCAAAGTGACTCGCATGCCAGCATAAAGTCGCATGATTAGGGTCTATTATATATTTTTCAGGAGCCGCATAAGCTGAAAATGAAAGAATAGTCGCAAATAGAAAACAAAAAAGTCGTATAAAATTAAGCATATCAAACCACCCCACAATAGTATAATTTAGGTACAATCCCTACAAATTATGACAACAAGCCCCATTATAGCAAAATTACACAGCTGCGTGCAACTCATTTTTTACGTCTTCACTATTTGGCACTATTAAATTTAATATTTCTTCACTCAAAGTATAAAAAGTATTAGTCACAAAATTATTTGGATCTTGTTCAATTATGGTAAGTCCACGACTCATTGACAAAGAAATATCAATATGATTTGGAACATGAGTATTTAAAGCGTTAGCATTAAATTTACTATAATGTAAAAATACGCTGTAATCACCAAGAACTCTATTCCACAAAATACGATACGGTATACGCTCTTGGTCTAAAAAATGAATAGTTTCATTAGTCGTCCAAATATCTAAAGGACTAGGTTGTACTGGAATTATCGCCAAATCTGCAAATTTAAATGCCATTTGGGAATCCATAGGATTATAAGGTGCGGTATCGATAAGAATAATATCAAAATTTTCTACTTTAAATTTTTCAATCTCACTATGGAGATTCCAGATATTAGTGCTGCTAACTGCTAAATTTGATAATTTCGTCTCGCGCAAATTATACCATTTTTCAATATTTTTATGCGGAGTAATATCAATGATCGCAATTTTATAACCTCTATTTGCTAGAACTACCGCCATATGTGCAGCTATAGTGGTCTTGCCGGAGCCACCCTTTTCTTGCGCAAAAGCCAAAACTCTTGTATCGTAATTTTCATTAGCAACTTTTATATATTTATTATCTGGGATTTTGCTATCTATCATTGGCTTTAATTATCCTTAAAGAATATCTTTAACATTATGGTTATATCATGAATGCACAATTATCACAAGCTGCAACAATTCTAGAACAAGGAAGATTACTTTGCTTTCCAACCGAAACTGTATACGCTCTAGCCTGTGATGCAACTAATAATTGCGCCGTTGGCGATATATATAATATAAAAGCTAGAAATGCAAATACAGCTTTGTCTTTATTATTACCATCTTTAGAAACTGCTAAATTATACGGAATTTTTCCTGAATATGCTAAAGAATTGGCAAAAAAATATTGGCCAGGAGCCTTAACTTTAGTCTTTAAAAAAACTAAATATGCAAGTATACTTGCTCAAAATGTTTCCCCCAATAATGATACTATCGGAATTAGAATTCCAAATCACCCTTTAGCTTTAGCTATTTTAAATAATTTCAAATCTCCCATAGTTGCAACTAGTGCTAATATATCCGGGCAAGATAGCGCTCTTACTTATGATGACGTCTATAAATATTTTGGCGATAAAGTAAGTATAATCAAAGGTGATGGTTGCGAACTTAAACAAGCCTCAACGGTCGTAGATTGCACAGGAAATGAGCCAAAAATCTTAAGAAATGGAAGTATTATCATCAAATAATTATATTTAACTTAAAATATGCACTTGATATACTTGAATATTTTTTAATTTTAGTTTGTTTTTATAGTAGACTTTAAAAATAACCTTAAATTCAAAAATAGTAAATGATAGTAAGATGTTTTATTCAGAATATGTAGTTGCCTGTAAAAAAACATATATAGCACTTACAAACATAACGAGGCAATTTTAGCTGCCATAGCTTCACATTTGGTAACATCACTGGCAAAACTACAGCTATTTGCCGCATTATTTCCACCTTTATCAGGATTATTTACCACATTTTTAGCTGGCAAGCATAAATTAGGATCTGTAATTGCTTTAGCATCATTTAAGATTTGCCATTTGGGTTTATAACGAACAATATCATCAAAATCGTTATCTGTAGTTCTTTGTACAAAAATTGGCGTATAAACTGATTTATCACCACTATTTTCTATTTCATCTTTATTAGGACTAACTGGAAAAGCAATTCTGGTATTGCTACCATAATAATTAAAAGCTCCATAACCATTTTTACCATGACTAATTAAGGCATAGACGCCTTCGGTAGATTTTTGCGTAGCACTTACATCATTAATTTTAATACTGCCATTACTAGTATATTTAAAACAAAGAGTACTATTAACTCCATCACAGTTAGTATTGGTCGTAGCATTATTAGTAAATCTAGAATCTATAACATAAGTTATTCTCCTACCCCAACCATCCATCATTACATCATCTGGAAGGCCCAAAGTTCTAACGGGTACTACACCTGAAGAAACATTATTTCCATCGGTAAAATTACTCCCTGTACATGTGGCTAAAGTCACTGTAGTTTCTACACCAAAACTATTATCGCTACTTGCATCAATAGCTGATTTGCCATCTGCAGGACAAGGTAATCTTTTATTTTGAATTAAAAATTCTTCTAAGGCATCCTCAATTTTATTCATGTTTTGATTAGTTTTTTTTATCTTATCACTTTCAGTTTTGTTGGTAGCTATAGTTAAAGCACCACCAATTAAAATGGCAATTATTGACAATGCCATAGATAATTCAACAAGCGAGTACGCCGCAGATTTTCTTAAAATATGAGGCATAACGAATTTAATTATTTTTGTGGAATTTTTAGACGAAGGGTAGTTAAGATACCGCAGTCCATTCAAAAATGAACCTGTCCCGGATTTATTCCGGGACGAGGACAGCTTAATCCACCATTCAACAACAAAATTACCAACAGCTTTAAGGATAATGAGATTGATTATTTTTGAGGAATTTTTAGGCGAAGGGTGGTTAAGATACCGCAGTGTATTCTTCATACACGAGGACAGCTTAATCCACCATTCAACAACAAATTTACCAAAAGCTTTAAGGATAATGAGATTGATTATTTTTGAGGAATTTTTAGGCGAAGGGTGGTTAAGATACCGCAGTGTATTCTTCATACACGAGGACAGCTTAATCCACCATTCAACAACAAAATTACCAAAAAGAATCAATCTCATCATAGGCACCGCTTATAAAGTTCATTAGCAAAGTTAGTACAATCCGATTCATTATAAGCTCCAGTGCAAACATTAATTGGATTATCCATCACGAAAGTTACATCTCTACATATTGGCTCATAGATTATGGCATTTCGGATATTTTTTCCGGCATCTTTTATTAAATGATCTTTATCTTTGTACCTTACAATATCATCAAAATATTCGCCATTTCCTGATTCATCACGCATATAGGATTTTGCCGCAAATATATTATTATAAGTTTGATCAACACCCTCATTAGAGAAATGAGAATTTTCTAGCTCTCCCGCAAAATTATTTCGCCATTTATTACCAAGAGGATAGGCATTTACTCTTTTACTACTACCATTTTTAATAAAGGCACCGTGACCATTCTCACCATGACTAATTAAAATATAAACTGCATTACTAGTTCTAACTTTTCCAGCAGCATCATTCACTATTATAGTTGCGGTATTTTTATCTGAATCAATAAAACAAATAGTTGAAGTCGCGCCATCACAATCAATATTGTTAATATTGTTTTTAGTAAATTTATAGTCAACTGCGTAGGTTATTCTCCGGCCAAAACCATCAAACATAAATTCATCAGGAAGTAATAAAGTTCTAATTGGCACCACTCCAGAATATACATCCCCGCTATTAAAATTAGCGCCCCCACAACCATTAGTAGTTGAACTTCCTTCAATACCAAAATCTGCAGCCGCAATTAAACTTGCGCCATTTGCAGGACACGGTAATCTTTTATTTAAGGCCAGAAATGAAACTAGAGCTTCTTCAATTTTATCTAACTTATCATTAGTTTGTTTTAGATTAGCATTATAATCTGAAGTAAGAGCAACAGACAGAGCACTACCTATAATCATTGAAATAATGACCAAGGATATTGATAACTCAACTAATGAGAATGCCGCCGTGCCTGCGTCCTTTTTAAATTTAAAAAATTGTTTTATTTTAAAGCGCATATTATAAATAACTTTTATAATAAAATGTTTAGTGATTTAGCATAATATAGCACTAAATTTTTTATGCATACAACTTATCATAGTTAACAGAGTATCAATGTGAATCCAGAACAAATATTTATAGGCATTTTTATAACAATACTCGGGCTGTTATTTGGTAGCTTTGCCACCATGCTAAGCTATAGACTCCCATTAGGTCAAGATATAGTTTTTAAACGTTCTTATTGCCCAAAATGTAATCATAATTTAAGTTTTTTGGATTTATTTCCAGTATTTTCATGGATTTTTTTTGCTGGAAAATGTCATTATTGTAAAGTAAAAATTCCGCTTAGATATCCACTTATTGAGCTTAGCACTGCGGGGATATTTTTATCAGCCTATATGATTTTTGGCTTTAATTATATGGCTTTATTAATTGCAACAATTGGCTTTTTCTTGCTAGTTATTAGTATTATTGATTTTGAACATTATATAATCCCAGATTCTTTACAAATTATTCTTTTAATTTTGGCAATAATTTATGCCTATCTTCAAGATTTTGCAGTAGTTCCAGTATTAATTAGAGTATTTGCTGTAGTTACTTTTATTATATTATTATCACTCAGCTTTAAATTTATTCGTAAAAAAGAAGGTTTAGGCTTTGGTGATGTTAAGTTTTTTGCCATAGCTGCAATATTTTTATCATTTAAACCATTTATTCTATTTATGTTTTTGAGTGGAGTTTTTGGGACGCTGATTGGCCTTATTTGGAAATATATTGGTAAGGGGGAGATTTTTCCATTTGCTCCAGCTTTGTGCGGGGCTTTGTATATATGTTTAGTGGTGGCTTAAACTCTACATTATTCTCAAATGATCCCTGCCCCTTAAGTGTGTCAAGAGGGGCACTAAGGGGCAGGGTCGTGTTGTCAATCTAGCCGACAACACCATTTGAAATTACCGTCTATTACCGAACAAATTTAATAACATAATAAATAAGTTGATAAAATTCATATATAGGCTAAGCGCACTCATAATTGCAGTTTGAGAATTAGCACCAAATCTATAATAATTATTTTTAGCATTTTGGGTATCATAAGCAGTAAGTCCTGCAAATACTAAAACACCTATAGCTGAAATGGCAAATTGTAGTGAAGAACTAGCTAAAAATAAATTAACTATAGAAGCTATCATTATACCAATTAAGCCCATAATTAAAAAGCTAGCCATTCCACTTAGATCTTTTTTAGTAGTATAACCATAGAGGCTTAAACCAGCATAAGAAGCACTAGTTATAAAAAATACTCTAACTACTGAAGCTCCAGTATAAACTAAAAATATATAAGAAAGTGAAATTCCCATCAATGCGGAAAAGACAAAGAACCACAACTGGGCCTTTTCTTTAGTCATCTGATGCACCCGGCTTGATAAATACATAACCACGCCTAACGGCGCAAACATTACCACCCATTTAAGTGGAGTGTTGAATACATAATAAATAGCCTGATTTGACGAAGCAACGCCAATAGCAGCTAAAGCAGTTACTATAAGGGCTACCGCCATATAATTGTAAATTTGTAGCATATATGACCTTAAGCCCTGATCATAACCAGCGCTTGCAGATATATTAGCATTAGCAGCAGTAGTAAAGTTCCTAAAATCCATCTTAATAAACTCCAAATCTATATAATTTTATATATATTGCGTATACCTTAAGTCACCTAAAATCAACAGTTATCACATTTTAGTCTTAAAGGTTCTTCCTATTATATACTAACTATCATATATTTTTCAAGAGCCGAAAGCAAAATATATATATCCATTTACAAATTGGGGGTTTGGTTGGGATTGAGACTAAGTTAAAATAATTGATGATGATCTTTTGAAACTATAGTAGATCAAGAAATAATTTACCTCTAATCAATAATTATTAAATTATT
>CAYZBM010000088.1:0-7215 GCA_964476705.1 uncultured Rickettsiales bacterium | reverse complement strand
TACATATACAACTTAAGAAAAAAGTGTTTTTTATAAAAAAACACTTTTTCACAACCGACTAATTATGAAGAAATGTTAACTATTGCTAGGAGTGTGAAGTCTAGATAGGCAGGCTATTATGGGCTATCTAACATATTTTAAAGAACTATCGACTTAATTATACTGTTATTTTCTTAAAATAATACTTGCCAATATGGATTTTTCCTTCTAGTTTACGCCTTCAATTTTAAGAAGGCCCACGTGGCGGAATGGTAGACGCTACAGACTTAAAATCTGTTGACTCTTTGTGGTCGTGGAGGTTCAAGTCCTCTCGTGGGCACCAGTCTTCGCTACTTTAAGTAGCTACGACTCGGCATGCCAGGCAAGTTTATAAAGTGCATGAGAAGTAAGCATAACGAAGATCGAGGTTATATGAGCCCAATATGGACGAATATAAGGCGAAGTTGTAAAATACTCGAAGCTTTCACGCATATGGTATAGTGTCCGACGAAACTTATATCAGCCCTTAAATTATTTTTTAGTATAAATACTATTACAAGATATAGTTTTTCGATTAGTATTCCTTGCGTAGTCTGGACGTTTATTTTACCGGTTTTTTTATGTCTAACGATAAATCACAAGCTTTATTAGAGTTAAATAAAGAATTGACTTCAAAGATTAGGAATGGAGATTTAAAGGCTGTAAAAAATATTATTTATACTATTGGAAAATTATTAATATTACAACGTGATGAGTCTTCCCCAGGAAAGAATAAAAATATAACAAATCTCATACTAGTAGCTAAAAGGAACGGTCAAACATTACTTCGACCATCAGGAGTTCTCGATAAACATTTAATTATAGCCGCCGATTTAGCACTAGGGGACGCGGTTAAAATTCTAGTTCGTGGAGATGCTGATGTAAATGCTAAAGATAATGAAGGTAGAACAGCCTTAATGATAGCTGCACGGAGTAATGATACTAAAGTGGTTGAATTTTTAGCTGAGAGAGGCGCCGATATAA
Organism: uncultured Rickettsiales bacterium; assembly: GCA_964476705.1. Taxonomy (GTDB): domain Bacteria; phylum Pseudomonadota; class Alphaproteobacteria; order Rickettsiales; family UBA6187; genus CAYZBM01. The sequence goes on along the minus strand of CAYZBM010000088.1, from coordinate 6,213 downwards.
ACGCTAAAGATAATGAAGGTAGAACAGCTTTAATGATAGCTGCGAGTATACGTCTAATTAGAGTTCGTAATAATGGACGTATAGTAGGTTCAGTAGATGTAGTTGAATTTTTAGCTGATAGAGGTGCTGATCTAGAAGCTAAAGATAATGAAGGTAGAACAGCCTTAATGATAGCTGCAGAGAAAGGTAACGCTGATGTGGTTAAAATTTTATCTAATAAAGAAGCTGTTGGAACATCTATGACGAGCACTTCAACCTCTAAGCCACCAGCAAGTTTAAATCATCCACGATAATGATTCCTCAACTAAATTAACCTTACCCAAACATCCCCTTAAAACTATCATAATCAGGTAAGTTATGTAATTTCCCTAAAGCTGCGACTGTTGGATTTGGGCTTTTAATAATTTGTTTTAGTAAGTTTAGAACTTCAGTACTATTTACTGCATCTATTTTAGCTAAAGTTTCGGCTTTAGAAATATCTCGGCCAAAACAAGCAATGTTGCGCCCAAGTTCATCTGCTCTAAAGCTCGACCGTTCATAACCCATAAGCAAGGCAGCCCTTGCTTGATTTTTAGCCCGGATTAATTCTTCTTCACTAATAGATAGGCTTGTATTATTTAGTACATTACCGACTATTTTAGTAAGATCGCCAACATCTTTAGGATCACAACTTGCATATACCGAGAAGGTTCCTGTATCATTAAAATGAGAACTAAAAGAATAAATTGAATAAGCCAGCCCGTGTTTCTCTCTAACTTCTTGGAATAATCGTGATGACATTCCGCCACCTAACAAAATAGATAATAATTGTAAGGCATAAATATCGTCAGTTAAATAAGAGATAGTCTCAAAACCTAAGATTAGATGAACTTGTTCTAAATTTCTTTCTTCAGTAAAAAAGCCACCAGTATATTTAGCTTTTTGCTGAAGTGGCTTTTCTGTTTTCTTAAGCTTGTAAAAATTTTTATCGGTTATTTCTAATAAATGATCATGTTCTATTTTTCCGGCAACTGCAAACAACATTTCATTAACGCTATAATTGCTATGCATAAAATTATGCATGTCTTCAGACTTAAAATTAGCAACATTATTATTAGAGCCTAATATTGATCTACCTATTGCTTGATCATTATAAGCCGTTTCTTGAAAACGATCAAAAATAATATCATCTGGCGTATCATTGGTCATCGCAATCTCTTGTAAGATCACGCCTCGTTCACGTTCTAGTTCTTTATGATCAAAAACTGAATTTTGCATGATGTCAGCTAAAATCTCAATTGCGACATCAACATCTTCTTTTAATACTTTGGCATAATAAATTGTAAATTCACGACTAGTTGAAGCATTTAAAAAACCACCGATATTATCAAAACTTTCGGCAATATTTTGGGCACTTCTTTTTTCGGTTCCTTTAAACGCCATATGTTCAAGAAAATGCGATAAGCCATTTTCTTTTTCGTTCTCGTCGCGACTTCCAGTTTTTACCCAGATATTTAGGGATACTGTGTCGGTATCAGACATAGTAGTACTGGCGATGCGAAATCCATTATCTAAGATACTTATGTTTGACACTTTGTTTAACTCTTTAAAATAAATGATTGAAAAACAAGTAATAGTTCATTTTCTTAAAAACAAATTAGTGACAGTTTATAAAAAGTCAACTATAGATTTGTCCGTAAAATAGCAGTATATATTATAACCATTAATTAAATATAAAATTTGGAGTCAAAATGAAAATAAATGCTAATTCAATTAGACCAGGTAATGTGCTCAGCCATAACGGTAAATTATGGGTTGTAGCTAAGATTATGCATACTCAACCAGGTAAGGGTGGGGCCTTTATTCAGGTGGAAATGAAGGATATCAAAGACGGAATAAAACTTAATGAGCGCTTCAGATCATCTGAGGATGTTGAGCGCGCACATCTTGATGAGGCTGATTATCAATATTTATTCACAGAAGGTGATTTTATCTATGTTATGGATACAAATAGCTATGAACAGCTTCCAATCAGAAAAGACAGTGTTGGCGAGCCTATAGTTTTTTTAACTGATGGTATGATGCTTAAAGTTGTAAGTTATGAAAATCAGGTTATTGGTGTTGAATTACCTGAGGAAGTAGTTTTAGAAGTTGCTGAAACTGAAGCCGTAATAAAAGGACAAACTGCATCTTCTTCTTACAAACCAGCCTTAATGACCAATGGCGTTAGAGTTATGGTTCCACCATTTATTTCAGCTGGTGATAAATTGGTTGTAAAGACTGCCGACAGCTCATATGTTGAAAGAGCAAAGTAAATAAATCATAGAAATATTTCTATGATTTATTTATCCTGAACTTGTTTCAGAATCCATTCTTAAAGCAGGTGACTATCCCGCATCAAAATTAAATGTTAAATTAATAAACTATTATGAAAAATTCCCATTCCCCACTTTTAACCTTAATGATCCGTGCAATACGTAAAGCACAAAAAGGTTTACTTCGCGATTTTAATGAAGTTGAAAATTTACAGGTAGCTAAAAAAGGCTCCGGTAACTTTGTAACTATTGCCGACAAGCGAATTGAAGATTTTCTTGAAAAAGAATTGGCTTTAATTAAACCCGGATGCAGCTTCCTTATGGAAGAAAAAGGTGAGGTTGAAGGTCGGGATGGTGAATTTAGGTTTATTATTGATCCTATTGATGGAACTACCAATTTTATTCATGCTTTACCTTATTTTTGTATTACAGTTGCTTTAGAGCAAATTATTAATGGAAAAAGAGAAATAATCGCTGCGGTAACTGATGTGCCTATATTAAAAGAAACCTATTTTGCTGAAAAAGGTAAAGGCGCGTGGATGGAAGATATTTCCGGTAAAATTCAAAGATTAAGAGTAGCGAGACGTAAAGACTTGAATGATTCAGTAATTGCTATTGGTTCTTTTAAAAATGATTTTGCTATTGCAGGAAAACTTAAAGATAAAGTTGCGGCAGTAAGATGTATGGGTTCAACAGCCTTAGCTTTAGCTTATGTTGCAGCCGGAAAATATGATGCTTTAATTCAGTCAAAATTAGCTTATTGGGATATGGCAGCAGGTATTTTATTTGTAAAAGAAGCCGGTGGCGATATTAGTAATTTTGATTTAAGTGATAATTTTGCAGATAGTGAGACTTGTCTTGCGGCTAATGCTAATTTAAAACTTTGCTTGCTTCCATATATTAAATAACCTTATTATAATTTAAGAATATTTATTCTGAATATTTACCCTAATTAAGATTAATTTTTTGGGGGTTCTATTATTATAATTTAAGTGATAGCGATTAATTTAGTATGACAAAAAAACATTTTTTAACTACAAAAAATCTTACTTTGATTATTACTTTATCTGCAGTTAGCATGATGGCAGCTAAAGCTAATGCCGAAATATATAATCAAGCAAGTCCTGCAGTCGAGCTTAATTATGATGTTATTTTAGGACTTAAAAATACTCCAGACTTTTATATACCGGCCCTACCAGAACCAAAAAAAGAACCGATAAAAACAATTGCTGCACAACCGGTAATTAAAAAAATAGTACCTGAAGTTAAAGAGGAAGAAGTCAAAAAAGCTGAAATAATACCAGCTCCAGCTAAAATAGAAAAAAGCAATATAGACAACCAAAATAAATTTGGTGAGAAAAATAAAGTAAGCGAAGTAAGTGAAGTAAGTAATGAGAATACTAATAAATGGGATTCCTTAAAATCTATATTTACTAAGTCAGAAAATATAGAAAATAACGATAATATAAAAAATATTCCAGTAATAAAAGATAGTAAAAAATCTCAAGAAAATGCTCCTATAGCACCAGCAAGCAGTGATACTATTTTAGAAAAAAATAATAAGCTAAAAATTTCAGAAACTAAAGTCAAAGAAAATATCAAATCAAATTCTAACCTTAGCACTCCTAAAATTGAGGAGAAAAAAACTGAAAATAAAAAATCAGGTTCATTTTTTGATAAATTATTTTCTAATTCCAACAACAGTGATGAGTCTAATAAAACTCCAAAAATAGAAAAAAAAGAAGTTAAAGAAGTTGTAGATAAAGTAGAATTAAATAAAAAAACAGATGTTCTTAAAGAAAATAACATTGAAGCAAAAACACCTATTAAAGCTGATCAGCCTAAAACTGAATCCATAAAACCTATAATTACTAAAGATGAAAATTTAGCAAAATTAGATAAAAAAATAATAACTAAACCACAAGAGATAATTAAGCCAAAAGAAAAGAAAATAGTTGAGTCTAATGATAACAGAGAGAAAGGTTTTTTTGCTAAAATTTTTGGATCTTCAGAGAAAAAAGATCAAAAAGAAATAAAAAAAGCTATAAAAATTACCGATGATAAAATTGTGGTAAATAAAGATCTAAATTTAGCAAACAAGGAAGGGTCTTTAACTACAGATAATAAAAAAACATCAGTTCCATCAATTTTTAGTGATAATAAAGATAGTAGTTTTGTTGTACTTGATGATAAAAATTTAAATAAAAAGTCAGTAGCAAATATAAAAGCTAATACAGATAATAAACCTGCAGAAAAAATAAATACTCCAGAAAATATAGCAGAGAAATCCTTAACTGATTTTAATAAAGATCTTAAAGTTGTCTATAATACTGATGAGGTTAGGCGAAAACCTTCAGAGCAACCGGAAAAAGCCAAAAAGCAAGCAACTATATTAACTAAGCAAGCACCAAGTTTTAATCCGGTTCCGGCTAATGAAAATTCAAGACCTAGTCAAAATAGCGAAGAAGTTATGGCAAAAAATCCTAATGATCGCTCGGTTGCAGAAATTCCTTTAAAAACTATTGAGAAAAAAACATCTCCTGAGCCAGTTACGGCGAAAGTTGCGGACTTACCTGCTCAATTACCTAATCCTAAAAAAACAAATGATAATGAAGATACTATAGAAAATTGGCTCGGGAATAAAAATCAACCGCAAAGTAAAAATTATAGGGAAGATGTTTCAATTGCTACAAATAATATCAATACTTCTCTCCTTGCTGCAGCACCTGTTGGTAGCAATATAGATAATAAAAAGATTATGCTAGAGAGCACCAAAAACAAAAAATTATTAATTAATATCCAGTTTAATAAAAAACAAATTGAGCTAACTAACGATAACCAAGATGTTATTAAGCAAATGGTTATAGAGCATTTAAATGATAAAATTAAATTTAAGATTATTAGCTATGCAACTAGTATTAAGGATCAAACTAATTCAGATAAAAGAATTGCTCTGCAAAGGGCAATGAACGTTAGAGCCTTAATGTTAAATGCTGGATTGTCTGGGGATAGAGTTAGTGTGCAAGCTTTAGGGGAAGAAAAAGATGCCAAAGATTTACTTGAAATTTCGACTATTGATTAAATTATTTAAAATTTTATCTTACAAAAACCGCGCAGCTTTTACTCTAGTTGAAATATCGGTAGTAATATTGGTTATCGGCCTAATTTTAGGCTTAATCATAAAAGGCGATACCGTAATTGAATCTGCTAGAATTAGAACCGTGATTAGTGAAATTGGTAATTATAAAATAGCTATTGAGAGCTTTAAAATGCGTTATAACTCTTTGCCTGGTGATTTTGCCGAAGCCACCATTTATTGGAATAGCAATAATATAATTAATGGTAATAATGATGGTAAAATTTCTTTCCAAAATAAAGATGGAGTTTTTGAAGGTTATAATGCTTGGCAACACTTAAGTAATGAACATATGATAGATGAAGATTTTTTAGGAAAAGCCAGCACTGGCAAAGCTGAATTTGAAAAAGATATTCCAAAGGCCAGAATAGGTGGCGGCTATTTTTTAACCAGCGGTCTATTTGCTGATTTACCTAATGCTAATATTGTTGCCCTTGGCGCACCAGGTGCTGCAATTAGAAATGGTGATTCCTATGAACTAGGCTTTACTAGCAGCTTAACTCCGAATCAGGCCCATGAAATTGACAATAAAATTGACGATTCAATTCCAAGTACTGGCAATGTTAGAGCTTTAAGCGATAATCTTAATAACGCCAATAATCCCAATAATCCTAATAATATTTTATGTAGTAATAAAAATAATTACTATAATTTAGAAATAACTGATATTGCCTGTAAGTTGCTGATCGGATTGTAGGATAAATAAAACGGTAACATTATAAAGGATCTTTTTCTATAGTATTTCATGATTGAAATGACCTATATTATGGATCCTGAACAAAA
>CAYZBM010000087.1:0-7330 GCA_964476705.1 uncultured Rickettsiales bacterium | reverse complement strand
TGTATTTTTGGATCCCGAATAAAACATAAAATAGTATTATAAGGATATGTTTTTTTCAGGATATGTAGCATTATAAAAATGATTGATTATATATGTATTTTACAGTCAATCATTTTTTAATCTACTATAACTTAGAGATACTAGAAAACTCAATTCTAAAAGAGTTTTTTTGCAATTGTTTCACGTGAAACATTTTAGAAAAATAAAAAAAATCATATGACTTATAAAAATACTTATGACGTTATAGTAATAGGGGCTGGACATGCAGGGGCTGAAGCCGCAACAGCAGCAGCACGAACTGGAGCCGACACTTTACTCATAACCATAAGTTCTGATAATATTGGAGAGATGTCGTGTAATCCAGCAATTGGTGGCGTTGCTAAAGGGACTTTAGTGCGAGAAATTGATGCTTTAGACGGTATAATGGCAAAGGCAATAGATCAAGCTGGAATTCATTATCGCATTTTAAATGCTAGTAAAGGACCAGCGGTATGGGGTCCAAGAGCTCAGGCAGATCGCAAATTATATAAAAAGGCAGTAAATAATATTCTTCAAAACTATCAGAATCTTACTATCGCTTTTTCATCAGTAGAAAATTTATTAATTTTAGATAATAAAATTACTGGTATAATAACTGATAAAAATGAGACTATTTTAGCTAAAGCTGTAGTCCTTACAACTGGAACTTTTTTAAAAGGCTTGATTCATATCGGGAAAAAAACCACTCCTGCGGGAAGAGTTGGTGAGCAACCGTCTATTGGTTTATCAGATAGTCTTTATAATATAGGATTCAATATGGGGCGCCTAAAAACTGGAACTCCTCCTAGATTAGATAAAAATAGTATTAATTGGGAAGTAATGGAAGCGCAAGAAGGAGATAATCCTCCAGTACCATTTTCTTATTTAAACACTGAAATAACAGTCCCACAAATTAAATGCTACATAACGAGAACTACTTTAGCAACAAAACAAATTATTGAAAATAACCTACATTTATCGGCGATGTATTCGGGGCAAATAAAAAGTACTGGCCCACGCTATTGTCCGTCAATAGAAGATAAAATGGTGCGCTTTAAAGATAAACTAGATCATCAAATATTTCTAGAGCCTGAAGGATTAGACGTCGATGTAATTTATCCTAATGGCATTTCAACATCTCTTCCTGAAGATGTCCAACTGCAAATTATAAAATCAATAAAAGGACTTGAAAATGCCATTATGTTACGTCCTGGTTATGCTATTGAATATGATTTTGTTGATCCTAGAGAACTCTATCCAACTTTAGAAACTAAAAAAATCTCTGGCCTCTATTTTGCTGGCCAAATCAATGGAACAACTGGCTATGAAGAAGCTGGAGGCCAGGGAATCATTGCCGGTCTAAATGCTGGAATAAAAGCCACTAATAACGGAGAGTCCTTTGTTTTGGACCGTAGTGATGCTTATATTGGAGTAATGATTGATGACCTTATTACCTTAGGAACCTCAGAGCCATATAGGATGTTTACATCCCGTGCCGAATACCGCTTAACTGTAAGAGCAGATAATGCTGATACTAGATTAACTCCTAAAATTATTGAGCGCAATTTTATAACTGTAGAAAGAAAAAAATTGTTTCTGACTAAAGAAGAAAAATTTGCTAAAGCCAAAGAAATGCTTTTAGGTTTAAAGATTTCGCCTAATGAGGCTCTAAAATATAATATAAAAATCAACCAAGATGGTGTAAAAAGAACCGCCTTAGAACTATTAAAATATGATTATATTTCTTATCTAGAGCTCGAAAATATTTGGCCTGAAATCTCAACTATTTCCGAAGAAACCAGAAAGCAATTATCTATCACTGCGCTTTATTCAGATCATATAAATAAGCAAGAAGCGCAAATTATTTCCTTCAAGAAAGATGAAAATATAAAAATTCCAGTTGATTTTGACTACGATAGTAATATCATCAGCCTTTCTACTGAAGTTAGAGAAAAATTAAGACGAAATAAACCAACTACTTTAGGAGCCGCAGGAAGAATTCCTGGAATAACTCCAGCAGCTCTTGCTGCTATATTAGTTGCACTTAAGAAAAGAGCATGAGCAATTCAAATTTTAAATCAATGAGTGCCTTAAAAGAAAATGTTTCACGTGAAACATTTCAAAATCTAGAGCATTTTATAGCGCTACTTAGCAAGTGGAATAAAGCAATTAATCTAGTTAGCTATCGCACTGAAGACGAATTATGGCAAAGACATATTCTAAATTCAGCGGAGCTAATAAACTATATTCCTAAAGACAGTAAAATTCTTACCGACTTGGGTTCTGGGGGAGGATTTCCTGGAATAATAATTGCCATATTATTAGATATTGAAGTTCATTTGGTTGAAAGCGATGTAAGAAAATCTGTTTTTTTAACCGAAGCTGCTATTTTTGCCAAAAATAAAGTTTTTGTACATAATGCTAGAATTGAGGAGGTAACTCCTTGGGAAAGTGACGTTTTAACTGCCAGAGCTTTAGCTCCACTTGCGGATCTAATCACTATGAGTCAACATTTTATCAAGAAAAATAAGATTTGCCTTTTTCAAAAGGGAAAAAATAGTGTAGAAGAAATAAAAGAAGCAAAGGATCAGGTAGGTCATAATTATATAATATCCGAAATACCTATCTCCTTGGAGTCTTCAGTGGTAACTGTAAAGGAGAATATTCATGGACGAGATAGGTCCAAATCAAGTTAATATAGGAAAAATTATTTCTGTAGTTAATCAAAAAGGTGGGGTAGGGAAAACTACTACATCCGTAAATCTTGCAACGGCTTTAGCAGCTACGCAAAAAAAAGTGCTAATTATTGATTATGATCCGCAAGGAAATGCAAGTACTGGCCTTGGTATAGAGCAAAAAAGACGGACTATAAACATCTATGATGTAATGACTGGTCAGGTAAATATAAAAGACGCCATTCTTAGAACAAAAATTCCGCACTTAAGTATAATTCCGGCTACCGTAGATTTATCTGCGGCAGAAGTAGAATTAGTACAGTCAGCAGAACGAGAATTTATTCTAAAAAAACAGCTTAATAATATTCAAACAGAATATGATTATGTCATTATTGATTGTCCTCCTTCTCTAGGAATTCTTACCATAAACGCCCTAGTTGCCTCTAATGAGATCATGATTCCTCTACAATGTGAGTTTTATGCTTTAGAGGGTTTGAGCCACCTAATTAAAACTTTCAACATTATCAAAAAACGTTTAAATCCTCACCTAAAATTAAATGGGGTAGTATTAACAATGTACGATAAGCGTAACAAACTTACCGCCCAAATCGAGCTTGATGTTAGACAATATTTTGGTAAAGATGTGTTTAACACGGTCATTCCACGGAATGTAAAAATTTCTGAAGCTCCTTCACATGGGCAACCTGCAATTATTTATGATCACCGTTGTGTGGGCTCTATAGCCTACATGCACCTAGCTCGTGAAATACTTAAACGAGAAGAATTAGAAGAAGAAAAACAACAATTAGAAACTACGGAGGCTTAAATATATGGCAGTAAAAGCATTAGGGAAAGGCTTATCAGCCTTATTACTTGAAGATGATGATAACTCTATAGACAATTTTGAAAGTAAAATTGGCGCTTTTAATGTAGCAATGGTTCCACCATTACAATTACGTCCTGGACCATATCAACCAAGAGAAACTTTTATCCAAGAAAAAATAGATGAGCTTGCTGAATCTATTAGAGTCAATGGCATTATTCAGCCTATACTTGTTCGAGCAACAGAACGAGATGGTATATACCAAATTATAGCCGGAGAAAGAAGATGGCGTGCCTGTAAGCAATTAAACCTTGCTGAGGTTCCAGTTATTATCCGGAATGTCAACGATCGTGAGGCTCTAGAATTAGCTTTAATTGAAAATATTCAACGCCAAAATTTAACTCCGATAGAGGAGGCCGACGCTTATAAAAAGCTTCAAGTTGAATTTAGCTATACCCAAGAAGAACTTTCTTCAGGATTAGGAAAAAGCCGAAGCCATATTGCTAATATGCTACGGTTATTAGAGCTTCCTAATGATGTAAAATCATTTCTACATAGCGGAGCACTAACTATGGGCCATGCACGGGCTTTAACTACCGCAAAAGCTCCTTCTGAATTAGCTCAGCTCATTATTAGTAAAGGCTTAAGCGTAAGGGAGGCAGAAAAATTTTCTGCTGGCTACGGAAAGAATCCTACTAATTCTCCAAAAAGAAAAAAAGAAAAAAAGCCAGATATAGCTGAATTAGAAAGAATTCTTAGTTTAAAAATCGGCTTAAAAATAAATATTGAAGAAAACAAAAATGGTGGCAAAGTTTCTATAAGCTATAATAGCATGGCCGGCCTTGATAAAATTGTTAGGTTACTTGGATAAAAAGAAAAAAAATTTCTACCCGATTTTCCTTAATTAAATTAATCCTTTAGTTGGTGATGAGGGTAGGGCTGTAAAACTTTTTTCCATTCTTCCAGCAAGATAAGCTAGTCTTCCTGACTCTATCGCCAGCTTCATTGCCCTTGCCATTTTAATCGGATTTTTAGCCCTAGCTATAGCAGTATTCATTAGTACTCCATCACAGCCTAGCTCCATAGCGATGCTTGCATCAGAAGCCGTCCCAACCCCAGCATCAACAAGTACAGGAACTTTAACATATTCGGTAATTAATTTTATATTCAAGGCATTCTGAATCCCTAGTCCTGAACCTATAGGAGCAGCAAGCGGCATAATCGCTACGCAGCCAATATCTTCTAACCTTTTAGCCAAGATAGGATCATCAGTACAGTAAACCATAACTTCGAAACCTTCTTTAACTAAAATTTCTGCAGCTAAAATAGTCTCCAGCATATTGGGATATAAAGTTTTTTCATCAGCCAAAACTTCTAATTTTACTAAGTTCCAGCCACCAGCTTCTCTGGCTAAGCGTAAAGTTCTTAAAGCATCATCTTTGGTATAACAACCGGCAGTATTTGGTAAATAAGTATATTTTTTTGGATCGATAAAATCCTGAAGCATTGGCTCGCCAATTTTGGCAATATTAACCCTTCGTACCGCTACAGTTACTATTTCTGCTCCAGAAGCCTCAATGGCATCTTTGGTTTCTGTAAAATCTTTATATTTACCGGTCCCCACTAATAATCTTGAATTGTAGCTTTTCCCGGCAAGTATTAGTTTATCGTTTTGTTGATCTGCCATTTTACACTCTACTCTTATATAGATATTTTTGATATGTTCTAACTTAAGTAATATTAAAGTCAAGTTATGACCTTTTTAAAATAAGCCTGAACGGGTTTAAATTTGAAAATTAGAACTATTTTCATTAAAATAAACCCGAGCGGGATTATTAGCATTTATATCAATATTTTACTCTTTTACTCCGCTCTGAGATAATGTTACAAATATCATTAAATATAGATGATTTTATTCCTATTTGCTTAAGATTATGTTTTAGAAAATCAGCTTTTTCTAGTGTCTTTTCCGCTATTATAGAAAGAGTTATTCCAATATTTTTTTTTGCAAATTCAGTGTTAGGGACAATTTTATACCAATGATCTAAACAAACCTTGTTCGGCTCATACTCTCCACCAATTTTCATTGCCATTCTAGTTGATAATCCTGGGTATGAAGCTGTACTCAGCAAATCGTAGGCAGGGGCAAGCTCTGGCTTTACACCTCTATAAATTAGGGAAAAATTTTTACCATGGGCATCAGCATTGCCAATAAGATAGTTAAAAATTATTCTATTTAGAAAATTAACTCTATCTATTGCAGGTCTTGCAGAATAATTCAGTAAAAGCTCTTCGCATTTTTTTAAATTAGGTCCTCTTTCAGATTCATACTTTAAATAAGGTAAAAGCCCCAAGGCTTGACAAAAATCCTCTTGATGTAACCGCTTAATTATTCCATTTTTCTTTACTCTATCATATCTTTCTATCAAAAAATAAGGTGTATTATTAACTATTTTAACTTCAGTATTAGGTACATCTATTCCTACCAAAGCGGCAAGTCTCATACAAAAAAGCTCGTTATATACACTATCTTTTACTCCATCTATTAAAGGTTTTAATATATGAGTTGTTGGTGTTGTTCCTTTTACTAAGGCAACTTTTCCATCTTTTAAAGATATAGCTATTTTATCTTGGGCTCCAGCTAAAGAAAGCCTTACATTATCTTGTCCTACTAAAAGTGGTTGCCGTTTTAACAAATCTAATATTTCTTTTAATTTCTTATCATCTAAAACTTCGATATCGCCTATTTCTTGTTTAGGAGGAGTTGTACCTTGTGGATATAAAGATAAAGCTCCAGCGCATTCACCCCCTATTGCTTCAAGTAGCGCAAATGTATTTTGCTCCGATATACCTAAACATTTTGCTAATTTATGTCTAACTATATCGTCTGGTAATAATCCAGAAAAAAAAGCTTTTACTATATCTCCATGATAGCTAACTTTGGACAATGGTAAAGAAACAGAAATACTAGGTCTATTTTGAACAACGTAATTGTTATCATAATAAAAGGATATGTCTCCGCTAGAATTTTGGCTAAGTTGCCCTACCAAAAGATCATGGAGATAAACATCAAGAACATTGTTCATTGATTATCTTCTCCTTTTATTAGTATATCTAATCCTAACATTCTTATGATAGTTAATGCCTTGCCAATATAACAAGATTCCTTTCCTTGCTCTAATTCTCGGATAAAGCGTTCCCCTATACCTGACACCGCAGCAAGTTGTCTTTGAGTTAAGCCTTGCTTCTTACGCACTTTGCGAATTAAATCTCCAATTTGCTTTATATTTTTAACTTCTGGCATAAAACAACCCTTTCGGGTTTATATTATCATAAATAGAATATTTTTCAAGCAAAAAGAACTGATCGGGTTGATTATTTTTATATTTAGATAGAATTAATGATTATATATTAGCCACCACCAATAAAGTGAACTATTTCTATATTATCACCTTCACATAACTCCACAGAGTTATAATTATTAATAGAAACAATAGCTAAATTACGTTCAATAGCTACTTTAGTTGGATCTAATTTAAGCTCCGCTAATAAATTAGCTACAGACGTAGCTTTTGTAAGTTTATATTCTTCACCATTAATTTTAATTAACATAATTTTTTTCTCTTTCTTTTATATCGCATAATACGTTAGATGGATCCATAGCAGAATGTAATATTTTTAATATTCTTGGAGTATTTAAGCTAATGTCATATATTATGGTATAATTTAAAACATGCCAGAATAAACAATCCTCATCAGTTAATCTATAGTAGATCAAGAAATAATTTACCTCTAATCAATAATTATTAAATTA
>CAYZBM010000086.1:311-7466 GCA_964476705.1 uncultured Rickettsiales bacterium | reverse complement strand
GTACGGTGGTGTGAGAGGACGGAGAGCGAGAGCTCTCCTCCTACTCGATTATAAAATTAAATAAATAAGATTTATGCAAAGTAAAATAAACAAAATAATTTTTTTATGTTTGTTATTCTTGAGCCAAGCAAGCTTTGGGGCAAGTTTAGATCCTTGGAAAATAGATCTAAAAAATAGTAATATTAAATTTACTGCGGTAGAAAATGACGTTGAAATATCCGGTTATTTTACTAAATTTAACGGCGATATTATTTTTGCTGCAGATAATTTAGCAAAAAGCTTTGTTAAAATGAATATTGATACTGGTGAAATTAAAACTGATAATGAAGATATAGCAAGTAACCTGGCCAAAGAAATTTGGTTAAATTCTGATCAATATAAACAAGCTACTTTTACCGGAAAAAAATTTAAAAAAATCAAAGATAATCATTATCAATTAGAAGGTGAGTTAGATTTAAAAGGTACTAAATTACCTTTAGTTTTAGATGCTACTTTTAAACAATTATCGGATAATAAATCCCTTGTAGTTGGAGGTACTATTATTAGTCGTAATAAATTTAATGTGGGTGATGGTGAATTTAAAAATAGTTCTACCGTTAAAGATGAAGTTAAGGTTGAATTTACTATTAGTGCTAATAAATAATTATTCTTATTATATTTTCTTAATGATAGAAAAGTAACTAACCTAATAATTATACAAGTAAGACATTAGATTTTTTAGAAATTACTTGGCATAAAATTGCAGATTTCTCTAGACTATCTTTATTATTTTAATAAATAAATTTAGGCAAATTATGACTAAAGTAGTTTTTAGATTTAAGTATTTTATTGGAATGGTTCTTATATTATCAAGTTTTTCAGGCCAAGCTACCGATTATAATCAGACCGATCCAGCATTACCATTTTCTGATAATACTGCTTATACTAATATAAATTTGACAAATACTAATACTATTGGCGATGGACAGGCTATTTTTACAGGCTTAGTTACTGGAGATATAAATATTAATAATAGTGGTTCTATTACTTCAAGTAATTCATTTGATGGAGTCTTGTCTCTTCTTACTATTGGTAATCTTTCCGGAACTTCTACAGTTAATATAACCAATACCGGATCTCTGACCACCACTGGTACTTTTGGAACCACTATTTATATTGTTGCAAAGCTTGACACAACACCTGTTTTTATGCGCAGGTCATACAATATACAGGTAAATAATTCCGGCACAATAGTTTCTAATTATATATCTCTTAATCTTATTAACGGTAATAGTGGTACTTTTGAAATAACTAATTCTGGGACAATTGATTCGAGCTCATATAGTGGTACTGATCCGATTATAAACTTGACAGGTAATCATGCTATTATAACCAATTCTGGAAATATTGTGGCTAATTCTTCAAGTAATACGGCTATAAATGTTAGTAGTGGTTTAACTTTAAATATATTAGATGGCTCAAATATAACCGGAAAAGTTATTGCTGGAGGTAGTGATAATATTTTAAATATTAAAAAAAATGTTAATTTAACCGAATATAACGGTTTAGTATCTCAACTTGTTGGTAATTGGACCACAAATATGACTTCAGGAGCAACCTTAACAATTGCAAATGGTGAAACTTTAGCTTCAACTTCTTTAAGTGGTAATGGTACTATTTCTAATAGCGGAACCTTAAGTGCTTTATCAGTATCAGGCACAGGAAATACACTTAATCTGGTGTCGGGAAGTTCTACTGGTGATATTGCCAATACTGGCTCTATAACTGTAGCTACAGGTTCAGATAATGTAGATTATAGTGGAAATATTTCCGGTAATGGTGCACTTATAAAAACGGGTTCCGGTCGATTAGAATTAACTGCAGCTAATGATTATACCGGCACTACAACAGTGTCAGCTGGTGAATTAAAAGTTAATGCTAATTTAAGTAGTAGTTCGGTTATATTAGCATCTGGTGCAGACCTTGCTAATAATGGTGTAGTGCTTTCTGCTTCATTGAGCGGTAATTCCACTATTACCAATAATGGTAATTTAGGCGCGTTATCATCATCTGGTAGCGATAATTCTCTTATTATGGCTCTAAATAGTTTAATTGGAGATATTACTAATTCTGGTTCTTTATTAATTTTACCTGATTCAAGTATAAGTTATTCAGGTACTATTTCTGCATCAGTAGGCGATATTTCAAATACAGGGTCATTATCAATATCATCAGGTGCTTTGAATCTTAGCTATGCTCGTGATATTTCAGGTAGTGGTTCAGTTATAAAAATTGGTTCTGGTAGGTTAGAATTAACCGGAACAAATGATTATACTGGTACTACAACAATTTCTGCTGGTGAATTAAAAGTAAATGGTAGTTTAAGTTCTAGTGCAGTTACCGTTGATTCAGGAGCTAAGATTTCAGGTCATGGAACGGTTGGTGGTTTAACTGTTCAATCTGGTGGAACCTTAGCTGCTGGTAATTCTATAGGAACATTAAATGTGAGTGGCGATTTAAATTTAAATTCAGGTTCGATTACAGATTTTGAATTTAATAATAGTGCTATTGATAAAATTATTGCAACAGGAAATATTACAGTTCATGGTATAGCAAATTTTGCGCTTTTAGGGGCTGATGGTTATTTTACAGTTACTCAAAATGTGCTTGAAACTACCGGAGGTGCTGTATCTGGCCAATTTGATACGGTAACTACTGATAATGGTTTTTCAACTAGTCTAAAGTATAATAGTGCTTCAGTGGAAGCTACTATTTCTAAAACCTTAAATGGCAATGCCTTAGATGGAACTTTATCTTCACAAAATTCTGTTGCAAGATTGCTTAGCAAATCTTTAACTGATCAATTACGTGATTCGCACGATTTAGATAGTAAAAAAACTAGTACTTGGGTTTCTGTAGGTAGCTTTAATTCTACTATGTCACCGCATGCTAATTCATCTGGCTATGCTTCAGATGGTTATATTACTTCTGCAGGGTTAGTTAATAATTATAATAATTTTGAAATTGTTGGTGGAGTGTTTAATTCGGAGGCTAGAGTTAACCGGTTTATTTATGATGGCAAAGATGATATAGATACTAGTGGTTTGGCTATTGGTTTAGGTAAGAATTTTGCAACTCCATTTGGTGATTTATATGGATTTACGCAAGTAGGTTTGGGCTTTTTTAATTTTTATAATGATCGTTATGTAAATGTAAATGGCGATAATGAGATAGGTAAAGGTTCAGGAAGTGGTAATTTTCAATATTTAGATATTGGTTTATCGCATACAATACCAGTTACTTTAAGTGGTAAATTAGAATTATTTGCTTCTGAAAATTTACAAAAAACTCATCATAAAGGTTGGCATGAATATGGTCTTTCTGCTGGTAATTTAGATATATCAGATTCTTCCATAAGTACTGCAAATTTTGAAATAGGAGCTTCATATAAAGATAATTTAGCTAAGTTTTTGCATCTACCACAAGGTTCTTTTTATAAGTTAGAAGTTACCGGCTATCAAAGTAATCTTTATTCTAAGAAAAATGCTTTAGTGACAGAAAGTACTACTAGCTATAGTCTAACTCCGACTTATAGCCAAAAATTTATTTTAGGTTCTAGCGCCTATTTTGCTGTGCCATTTTCAGATAAGTCTGTTATCACCGCTAAATTTGATAAAAGACAAAATGGTGATTTTAGAGAATTTATTGGTTCTTTAGGCTATAATTATAATTTTTAAGTCCATT
Organism: uncultured Rickettsiales bacterium; assembly: GCA_964476705.1. Lineage (GTDB taxonomy): Bacteria > Pseudomonadota > Alphaproteobacteria > Rickettsiales > UBA6187 > CAYZBM01. The sequence goes on along the minus strand of CAYZBM010000086.1, from coordinate 3,743 downwards.
ATTGTTGATCCTTCAGGACAACATAAATAGTATTATAAGGATATATTTTTTAAGGATATGTAGCATCATAGAAATAATTTAATAATTATTGATTAGAGGTAAATTATTTCTTGATCTACTATAGATAAAAGTATTTTTGCAAAAGAGAGTATTTTGTGCAAAAAGATCGCAATCAATACTTTACATATACAGCGATATAGCTTATACTTTATATATAAAGCATGAGGAGTCTTATATGGATGAGAAAGTATTAAAAGAGCAGAAACATCAGAATGTTAATAGAGTAGCCATGGAAGCTTTTTTTAATCTTATGATTAGGTGGCAGATAAATGGAGTGGAAAATAAACGAAAACTTCTTGGTAGACCAAGTGAATCATTATTTTATAAGTGGCAAAAAGGAGAAATTAGTAATGTGCCGCATGATACTTTAATAAGAATTAGCTATCTTATGGGAATTCATAAGGCTCTTAAAATGTTATTTAGTGGTAATAATGAACGTGCTTATGCCTGGATTACAAAATCCAATAAAGCATTTGGTGGCCAATCTGCTTACGAACGTATGATTGCAGGAGAAATTACAGATTTAGCTTATATTAGGAACTATCTTGATGCAATGAGAGGTATGTAATGAATCCTCCTATATCTAGAGTAAAATGGGAAAAAACATATCGTCTTATTAATAGTTGTTATCCTCCTTGTAATATCTGGGAAGATATAATTAGTAATAATGAAGATTGGATATCAGCAATAGAAATTTCTGAGATGACAAATTCTAGAGTAAGACAGGAAATAGGAGATATTTCATTAATATCAAAAGAACGTATGATTACAGGAATAAATTCGTGGTGGGTTATATCTGCTTTTACACATGTAAATCCTAATGGTTCAAGATTTAATGATGCAAATTTTGGGGCGTATTATGCTACTAATGATTTTATAACTGCAGTAAAAGAAAAAGCATATGGTTATACAAAGGAATTTATGGAAGCTACTAAAGAGCCTATAATAGATATTACTTGCCGAACATTGTTAGGTAAAATTGATAATAATTTACATGATATAAGGCAAATAGATTCCTGGAAAGAATGTTACTTAGAAAATGATTATACATATAGCCAAGAATTAGCAAAAAAACTTAGAGAAGAAGGTAGTTATGGTATTGTGTATAAAAGTATTAGGGACAAGGATGGAGAATGTTTTGCTGCATTCTGGCCGGATGTTATAGATATTCCTATTCAAGAACGTCATGTTGTTTTTCATTGGAATGGAGAAAAAGTAGAGTCATATTTCGAAATAAGAGAAGGGTTTAAAGAAAGAATAAAATTTTAAGGGTGGTACACTTCGAGCTTGAATAGTCCAACCATGCGCGTCAAGTTATAGTAGGTCAAGCAATGATTTTCCACTTTAATTACTTACATAAATCATTGCTATGATGCTACATATCCCGGATTTATTCCGGGATCTATAAAAAAATTTAGGTAAGGGCAAGCTTTAACTACTATAAGGAAAAACTCACTGTTATTAGGACTTAGAACATGACTTATTCAAAAGATTTTATTGGAATTATAGCGGTAATACTAACTATTGTTGGTTTTGTTCCTTATATCAAATCAATTATTATTGGTGAAACTAAACCTCATGTTTTTTCTTGGGTTATTTGGGGTATTACTACTTTTATAGTATTTCTAGCCCAATTATCAGATAAAGGTGGGGCAGGGGCGTGGTCTATTGGTTTGTCTGGAGTTATAACTACTTTTGTAGCCTTTTTAGCCTATACTAAAAAAGCAGATATTACTATTAGCAAAACTGACTGGATCTTTTTTATTTTTTCGCTTTTGGCGCTACCTATTTGGTATTTAACGTCTAGTCCTTTTTGGTCGGTTTTTATCTTAACTATGGTAGATGTAGTTGGTTTTTTCCCTACTATAAGAAAAGCTTATGTGAAGCCATTTGAGGAGAAGATATCCCTTTATTTTATAATTGTAGCGCGGAATATTACTTCTATACTGGCTTTAGAGCATTATTCTACCATAACTTTACTTTTTCCTATTGCAATTACCTTGGTTATTTTAGTGTTTATTGCCGTAGTTATGTATAGAAGAAGCCTAGTTAAGCCTGCAATTTAAAGATCTTAAAATGCTTTTAAGCACAGATAAGATTTTCTCTTGATCTCAAAGTATTAATCTGTTAGAACGGGCCTCGGATGGATGACCGAGCGGTTTAAGGTATCAGTCTTGAAAACTGACGTAGGGGCAACTCTACCGTGGGTTCGAATCCCACTCCATCCGCCACCCTACGCTCTTCGAGCTTCGGTCGGCAAGCCCGAAGAAAGTTATACGTAGGATTGTATAACGAAGCTTTAGCTCAGGTCTACTGCTTTTAACTCCAAAAATTAGATATTATAAAACAAAGTTGTAAAATAACTCGGAGATTTCGCCCGTAGTGTACATTAACACACTCTAATTTCGATATAAAATGAATTCCATAACTTCGTTAACCTTTCTTTAATATTCGCGTGTTATACTAAATTTTGTTGATATTTAAATTGAGATATTCTGGCAATATAGAGGTGATATGAGTATTCAGGAAAATAATAATAATTCTGAGAAAGAAGTAACTAAAGCTAATGAATCAAAAGAGTTGCTTTTAAAACGTAAGAAAGAAGCTGAGGATAAACTTAATGGCGCTAAATATGATATTGAACTTGCTTTAGAACAAAATAAAGTATTGCTCACGGAATTTAGAGTATTATATGATGAAGCGTACAATATTAATTCTGAACTCCACAGATTAGTTACAGCTAGAAATAATGAGAGAACAGAAAGATTATCAGGTAAAATTGCGGTCGGTGAAAAAGACATCAAAGAAATAAAAATAAAGATGGATAAAAAAGCAGAAAATATAAAACAATTGGACGATAAGATTGAAAAGACAGATGAAAATAAAGCATTATTGGAAATAGAGATAAAACACTTAGAATCGGAATTGAAAAAAGAAGATCTTAAAGAAAAATTGGAGGTACTTAAGGCCGAGGTAATAAATGATCCTCGTTTTGCTAAGCTAAAAGAAGACTGTGCGGAGTTTAATAGTTATACTCAAAAACAAGTTGGTGATATTTCTTTTGGTAGCCTAGTTGGAAGGGTAGAAACTGAATTAGGTAGAAAAAAATCTGAAAATGATCATGAGGCTTATAAGAAACGATTTATACCAGATACAGATGCAGGACAAGTTGCAATTACAGACGAAGAGTACCATGCCTTACTTAAAAATCCTCCTATGCCTGATGAATTCCAAGCAAAAATTCTAGAAATTAATAAAATTCAAAAAGAATTAGGTATTGATAATAAGAAATATAGCATGGAAGGCGGTAAGGATACTAAGGATACTAAGGATACTAAGGATACTAAGGATACTAAGGATACTAAGGATACT
>CAYZBM010000086.1:0-211 GCA_964476705.1 uncultured Rickettsiales bacterium | reverse complement strand
AAGGGTACTACTATCTTTAGGGCAGCCTCTACAGAAACAGTGCAAGAGAGCAGTATATCTAGTAGTAATATTAGTCAACAGCAATCAAATCATAATGATACTGAGTTAGTCAACGGAAAGCAATCTTCAGGAGTCAGTACTGGTGGCCGAAGTATATAGTCGGTTGTGAAAAAGTGTTTTTTTATAAAAAACACTTTTTTCTTAAGTTGTA
>CAYZBM010000085.1:0-7556 GCA_964476705.1 uncultured Rickettsiales bacterium | reverse complement strand
GGATTGCGGAACTTATCATTATCTATCCGCTTAACTTAACGGCCTAATTTAGAACTTAAATTAGTGAACTTATACAAGGATGACGATCTTCGGGAGCTTTAGTTGGGCCACTTCAAATAAAAAATACTATATAGTATTTCATGATTGAAATGACCTATATTATGGATCCTGAATAAAACATAAATAGTATTATAAGTATATGTTTTTTCAGGATATGTAGCATCATAGAAATAATTTAATAATTATTGATTAGAGGTAAATTATTTCTTGATCTACTATATATGCAAGTCTGAGGAATTATGCGGCTGCTCTGCTCTAGCTTCTGTTATATCTGTAGGTGGTGAGGATACTGTGTGCCTATGTTTCTTATGATGATGGTGGTCCGGTTCCGCTACAACACCCTCATCTTCTTCCAGATCATATTCATCATCTCCAACTTCCGAACCTAAATCATCCTCATCATCTGCTTCATAGCCCTCATCTTCTCTTTCTAAAGCTTCAGCAACCTTAGGATGCTTTCTCATAGCTTCGTCTTTTTCTTGATCTGTTGATTCCGGAAGATTTTTATGTTCAGGAGAATTAGCTTTATCTTGAAATTCTTTAACTTCTCTTTTTGTTCTGTCAACTTTTTCTTCAGTTATAGGCTCATCATCAAGAATTATTTCTCGACCATTTACAAACTCTATACCATATTTTACGCTAGCTGAGGTAAGCTTAACTCCACCTTCTAATAATATTCCCACTATGTTAGTAAAGGCAATTAAAAATGAAGAAGCCGCATCCTTACTACTATCAATTTTTGTTAGTTCCTCAAAAGCAGATTCAATAGTTTTTAGACTTCCTTCTGTACTATTAAAAAACCAATCTAAAAGCACTGCGCCGCGACCAATTGGTTTAACGTTAGATTTATTATTTTGTGATTTTTCTTCAGACATTAACCAAAATCTCAACCTTTTTATAAATAAGCCATAAAGACCTATTTTAGCTAAAAATGGTTAATTTTTGGTTAAGATATACTATACAAATAAACTATGTGCATGGTGCAGACCTACTTGCTGCGCCTGCGTATTTGTCATAATATTACTATTTTGTGCTAATTGATCAGCTCTTGGGCTGGCCGATGCCCTACTTTGCATAGAAGCATTAACAGAGTGTAAATTTCGCACAGGTCTAGTCTTTTTTCCTATTGTTCTTTCTGGTCCACTTCTACGAGTTCCTGTACCAGTTAAAGGATCAACAGCTGGATGGCCGTGAACATCTCTAACTTGATCGCTTAAAGGAGGAGCAGAAGGAACTATACTATCTATTCTTCGCATTAAAGAGTCTGGTTCATTTTCCTTACGATCAGCATCTGTCCTTTTTCTTTTCCCAGCGGACTGAGTACCATTATTTTGTCTTTCTTGTGCTTCTCTTTCTTTATTAGCTTCTTCTAAAGCTTTTTGCTTATTTATATCTTGCTGTTTTTTCTCTGCTGCAGCTTTTTTAGCCGCCTCTTGAGCAGCTTTTTTAGCTTCTGCTTCATCCTTAGTTTGCTGCTCTTTTGCTGATTTCCTAAAATCATTAATTGTTTCAACTAAGAATTTTTTGTCACTATCATTTATATTTTTAGCTATATTTATAAATTTCACTAAATATCTAAATAACTCATCTTTTGCATAGATAACTAAATTTATAATAAGTATTAAACTATTTACTGTAGCATCGGCTGGTTCTCCAGCTTTTCTAGGCTTCATACCTTCTTCAATTAGTTTTAATAATCTAAAAGCAGTTGAATTCTCCTGATCTAAAACCAAATCATGCCAAAATTTCCAAATCTCATTACCCACAAACTCTGATCTAGATTTTTGTTGTTTTTCTATATTCTCATCATATTTCTTCATCAACTCATCAGTTAGCTCGGCTTTCACATAACCAGTAAGTGCTCTTAATAGATGTACTATACGCTCAATATCAACTTTATTTACAGCACTAATTATTTGCTTTGCTATACTCAAATCAGCCTTAGTTTCTATTTTTTTTTGTTTTCTATGATGAGAATGGGTCATCGCGAATATTACCTATAACTTTGTAGTTATTTCTATAATTTTTTATCTTATAAACTATGCTACCATACAAATATTACAATTTTATAACAAACTAGTTTTTATTTGCAGTTTTTAGCACTCTGGCCTTCTGTTTATTCCAGTCACGTTTTTTCTCAGTTTCTCTTTTATCATGGAGTTTTTTACCCTTAACTAAGGCTAGCTCCAGTTTAACTAAATTTTTTTTATTAAAATATACAGTAAGCGGCACTAAAGTTAGGCCTTTTACCTGGATTTTACCGATAAGTTTATTAATTTCGCTTTTATGCAGTAATAGCTTTCGTGGTCTTTTTTCTTCATGATTTTGCCCACTTGCTTCATTATAGCGCGAAATGGTCATGTTGCGCAATAATATATTTTTACCATCAATATCAGCAAAAGCTTCGGCAATACTGGCTTTACCATTACGCAAAGATTTAACTTCACTACCAGTTAACATTATGCCGGCTTCAAATTTTTCTAAAATTTCATATTCATAATGAGCTTTACGATTTTGCGCTACAAGCTTAGAATAATTCTCATTTTCTGCGTTACTCATTTTTCTAAGATACCGGATCTAATCATTGCATCTTTAACAATTTTTTGTTTTTCTGGATTAAGTGACACTAATGGCAATCTAACATCAAAAGTACATTTATTTAGCAAACTTAAAGCATATTTAGCCGGCGCTGGACTTGCATCACAAAACATAGCAACATGCAAAGGCATAAGCTTATCATGAAGTTCTAGAGCATTTTTATAATCACCATCTTTTAAATATTTTTGCACTAAGGCCACAGCTTTTGGCGCCACGTTAGACGTAACCGAAATAACTCCCTCTCCACCTTGAGAATTAAAAGCAACCGCCGTACCATCTTCTCCAGATAATTGAATAAAATCTTTTAAATCATGCATTCTTAAAGTACTAACTCGCGCTAAATTACCGGTAGCATCTTTTAAACCTACAACATTTTTTAAGTTTGCAATTCTCACTATTGTTTCATCACAAATATCCACCACCGAACGACCAGGAATATTATAAATATAAATAGGAATATCAACCGAATCATTAATCGCTTTAAAATGCTGAAAAATACCTTCTTGATTAGGTTTGTTATAATAAGGAGTTGCAATTAAAACTGCATCAGCACCAACTTTTTTAGCATGTTCGCATAATCGAATAGCTTCTTTAGTGCAATTAGACCCAGCTCCAGCCATAACTGGAACTTTGCCTTTTGCCGCTTTAACGCAAGATTCAACCACATAATTATGTAAATCATGGTCTAAAGTTGGCGACTCGCCAGTAGTACCACAAGTAACCAAACCATCTATACCCTGCTCTATCTGCCATTTTATAATTTGAGCATAAGCAGATTCATCAAATTTATCATGTAAAAAAGGTGTAACTAAAGCTGTAATAGCGCCGTGAAACATATGTGTAACCAATATTATATAAGTATTTTAATGGCTAGTATATATCACGATTATAGTAGTGTGGCAAATTGATTCTTTTTTCAAAATAATGACTTTTTAAAACTTAAAGCTCAAAGACAGTAGCTTTAAGTCTGGTAACTATTTTATCGAGCTGCTCATCAGTATATAAAACTTTATCATAACCCCATACTGGATTAGGCCAAGCCTGATCATTTTCAAAACGAGCTATCACATGGACATGCAATTGCTTTACTTGGTTGCCTAATGCTGCCACATTTAGTTTAGTAGGATTAAATAGTTTTTTAAAGCTCAAGCTTAAATATCTAATTTCACTTAAAAGAACTTCACTATCTCTTGGGCTTAAATCTATAATCTCACTCAAATTTTCTTTTCTTGGTACTAAAATTAACCAAGGAAAAAGACTATTATTCATTAGTAAAACTCGACTTAAACTTAAGTCACCAAGAAAAATAGTATCTTTTTCTAAAATTGGATCAAGTTTAAACATATAAATTAACTCCTAACTAAATCTGCGTAAGCTGCTCTTAGTTTATTAGTAATTTCACCTGGCGTAAATTTATATTCTCCTATTATACCAATTGGAGTTATTTCTGCTGCAGTTCCAGTTAAAAAAGCTTCAGTGGCTACAGATAATTCTTATTTATGAATATGACGGATCACAACTTCAATTCCCAATTTTTTTGCCAGCTCAATAATTGTCTGCCTAGTAATACCATCTAAAAAACAATCAGCTATTGGCGTATGTAATACTCCATCTACAACCATAAAAAAGTTAGCACCTGTGGCTTCTGCAATATAACCACGATAATCTAACATCATAGCATCATCAAAACCATGATTTTCAGCATCTTGCTTACTTAAAGTACAAATCATATACAGACCGGCAGCTTTACTTTGCGTTGGCGCCATATCTGGAGCCGGACGACGCCATTTTGACCAACATAATTTTATACCAGTTTTATATAAATCTGGAGAAAAATAAGCCGGCCACTCCCACGCAGCTATTGCTGTTTGTGTAGATATTCCATCGGAATATACCTTCATCTTTTCACTACCTCTAAAGGCAACCGGTCTTACATAACCATTAGTAATTTTTTGGACCTTGATAATTTCATTTGAAGCATTAATTAGCTCTTCTATAGAAAAAGGAATCTCAAATCCTAATATTTCCGCAGAATCATGCAAACGCTTAATATGTTCATAAAGCTTAAATATCTTACCATTATAGGCCCGCATTCCTTCAAATACTGAGCTCGCATAATGCAAACCATGATTTAACACATGAACTTTACAATCTGGCCAATTAACCATTTTACCATTATACCAAATGTAACCTTCACGTTGATCAAAAGGAACTATATTCATAATATTCTCAAATTATTCGCAAAATTTTGACTAATTAAAAATTGATAACTATAGTGTCTTATAATGTTTCGCAACGAAAAAATCAATTTTATTTAAGAAATAACCCGTAAATTCAACTTATGACCGAAATAGTACATTTACTAATAATTGACGACGATACCGGAATAAGAACTCTACTTTCGCAGTTCTTACAAGATAAAGGCTATTTTATAACTGAAGCTAAAGATACCTTTGTTGCTAATGAAAAATTACAAAAATATAAATTTGATCTATTAATAGTTGACGTAATGATGCCGGGAGAAACAGGAATAGAGTTTACAAAAAAATTACGCAAAAGCAAAAAAACGCCAATATTAATGCTAACTGCCATGAATGATATTGAAGATAGGATATCTGGCCTCTCATCTGGTGCTGATGATTACTTAGCTAAACCTTTTGAACCTAGAGAATTACTTTTGCGAATACAAAATATTCTAAATCGAAGCAAAAAAGAGCAAGAACCAAAAAAAATTTATCGAATTGGTAATTATATTTTTAATAAGAATACCCAAAATCTAACCAATAATTCGCTACCTATAATTTTAACTAGTAGCGAAAATTTACTACTTAAGGCATTATGCGATAATATCGGCAAAATTGTAAGTAGAGAAGAATTAGCGGCTTTAAGCAGCGGAATTAATGAACGTTCTATAGATGTACAAATAACTAGATTAAGAAATAAAATTGAAGAAAATCCAAAACAACCAGCCTATTTAAAAACAGTTAGAGGTAAAGGTTATATTTTATACGGGATTGAGGAATAATAAGAATGTTTACTTAACTTTACCTTAAATATAAAAAAACAAAAATGAACCAGTGTTCATTTTTCAATATTTGTTTATAATTCGCAGGGCCGATCCCAAGAATTATAAACACAGAACTATTTGCAAAAAAATGTTTTAAAAGAAAATTTATTTCTTTTTTTTCTTTTAAAACATTTTTTTGCAGGCAAATTATACGGGATTGAGGAATCATGAGAATAATTAGAAAAATTAAGCGTTATTTGCCAGATTCTATATTTGCTAGATTCCTTTTAATTTTTACTATCCCTATTTTTTTTGCACAAGGAATAACTATCTATATGTTTTATGAAAGACATTGGGATAATGTTAGTGATAAAATGTCGCAAGCCTTAGCTGGTGAGCTTGCTTTAGTTGTAGATGGTATAGAACAATCATCATCAGAGAACTTAAATAACAATATCGCAAGATTCGGACAAGCACTTGATTTTTCGATAATATTAATTGGCAAAGACTTAAAACTAGACAATTTAAGAAATAACCCTAAATCACATAACCATCAATTAATTCGCAAATATCTAAATAATAAAATAAAATATCCATATACTATTTACCGTACTGATGATGGAAATAATATAGTTGTCGATGTAAAAACTAATAAACATATTATACATATTAGCTTCACTAATAAAAGATTAACCAACCCCACAACTTATATATTTATAATGTGGATGACTGGCACGGCTATTATTCTGATTTTTATTTCGCTTATATTTATGCGTAATCAAATAAGACCAATAATTAGACTAGCTAATGCCGCTTATAAATTTGGTAAGGGGCAAGAAATAAATAGTTTCAAACCAGAAGGTGCCCGCGAAATACGTAAAGCCTCAATTGCTTTTTTAGAAATGAAAGAACGAATTGACCGCCAGGTCTCACAGCGTACCGAGATGCTAGCTGGAGTATCGCATGACTTAAGAACTCCATTAACCAGAATGAAGTTACAATTAGCTTTAATGCCAGAAAACAAACAAAAACTAGGCATAGAGAATGACATAAATGAAATGAAGGCAATGATTAGCGCTTATTTAGATTTTAGTAAAAAAGCTAATATAACTGATATTGAATCAGTAAATATAGTTCAAACTATTAATCATATCATTCAAAATCACCCCAATAAACAAGTCTCCATTAGTTTAGAAACTAAAAATGATATAAATTTAAGTATAAGTAAAAGCTGCTTTAGTAGAATAATTTCTAATATAATTGATAATGCCGCACGCTACTCCAGTGTTATAAAAATCAAAATAAAAACAGAAGCCAAAGATTTACTTATTATAGTTGATGATAATGGCCCAGGAATTCCTAAAGATAAACGTAAAGATGTCTTTAAACCATTTTACCGGCTTGATACTTCAAGAAACAGAGAAACTGGAGGCGTTGGCTTAGGACTTGCCATTACTCGAGATTTGGTCTCCCGTTATGGTGGAGAAATAAACCTTGAAGATAACCCTGATGGTGCCGGCTTAAGAGTGGTGATTTCTTTGCCTATTTAGGATAGTTAGCCGTATTTTCAATTGACACCAAAATATCTCATAATTTCTGAGAATTTAAAGATAATTCCTAGAATTACTCCCATTATGCTAAATCCTGATAACATCATAACTCCTAATTTTATTGTCATATTTTTTTCTGAAATTTCAATATTCTTGCCAATAAGCTCAATGTCCTTTTTGAGTTCAACTTTAATATTATTCATATCCGACCTAAGATCAAATATGTCAGATTTCATCTCAGATCTTAGATTAGCTATGTCAGATTTCATCTCAGATCTTAGATTAACTATGTCAGATTTCATCTCAGATCTTAGATTAGCTATGTCAGATTTCATCTCAGA
>CAYZBM010000084.1:0-7609 GCA_964476705.1 uncultured Rickettsiales bacterium | reverse complement strand
CCCAAGTATTATAGACTACATATACGACTGGGAAAAAAGTGTTTTTTATAAAAAAACACTTTTTCACAACCGACTATATCATATTTATTCCTGTTTAGTATGTCGGGCACCAGGAGGCACATAATGACCAGATCCCCGACCACGCCCCCTAACTGGACCATGATCTCGGCCTCTTCCTCGATCTCCGCTAGCACTAGCTCCTAGACTTCTTCCAGCCTTCCCTGTCTTACTAACTACCCGAGTCCACTCATCTCCACCTTCAGATATTTTATCTTCTCCTCTAATGTCTAATGTTTTTCGCGCTAATACTTGAGAAAATTTTGTAGCAGGAGCCGAAGCTGAAGCACCGCTTGTAGATGAAGCTAAAGAACTTACCTTAGCTGTAGAATTATTTCCTGTTTTAATTTCTGCAGGAGCCGAAGCTGAAGCACCGCTTGTAGATGCATTTGCAGGATTTGAATTACCTAAAGAACTTATATTTTTTGGCTGACTTTTAATATATTTTTCTAAAATCTTACAAAAACACTCTACTTTTTTATAAAAAACAGCCTCTTCAGGATTTTCTGGATTTGGATTAGCTCCCATATTTAAATAGTAAATTATTTCTTCTATACCCCCCAATATAATAGTTGCATGTAAAATAGAAGAATCTTTTTCTCTAAATAGGAGCTTTTCTTTTAAATCACTTTTTTTAAAATATTCCAAATATTTTAAAAATTTCATAAACTCTGTTTCTCCAGGAGATTTAGCATTTATATCAATTTTATTTTCTTCAATAAGAATAGCTCTAATATTTTTTCTTATCTCGGTTGTCTCGGAAGTAAAATTAGGATAAATAGCTATATGTAGTAAAAAAGGACCAAATTCTTTAGCAACAAAATCTCTAATTTCAGAACTACAAACTTCTCGTCCTAAAATAATAGTCTTTTTTAATTCCTCAACATCACGTTTTAAAATAGCTCTAATGAGCAATACTAGCCCTTCTTTTATTTTATTTTCTAGATCAGAATTATTTTTTTTTAAATCTATTATAGAAATACTGGCTTCTAAAGATGTTATAGCATTTACGGCGTCCTTCTTGTCAGCCTCCCTATTTCTAGATACCAAAGCCATAATTTCTGATAATTTTTGATAAAAATCCTCAACTAATTTATGGTCTAAAGGAACAATCTTATTGCCTATTAGTAATTTAAAGATTTCCTCATATTTACTAGATTTAAAAGCTAATTCAAGAGAAGATTTTCCATCTTTATCTAAAGCATTTGGATCAGCTCCTGCTTGTAACCAGTAAATAATCTTTTCTATATCTCCTAATTCTATAGCGCCGTGCAAAGAAGCATTAGCATTAAATCCATTCGCTCTAGCTAGATCTAATATAGTTCCACTACTAGTTAGAGCTCTGCAACTTACATTAAATACATATTCTCTTCTTTTTAAATTCAAATAATCTGTGCTAGACGGAATCGGGAGAGGAGTTTCTAAAAAGAAAACCACCTCATCTTGAATATATGGAATCTCACCTTTTGTTATATTATGGTCCAATATTTGCCTAAATAAGCTCTGCTCTATAGTATCTGACCTAACATCTTTAATATTTACATCACCACCAAAATCTGCAAATTCTTTTACATCATAACCAATATATACCAATCCTTTTCTAAAGTTAATTAAATATATTTCAATAAGTTTCCCATCAACACCCCCTCTTGTGTTCTTCTTAATAGCTAATAATTCTGTTGATCTTTTTTCATCTATTTCTCTTAAATGATGATTTAAAATCTTATGTAATATAGAATAACCTTGTTTGTTATGATCTAGAGAATTTATATCTGCACCAATAGTTAATAAAAAAACTAGCCATTTTTTTAAATAAGTAACATCATTTTTTTCTTTATCTTCTATATATTTATCATACACTAAATGTAATAATTTATTTAGACTATCCTTGTCGTATTTGAGCAATATATATATTGCTCTTTGTGGAGTTAGAGATAGGTCTTGTTCTTTAACTATATTGGAAAACAACACATTAACCGCATAAGATTCTGTATTTTTAATACTCTTTCCATTACATTTTATATCTATTAATTCTTGATAAAAACATCTGGTATTTTCTGGCAATATCTTAACTAAATCAGTAAAATTTTCTCCATAAATATTAACTGTATTAGTTGGAATTTTTTTCTCAGTAAATTTATCTAGAAGTACTGACAAAATTTGCAATCTACAAAATAAACTTGTTTCTCCATATTCTTTATCTGCAACTGGTATTGCATAATGTAAAACACTATTTCCATAACAATCTTTTAAATCTATTTTTGCGCGTTCTAAACTTAAAATATACCGAACTAATTCAAACTTTCCTAATCTTAATGCAAGATGAAGTGGTGCCATACCCCTATTATCAGCACTATTTATTTTAGACTTACTTTTATCTTCAGCTTCTGCATATTTTTTAAAATGTATAAAACCTTCATGGATTAGAAAATGATATCTCCAATCCAGATCAAATCTATCATCTTTATCTATAGTTAAATTATGCTGCATATAATTGCTATGACTTACCCATAAAGGATTAGTTACATTATATACCTTAATATATGAAGGTAATTTAACCGTTACTTTACTTTTCATGTAGGGCTTGTCTATCCAAGGTTCGTCAGTTGACATACTAAGCAGTCGCCGAATAGCTTGTACAGAAGCAGGAAGATCTTCGTAATGATTAAATGCAAATTCTTCTATATAAGGATAATCAATGCTATCTTTTGAAGATTTATCAACAAATTCCACGAAGTCTTTATTTTTCCTTAACCAATCTAATATTTTATTATGCTTAAAGGCTTTAGCATAATCTGCTATATTACATTCAAATTCATCTTCTTTAAAAATTAAATCAGTTATATATTTATGATAGGCTTTTGCACGCTCACGTGATTTATGATCAACTACCAGCTCTAGTTTGCCTTTTTCTTCTTCTAATTGAGCTTTTTCTTTTTGAAATGTAACTCTAGAGAGAGATCTATCTAGATTTTCTAGACTTGCTATAGCTTCTTCAGCTGCTACTTCTACTAATTTATATAATTTATATAATTCATAAACTATAATATCAAATATTTCAAAATCACCATTTGCAGCAGCTATATGTAATAAATTCTGACCAGATCCATTTTTATAAGCTAAGATTTCTTCTATTGTTTTATTTGTAAGTCTTGTGTTAGGTAAAACTACTAAATCATATTTACTGTTAGTCCGAGAATAAGATGAGTTAACGGTAAGTTTTATATCAACACCAACTTGATAAAATAATGATGGAATAATAATTTCAGAATTATTTAAATTTCTTAAACATCTAGAATTTTTCTCAACCTCTAATTCAGGTTCTGGTTCAGGTTCTAATTCAGATTCAGGGTTAGGTCCTGATTCTGGCTTAGTTTGTAATTCTGATTTTTCAAAAGATAACCTGAATTGCAAATCATCGTCTAATTCACAATCTGAGTCTGCCCCCAAAAGTAACCTGGTAAATTCTTCATCATAACTCAGTCTGCTATCATTTAAGAATTTTTCCATTTCTGTAATCTTATCTGCAGTAGCATAATAAGAATCAAATCCTGCTGCCTTATTTTCTTCTATCATTTCATTAAAACGATATTCTCTAAGAGATTCAAAATACTTATCTACAGTAAAGCCTTGATAAATATAATAAAATTCTATTTTACCTCCTTTATTTTCAAATATTTTTTTTATCTTAGAAAGATCTAAAGAATATATAGCGTCAAAGATCTCAGCATAAAGCAACTCTTTTTTTTGCTCTCTAAAACTATTTTTAAGTTTTCTTTCTATTACATTTATTCTTACATGAATATTGTTTTTTTCTTTTTGATCTTTTTTTGTATAATCCTCGGTTATTACTAACTTTTCCTTTAAAAGGTAGAAATATTCTGTAATAGTATAACCATTATGTTTATAATTAAAATCTATTTTATCTTCATTAAATTTAAATATTTCATTTATATTATTACATATATCAGGAAATTTCTTAAGATCTGAAGAAAGATTTATGCCACTAGATATGGCTTCAAAAATTGAAGCATATAAGAAATTTTTATCTTTTTCTTCTTGAGATTTTGCTTGTTTTTCTTCTACTTCCTTTTGCCTAAAAGAAGCAAATAATTCATCACCTGAATCACCATCGCCAAAATCTTCTGTAGATGTATCTTGTCTTACTACTTGCTGTTTCTCAGAAGTAAGTTTACTTTTACTTTTACTTTTAGCCATAAAACTTTTACTTTATATTAATAAATAACAAAAATATCATGATAATATTTTCTATCACTTATTAAAAAATAAAGAAAGTTTTTTTAAAAAAAGAGAGTAAATTACTCTGCAGAATTAGCTTCGTGCTCTTCTTTACGTTTTTGTTGCTCTTTAAGCTTATCCATCAAGGTATTTAACTCGCCTTGAGTTGTAAGACTCAAAAGAACTGGATCTTTTGGTTGGATATTAGAGTAATTCCAATGCGAACGTTCTCTAATTGATTGGATAGTATTTTTAGTAGTTCCTATTAAACGAACCACTTGTGCATCGGAAATATTAGGGCAATGTTTTAATAACCAAGCAATTGCATCTGGCTTATCTTGACGTCTGGCAACTGGAGTATAACGACCTTTTTTCTTTTGACGGTGTTTTAACTCAATATATTCTTTTGTTGCTTGTAATAATTTTAATTTAGCTTTTGGGTCGCTCTCACAACGCTCAATCTCATCCCTAGTTAATTGTCTTGAAGTAATAGGATTACGCCCTACTATACCACCTGCAACCTCAGCATCGGCTATACCTTGAACTTCTAAGGTATGCATACCACAAAACTCAGCTATTTGCTCAAAAGTAAGTGTTGTATTTTCAACTAGCCACACGGCAGTAGCTTTAGGCATAAGTGGTAATGTCATCGTAATTCCTCAAATTTAAATCTTAAAGTTAACTTCACAGCAAATTTATATAATAGCTACAGCCCTTAAATTTCAGGGTCATCTCTAGCATAATAGCACCTAAAAACGCAAGAGAATTTTACCGCAATTTAGAGATTTTTCCATATAATCATGGGCAAGTTGTGCTTCTGTATAGGGAAAAATCTTATCAATTATAGGGCTTAAAGTCCCATTTTCAACAAATTTCCAGATATTTTGCAAAATAGAGCTGATTATCTGGGCCTTGATTTCAGTTGATTTATCTCGAAGTGTACTGCCCCTAATTGATAAATTCTTTATTATTAAAGGGGCAAAATCAACATTAGCTTTAGCACCTTGCAATAAAGATAAACAAATAAGCTTTCCTTGATATTTAAGAAGCTTTAAATTTTTATCAAAATAATCACCACCGACAATATCCAAAATTATATCAACACCCTGATTATTAGTATCTTTTAAAATACTACTTACAAAATCATGATTTTTATAATTATAAACTTTACAGTTAGGTGAGATATTTTTTATAAAATTATATTTATCATCATTGCCTACTGTACTGTAGCAATTAATTCCCATAATCTCCGCAAGTTTTATGGCCATAGAACCCACACCACTTGCTCCACCATGGATTAAAATACTATCCCCTTTTTGAGCCTGACTAAGCATAAAAATATTATACCAGACAGTAGCTAAAACCTCAGGCAAAGCAGAAGCTGCTACTAAATCAAGATTATCAGGTATTTTTAAAACTTGGAGGGCTTTAACTGCAACGTAATTTGCATAACCACCACCATTAAGTAAGGCACAAACTCTATCTCCAATTTTAAAGTTTTTTACCTCAACACCACAAGACTCAATAACGCCACTTACTTCTAAACCTAGTATATCAGATGACCCAATCGGCGCCGGATATTTACCTTTTCTTTGTAAAATATCCGCACGATTTAGACCACTAGCTGCTACTTTTATCAAAACTTCGTCGGGAAATAATACTGGCTTAGCTAATTCACAAATAATTAGCTTCCTGCTATCTTTACTTATACATATAGCTTGCAAATTATTCCCCTTTTAAAACAAAATATTATTCTTGTTCAGCTAAAGTTCTTACTAACAAGTTAACAGCATTTTGATGCATAGGACTTTTAATCCGCATAAAGTTACGTGAAACTTCAATACACATTCTTTGATGCTGAGTTGGCAAGGCATAATTATCTGAATCAATTTCTTCAAAAAAGAAAGCTACTGGCTTACGTAAAGCAGCTGATATCGCAGCTAATCTACCTGCAGATATCCGGTTAGTACCTTTTTCATATTTTTGCAACTGCTGATGAGTAACATTTATTTTTTCGGCTAATTGTTGTCTAGACAAGCCCATAGATATTCTAAGTTCATGAATTTTCATGCCTATAATTTTATCTACTTTTTCGGTAAATGCGTTCTTTCTCGCCATATTAATATCTCTTTAAAAAAACAGGTTATTACAATAATAAACTAATAATTACTTATTATATAATAAACAGCCTAAAATACTTTTCTAAACCATAAAACTCATTACTAATTAATAAACAAAATATTGATTGCATTACGCCGATATACAATAAATTTATTTACAATTCATTTACTACAAGTAGAATCTATATCATAAAACTATAAACAATGATAACTTTTTTTGCTCTAAAATATAGAAAATAATGAAAAATATACATTTTTGTAATATAGAAAGGGCTTAACCATTAAACACAGAAATAACATTTATGAATATAAGCTACAAAGACTCTCTTTTGCGCAAATTGCAATTAGAGCTAAATCCATCTTTTATTGAAATTAGAGATGATTCAGAAAAACATAAAGGTCATTCCGGATATAAACAAACTGGAAATACCCACTTTCATCTTGATATAGTATCTAAAATCTTTAAAGGCAAAAGTAAAATTGAGTGCCATAAATTAATTTATACTATCTTAAAAGAAGAATTACAAACTCAAATTCATGCTTTATCAATTAATGCTAGAAGTGAAGATGAGTAGATTTAAGCTGCTAAGATATAGCATCTCTTAATTGAAATGTAGCAGATCAAGCAATGATGTTCCACTTTATTTACTTACATAAATCATTGCTATGATGCTGCATATCCCAGATTTAGTCTGGGATCTATAAAAAATTTAGGTAACTGCAAGCTTTAACTGCTATAAATGTATTTATGGAATCTAAATAAAACATAAATAGCTTTACCAATAACTTAACAGACCGCTATTTTTAAATTAGATTTACTTTACTTTCTGCAGAATGCGCGCTTACAGGCCCAAGGAGCAGAGGCTCAACTTTAAAATCAGTAGTTCTTTTCTTCTTTTTTAGGCTAGGAGGAGGAGTTAAAGTAGAAACATCTGGCGCTAAATCAAACTTTCCTTCCACAAGAAATTTAAAATAACTATTTGTTAAATCGCTAGATAATTTTGAATTTTTGTCGTAACAACAATTAATATACATATAAAGAAAAATTTCTGTATTTTCTTCTTTTTTAGTCGGTTGTGAAAAAGTGTTTTTTTATAAAAAACACTTTTTTCTTAAGTCGTATATGTAGTCTATAATACTCAGGGTAGGCCCGTCGTATTATAGACAACCTTAAAAAATGAACACTTAGTTCT
>CAYZBM010000083.1:0-7787 GCA_964476705.1 uncultured Rickettsiales bacterium | reverse complement strand
TTATTATTTATCTTCCAATTTATTTAAAAACTTTATTTCATTTTCGGTAAAATGAGGTATTCCAAATAATTCAATAAAGTTTTTTTGATAACATGGATATCCACCCTCAATAGAAACACTAGTACTTTTTACGTAATAATCCATTACGCTTGAATTTAATATTTTTTTTAGAATATTTAAGTTTATATATTGATTCTGTTTTGTAAATAGATCTTGCTGATTCATTAAATAAATCGCATAACCATTACAAAATAAAGCATTACTGTCTTTTTCGAGCAAAAATCTAGGCTCCGCACTAAAAGTTGGAGTTAATAATTTTTCACCAACAAAATTCAATCCTTGCGTTCTAGAATATGCATACCAAACTGGATATTCAATATTGCCTTTATCTCTAGTTGCTAGTTCTGATTTAGCTATCAGTAAGTATTTATAACAATTTGGGAATGACTTTTTAAATTGTTCTTCTTCTATTATATCTACTTTGCCACCATTCTTTTTATAAGGAAAAATTATTCTACGCGGATTACTATCTAATTCATTCTGCAGTTTAAAGTCTGGGATTTTTGCAATTATTTTAGTAACCTCTTTTTCGATCTTATATTTTTTGCCTTTGTACTCCTTAATATAAAAGCCACCCTCTAAAGTTTTTCCGTCAATAAAATATACAGAGTCCTTACAAGTTGCTATCCCAACCCTAATATCTACAATATTACCTAATTTTTCCCCAGTATTTTCAATTCTTTTAATGTTTGCTTGATCTTCTTCCTTTAGCAACCGCCACTTCTTATTATTTAAATCTTTGAAATATATTTTTGAAAACTTTATTCTTTCTAGTTTATTTAATGTTGCATAATGATTAATTTTTTCATATTTAAAATAATTCTTAGTATTCCATTGTAAAAAAGTGATGCATGTATATGTTTGAGCTTCAAAAAGTTTCAAGTGATTAAAATCCAAAATTTTATATATTAACTTGTTTGATTCTAGGTAATGCCTTAAGGGGACCGCAGCAAGTGACGTAAAATAATTGTTCGGTGTAATATATGCCAAAACTCCATCTTTTTTCATTATTTTTATTCCTAATTCAAAAAAAGCAAAATATAAATTAAAATTTCCAGTATTTAATGTTTTCCAGTCTGTATTCAATTTTTTTCTTAAATCATTGTCTAGGTCTTGAAATTTAACATAAGGAGGGTTGCCAATTACTATATCGAATTTAGTTTTATACATCTTAACCAAATCAGTTGATAAGCTATCGCTAGTTTTTAAATTAAAGCTAATCTTCTTTTTGTCTTCTTTATTGTATAAGGCGAGTAGTGTTAGTAATATTTCAGCTCTTCGAACACTGTATTCAGCAATATCTACACCAAATAAATTATCTTCGATTATATCAATTATTGGTTTATTAAATTTTTGATGCATGAAGCTAGCTGCAGAAACCAGAAATGCACCGCACCCACAACTTGGATCGCAAATTTTTTGATTTGAATTATGTATCGTTCCAGTAACAATATAGTCGGCAACTAACTTAGGGGTAAAAAAGGCGCCATTAATTTTTTTGTCTTTAGTTGGTACTAGCAACTCAAAAATATTTACAAAATCAGTTATTTCTCGCGACTGGAAAACCTTTTCTAGTTCTTTTTTTGCCAAAGAAACTTTACTGGAAGAATCGCCTAGTATTGCTTTTATTAAAATATTATTTTTTACATCTATGTTATTTTGTTCTACGAATAGCTGTACAAGCGCATTTTCAATAGCTTTCACATCGTGCTTATTGATAATTTTTGATAACTTTTTATTCATATGCTTTACGTATTGCTAACTATTGTACTTAATCTAGAGCAAATATTATTTATATTTGTTAAATGCTAATCGGTAACTTTTGGTGCTTTTTGGACTTTAGCAGGTGGAGTGTTTGTGCTTTTTTCGACACTTTCAATGGTTTTACGTAAAACCTCTAGCATACTTTTAGCATGCTCATGGCTCATACCTACTCTAGACACAGCCATAGGTTGTGGGAGCCCAGGCATTGTTTGCATAAAATTGATAACTACACCATATTTGTTGGCATTAACTTGTACTAAATCTGTATATATAATTGGATTATTTAAAATACTATTTGAGGTTTGTAAATCTATGTCATTAATGCTGGAATTAACTTCGCTAATTTGACCAGTCATAATTTGATCGTAACCAGCCAAGCGCCAAATTTTACCAGCGTCATTGTCTTTAACACCAAAATGACTAATTAGTAATAAAACCATATCCTCGCTTGGTTGGTAGTCGCCCGATTCAAGCGCATTAATATGATTTGTATCGGCCTCAACGGCTCCGGCTACCTCTGCGGTTGATTCTTTGGCTTGCTCTCGCAAGGATTTTAACTTATTGCCAAAATCTATATATGGTTTAGCTTTTTCTTCCCTGCTCATACCTAATATTATACAGCATATACTAATATATAATTATACGTTTATTAGTATATGTAGTAATTATCTGTATTTCTAAAGCCACATTAAACCAAATATGCATATAAAGTTCCTATATACTTATTATTATGGAAATACTAATAAACCAACCGCTGAGTGGGCTTACTACTATGGGCCTTGGTGGTTGTGCTAAATTCTTATGCTATGTAAAAAAAGAGTCTGATGTTATTGATGCATTTAATTTCGCAAACAACAAAAACTTACCTATTCTTACAATTGGCTCTGGTTCCAATATTATTATTTCAGACAACGGCTATAAGGGGCTTGTAATTATTAACGAAATTACTGGCTTTAGAATTGGTGCAAATGGTTTTGTAGAAGCATGTAGTGGTGAAAAATGGGATAATTTAGTAAGTAATACAGTAGAGCAAGGATTGTTTGGACTTGAGTCTTTATCTTTAATACCAGGAACAGTTGGTGGTGCGCCCGTAAATAACATCGGTGCTTATGGCCAAGAAATTAAAGATGTATTTATTTCTGTTAAAGCTTTCGATACAAAGGAACAAAAATTTGTTGAGATAAGTAAAGAAGAATGTGATTTTCAATATAGAAATAGCATTTTTAAAAGTTCAGAACACGGCCGCTATATTATTACAAAAGTTAATTTACAATTATCTAGTACTAATAATAACTACTCCCCACCAGCTTATCCGTCTTTAGAGAACGAACTCAGTAAGTTTCGGCAAATTACACCAGCTGCCGTGAGACAGGCTGTGATAAATGTTCGTACATCAAAATTGCCAGACCCAACAGTTCTACCAAATACTGGATCTTTCTTTAAAAACCCTATTGTTTCCCCAAAAAAAGCCAAAGATCTAAAAGAAAAATATCCGGAAATGCCTCAATATGTAACTGGAAATAAAGTAAAAGTTCCAGCTGGCTGGTTAATAGATAATGCTGGTTTAAAAAATCTTAAAAAGTACGGGGTTTGGATTTATGAAAAACAGGCATTAGTATTAGTCAACGATAATGCTAAAAGTTTTACCGATTTACAAAAGATGATTGATCACATAAAAAGTACTAGTGCTAATAACTATGGAATAGATTTAGATATTGAACCAGAGATAATACTATGAGCAGCAAAAAAGCTTTTTTTGATAGACTTAAAGACCTATGCCCTGGTATTTCGACTTTAGATTTAGAGACCATTGATAGAGCCTATGAATACGGAAAACTAGCCCATAAAGGTCAAACAAGGGCAAGTGGCGAAAAGTATTTTAATGGTCATTGCGTTCCAGTTGCTCTACATATTGCCGAGCTGGATATGGATACAAATTTAATTATTGCAGCTCTTTTGCATGACACAATAGAAGATACAGGTGTTTCGTACACAGACATAAAAGATAGCTTTGGTGAAGATGTAGCAAACCTGGTAGATGGAGTTAGCAAACTTGGTAAACTAAAATACCGTGGCAATGAAAGACATGTTGAATCTTTAAGAAAATTTTTTGTTTCAATTGCACAAGATGTTAGGGTGGTAATTTTAAAGATGGGAGATCGTTGGCATAACCTAGAAACATTGCAATTTTTACCAGCCGAAAAACAACAGCGCATAGCCCAAGAAAGCATTTTAATTTATGCACCTTTAGCTTCTAGGCTAGGAATGGGCAAATTAGTAACAATAATAAATGACCTTGCTTTCCCCTACGCCTATCCGGAAGAATACAAAAAGACTAAAGAAATTATATCTAACCATATCAAAAAAGCCGATGATACTATTCAAAAAATGTATAGAACTTTAAGTCTAGAGCTACATAATTCGCTAGGCTATACTCCACAGATAGACAGAAGGGTCAAAGGGTATTTTAGTTTATATAAAAAGCTAGAAAGAAAACACTGGATTATAGATGAAGTTTATGACATCGTTGCTTTAAGAGTAATTTTAAATTCTGTTGCGGACTGCTATCAAACCCTTGGAGTGGTTCATAGCAAATGGAGGCCTGTTCCTGGCAGAGTGAAAGATTATATTGCAGTTCCTAAGCCAAACGGATACCAAAGCTTACATACAGCAGTATTCAGTGGCGACGGCTCAGTAGTAGAGGTTCAAATTAGGACTACTGAAATGCACGAATTTAATGAATCTGGAGTTGCCAGCCATCACTCATACAAAAATTCCAGTATGCAAAAGGGCCCAAATAAAGAAAGCTTTGCCTGGATTGAGCAGCTTAGGGATTTTCAAGATAATGATATTGAAATTAGCAACTATTACAAACAACTTCGAACAGATTTTTTCCAAGATAGAATTTTTGTTTTTACGCCGCATGGCGATGTAATTGATTTACCAAACGGCGCAAGTGTCCTAGATTTTGCCTTTGCGGTTCATAGTTTTATTGGCGAGCATGCTAGTGGTGGAAAAATAAATGGTAAATACGTAGCTTTAAAAACTAAATTGAATAGCGGAGATATTGTAGAAATAGTTCAAAACAAAAATTCTAAGCCCAGTGATAAATGGCTAGAAATATGTGTTACATCAAATGCATTAAGCAAGATTCGTAAATATCTTAAAAAAATTAACCCGGCAGCTTAAAACTACTAGCTAATTCTTTAACTTGATTTTTAATATCTAACAATTTATTAGCATCATTCCTATTGTTTAATGCACTCACCATGAGTTCAGCTACTGTTACCATTTCATTTTCGGCCATGCCTCTTGTTGTAATTGCCGGTGTGCCAATTCTAATTCCACTGGGCTTAAATGGTGGTAACGTGTCATCTGGAATAACATTTTTATTAACTGTTAATCCTGCTGCATCGAGGGCAGTTTCAGCTTCGGCGCCGTTTATTCCAAGTGATTTATGTACATCAATTAATATCAAATGATTATCTGTGCCGTTGGTGACAAGCTTCATTCCCTTATCCATTAGTTCGTTTGCAAGTTTTTGAGCATTTTTTATAACTTGTTTAGAATAATCAGCAAATTCAGGTTTTTGAGCCTCGTCGAAAGCAACCGCCTTTGCAAGAATGGTATTCATATGTGGACCACCTTGAACCCCAGGGAAAACCGTTCTATCAATTAATGTTGGAATGTTTTCAAACGTTTTATCAATTGCAACTAGCGGATTACTAGGCAAGCCTTTGCTCAATATAAGACCTGATCTTGGGCCCCTTAGAGTTTTATGCGTAGTGCTACTCATTACATGAAATCCGCTATCGAATGGGTTAGCTAACGCACCACCAGCAATTAACCCAGCAATATGCGCAATATCTGCTACTAAAAGCGCCCCAACACTATTACCAATTTCAGCAAATTTAGCATAATCTAACTCCCGTGGGAAAGATGAATAGCCGGCCATAATAATTTTTGGCTTATATTCATGAGCTAGCTTTTCAAGTTCTTCGTAATCTATTTCACCTGTTTCAAGGTCTTTTATTTTATAGCGAATAAAGTTATATTGCCTGGCCAATACAGTAACTGGATGACCATGAGTAAGATGTCCTCCGTGACTTAAGTCCATGGCTAAAACATTATCGCCATAATTGAGCCATGAATGATATACTGCCTCATTGGCCTGAGCCCCAGAATGTGGTTGAACATTGGCATGATCGGCTTTAAATAATTGTTTGGCTTTATTAATGGCAAAAATTTCAATTTTATCTGTATTTTCTTGGCCACCATAGTATCGACGCCCTGGATAACCTTCAGAATATTTATTAGTAAATACACTACCAAGCGCCTCCAGGACGTCTTCACTAACATAATTTTCAGATGGAATAAGCTCTAAACCATCTTTTTGTCTTTGCAGTTCAGCTATTAATAGATCATTTAATTGAGGGTTTTGTAACATAATTATAATTATACTCTAATTAAAGTATCTTGTTAAAATTACCGTATTTGATATAATTGATTGCATAATGAGTAGCCAGAACCAAAAAATTGGCAATTTAATATCTCAGATTAGGCAAGAGCGTAATCTTACTCAAGCCGAATTTGCTAAACGATTAGGTACAAGCCAATCTGCTGTGAACAGAATGGAGCAAGGCAAGCAAAACCTTAGCCTAGAAACCATATCACGTATATCTACTGCCCTTGGGCGCGATATTGTTTCTATTAATTCAGGTTCAAAAAATCTTGGCTTCGAGATTGAAGGTGGCCACGAACTTAGTGGTGAAATAACAATGAAATCATCTAAAAATGCCGCAGTTGCAATATTGGCAGCATCGCTACTAAACGATGGAACTACATATTTGAAAAATGTTCCGCGCATAGAAGAAGTTTTTAGGTGAATTGAAGTACTAGACAGTATTGGGGTGCATGTTAAGTGGGTAAAAAATGTTGATATGGAAATAAAGCCTCCTAAGACTCTAAGACTCGAGGATATAAATAAAGAGTCTGCTAAAAAAACTCGAAGTATTATTATGTTTATGGGTGCCATAATTCATAAAAAAGGTAAATTTTCATTGCCTTATGCTGGTGGGTGCCATTTAGGAAAAAGAACAATTGCAGCACATCAGTATGCTCTAGAAAAGTTTGGTCTATCTATTGAAACTGTTGAAAATTCATACAATGTTACCGTAAACAAGCTTGAGCCAGCCGATATAACAATGTACGAAATGGGGGACACGGCAACCGAAAATGCCTTAATAGCAGCGGCATTAACACCAGGCACGACGACAATAAGATTTGCAGCAAGTAACTATATGGTGCAAGATTTGTGTGTTTTCTTAAGTGCTATGGGTGTAAAAATTAATGGTATTGGCACATCAACATTAGTTGTCGAGGGTGTAAGAAACATAAACAAACGAGTTGTTTATTCGCCAGCCGAAGATCCATTAGAGTCAATGCTATTCATTACTGTTGCCTCACTTACAAACTCGGTCATAACACTAAAAAGATGTCCGATAGATTTTTTGCGGCTAGAAATATTAAAACTAGAGAAAATGGGCTTAAAATTCACTATAAGTACTACTTATAAGGCAGCAAACGGTTTCACTAATTTAGTCGATATAACTACGCATAAACATAAGCAGCTTATAGCCTTAGACGATAAAATACACCCTTTACCTTACCCAGGCATAAACATAGATAATTTACCATTTTTCGTTCCGATAGCAGCAATAGCCGATGGTGAAACATTAATACATGACTGGGTGTTTGAAGATAGGGCACTGTATTTTACTGAATTAAATAAATTAGGTGCCGACGTTAGGCTACTAGATCCTCACAGGGTAATGGTAGACGGTCCAACAAAATTTAAGCCTGCTGAGGTTATTTGCCCACCCGCGCTAAGACCTGCCACAATTATTTTGGCCGCTATGCTTGCAGCGCCTGGAAAATCAATTCTTAGAAATGTATATTCTATA
>CAYZBM010000082.1:0-8111 GCA_964476705.1 uncultured Rickettsiales bacterium | reverse complement strand
TACGACTGGGAAAAAAGTGTTTTTTATAAAAAAACACTTTTTCACAACCGACTATTTATGATAAGGATGTCCAGACGCTATTGTTTGAATTCGGTATATTTGTTCAATAAGAATAGTTCTGGCAAGCATATGGGGGAAGGTTAGGGGGCTCAAGGATAAAATTAAATCGGCATTTTCTATAATTTTTTTATTATGACCATCAGCACCGCCAATGAAGAAATTGAGATCACTTATACCTTGTAAGTTCCAATTAGCTATTTGGTTAGCCAATTGATTGCTGCTTAAGTTTTTACCTTTTTCATCCAGAACAATTTTTTTGCCTTTTTTATACTGGCTTAAAAGCAAGTCGGACTCAGCATCTTTTTTAGCGTTGATATCGAGATTTTTATTCTTAACTTCTAGTTCAGCAATATTAACTTTGGCAGTTATGCGTTTCAAATAACGTGAAATTATTTCGCTTTCACTAGATTTTTGATCTAACTTCCCAATACAAAATATATTTATTATCATTTGCTGCTTATAGATTTTTATGAATTATTTATTAAAATAAGGGTTCTTTCCACATATTTTCTATATCATATATTTCACGAAATTCTCTTTTAAAGAGGTGAACTATAATATCACCAAAATCAACTATAACCCAATTGCCTTCACGCATACCTTCAACAAAAAGATGAGGTAGATTTATTTTTCTAGCTTTTTCTAATAAATTTTGGGCAAGTGAACTAGTATGTCTATCAGATGTGCCAGAGGCAATAATTATATAGTCAGCTATACTACTTTTGCCTTTAATGTCCAAAGTTACAAGATTAACAGCTTTACCTTTATCTAAAGTTTCTACAATTAAATCCTTTAAATCATCTATTTTTGAATAATCTTTTATTTTAGATTTTGCTTTGGCCTTTGCTTTAGTTCTTACTGTAGTTGTTGCTTTAGGCTTTGTAGATGTCTTAGCCTTAGTTTTTGCAACAGTCTTATCCTTTACCGCAGTTTTAACTTTAGTTTTGCTTAGGGCTTTAGTTTTAATGGGCTTTTTAGCTTTATCTTGTATTAATTTTGTCATTTCGGCCTTAATATATTGTGTTTTTTTAATAGCTTTTTTTAAGCAAATTTGATTATAGTGAGTTTTTTAATATATGGCTATAAATATTTTATATATTGTTATCACGAATTTTTGAAGAAGATATTGTATTTACTGGAATATTTAGATAATACCAAGCTAAATTACTTTTGTTTTTAAACTCATTTATCTCAAATGTCTGATATTCTTTAAATAATTGATAAAACTTACTATTTAAATAACTGCCAGCATTATGCTCTCTAGAGACTATAAGTATAGGGATTAATTTTATTATTTCTTGCCAATTATACCAAGTATGAAAATTTATTAAATTATCTTCGCCCATTATCCATATTAATTGATGATTAGGATATCTTTGAATCATTAGATTTAAGGTGTCTATAGTATAGCTTGTAACTGAAATTTGTTCGAAATTGGATATTTTAATCTTATTATGCTTTTTAATCAAATCGGAGGCGTATTTTATCCTTTCGGCAAAATTATTATCATTATGCGTATTTTTTTTGGTTGGATGTTTATAGGAAACTAACCACCAAATTTCATCAAGGCTTAAGATCTCTAAAGCTTTTTCAGAAATATAAAGATGCCCATGATGAGCTGGGTTAAATGCTCCGCCTAAAATCCCAATATGTTTTTTATTTTTTTTAGAGTGGTCGGATTGCGGCATCTGAGGAAACTATATATTTATAAGTGGTTAATTGTGGAGCGCTAACTGGACCCCTGGCATGCAATTTTCCTGTTGCTATTCCTATTTCGCCGCCCAGGCCAAATTCATAACCATCGGCAAATTGTGTAGATGTGTTATGCATTACAATAGCACTTTGAATTTCAGCTAGAAATTTATTCTTAGCCTCAAGATCTTCAGTAATGATAGCTTCTGTATGTTTAGAGCTATGATTATTAATGAATTCTATAGCTTCAGTAATATCATTTGCAATTTTAACTGAAATAATAGCATCAAGATATTCAGTGTACCAATCAGCATCTATTGCGGCTTTAACTCTTTTATCTATAGCTATAGAGGATTTGTCGCCACGAATCTCGCAACCGTCTTTAGTCAAAGAGTCAATAATTTTTGGTAAGATAAGCTCGGCAATTTTTTTATCGATAACTAGTGATTCGGTAGCACCGCAAATTCCAGTTCTTCGTAATTTAGCATTATGGACTATTTTTACTGCTTTTTCTATATCGGCATCTTCATGAACATAAGTATGACAATTACCATCAAGATGCAATAAGGTTGCGATGGAACTTTCTTTTTGTACTAGTTCGCATAGGCCTTTGCCGCCTCGTGGAATAATAAGATCAATAAAATTATTCATCTTTAGCATAATATTTACGGCCATACGTTCTTTTGTAGGTATAATAATTACAGCGTCCGTTGGTAAATTAGCTTTCTTTAAACCTTCATGAATGGCATTTACTATGCTTAATGATGAATTTAGACTTTCTGAGCCGCCTCTTAAAATACAAACATTGCCAGATTTTAAAGTGATGGCTGAAGCATCTGCAGTAACGTTTGGTCGTGATTCATAGATGACGCCAATAACTCCAATTGGTACTGAAATCTGAGTTATATCAAGGCCGTTTTTATCATTGTGCCAAGAGACAAGTTTTTTACCCACTGGATCAGCAAGATCCGCAATTTCTTTAATTCCAGCTACCATAGAATTTATTCTTTTTTCATCTAAGCTCAAGCGATCAATTAGTGGTTTGCTTAAATTTTTTTCTTTGGCCAAAGCCACATCTTGGGCGTTAGCTTTTAATATTAGATCCTTATGCTCGATTATAGTTTCGGCAATCTTAAATAGGCCTAAATTTTTCTGATCATTATTAGCTTTAGCCATAATTTGGGCAGCTTTTTGAGCTCTTTTGCCAATATCATTCATTATATTTGCAAGATCATTTTCGCTATTGGATAATTCATTTTTATATATCATTTTTTATAACCATATTATCACGATGAATTAGTTCTTCTCTACCACTAAAACCTAAAATATTTTCAATATTAGCGCTTTGTTTACCTTTGATTAGTTGGGCTTCAGTTGAAGAATACGCAATAAGTCCACGCCCAATTTCAATATTATTATTTTTAATAATAACTACATCGCCGCGTTCAAATTCTCCAGTTATTTCTTTAACTCCAGCAGGTAATAAACTTTTGCCTAAGAGTAAAGCTTTATATGCGCCATCATCAAGGACTACAATTCCGTTAACATTAAGACTATTATATAACCATCTTTTTCTAGCATTTAAAGCAGTTTCAGTTGCTGTAAATAAAGTATGTTTACCATTATTTTGTAAAATAGTTAAAGGTCGATCTATAGTTCCTTTGGTAATTATTACATTGCAGCCAGAATTAACTGCTATTTTAGCAGCTTCAATTTTTGTAGTCATCCCGCCAGTGCCAACATTTGAGATCGAATCTCCAGCCATAGCTTTTATTTCGTTAGTAATTTTGCTAACTAGATCAATATGTTTGGCATTATTGTTAATTTGAGGGTTACTATCATAAAGCCCATCAATATCTGAAAGGATAATTAATAAATCAGCCTCGATCATTTGGGCAACACGAGCGGCTAATCTATCATTATCGCCAAAACGTAATTCTTGAGTAGCTACTGTATCATTCTCATTTATTATTGGAATTATATTATTTTCTAGTAAAGTAACTAGGGTATTTTTAGCATTTAGATAATTGCGCCGATTATCCGAATCATAGACCGTAAGTAATAATTGGGCTGCTTTAAGGCCTAAATTATTAAAAGAATTATTATAATGCTGCATAAGTTCAATCTGGCCGCAGGCTGCTGCTGCTTGTTTTTCTTCAAGTTTTAAAGATTTTTTACTGTTTTTTATATGTTTACGGCCTAAGGCTACAGCGCCAGATGATACTATAACTACCTGCTTATTTTCTTTATTTAGAGCAGCAATATCTAGCGCCAAATTTTCTAACCATTTAGCTTTAATAGTTCCAATGTCTTTGTCTGCAATTAAAGCCGAACCAACTTTAATTACTATTTTGTTAGCATCTTGTATGTTCATTGTGTAAATTACAAAAATTAGTGTATATATATTTAGCTTAAAGGGTCTAAATTTTTTTTAATAAAAATTTTTTAATAAAAAATATTATATTGGTATAGATAAAAAATGACAGCTATTTCTATTAAAAATCTCGAGAAAGTCTATAAAAGTA
This sequence comes from uncultured Rickettsiales bacterium, assembly GCA_964476705.1. Classification (GTDB taxonomy): domain Bacteria; phylum Pseudomonadota; class Alphaproteobacteria; order Rickettsiales; family UBA6187; genus CAYZBM01. The sequence goes on along the minus strand of CAYZBM010000082.1, from coordinate 3,834 downwards.
AAAAATCTGGGGATAAAGTTGCTTTATCAGGGATTAATCTTGAGGTTGAAGAGGGGGCTTTTTTTGGTCTTTTAGGTCCTAATGGTGCCGGGAAATCAACTTTAATCAATATATTATCTAGTGTAGTTACTAAAACTAACGGTGAGGTCTCTGTTTTTGGTTATGATCTTGATAAACAAAATAAGGAGGTTAAAAAATCTATTGGGGTTGTGCCACAAGAATTGGTACTTGATCCATTTTTTTCGGTTAGACAAGTATTAGATAATACAGCAGGTTATTATGGAATTAGAGCAAAAGATCGGATAACTGATCAAATAATTGAGGTTATGGGCTTAAAAGATAAAGCCGGAACTAACTCGCGTAAATTATCAGGCGGAATGTTAAGACGTTTATTGGTGGCCAAAGCTATGGTTCATTCGCCAAAATTGCTAATATTAGATGAGCCAACTGCTGGAGTAGATGTTGAGCTTCGTCAGCAATTATGGGATTATATTGTAAAATTAAACAAACAAGGTACAACTATTTTGCTAACTACTCATTATCTGCAAGAAGCCGAAGAATTATGTGATAGGATTGCAGTGATTAATAATGGGCAGATTATAGCTAATGATAATAAAAATACTTTGCTTAAAATGCTAGATCGTAAAAGAATTATTATTACCTCGGATAAAAAAATAACTGAAATCCCTGATTCATTAAGACAATTTACCGTAAAAATTAATGATTTAGGACAAATTGAAGTTGAATATCATACTAGAAAAACAAAAATTAGTGATATTTTATCAGCTATAGCTATGGCAAATATTATAATATCTGATATATCAACTAAAGAGAGTGACTTAGAAGATGTATTTCGTTTCTTAACCAAAAAATAAGTTATAGTAGATTAAGAAATGATTGACTATAAAATACATATATAATAAATCATTTCTATGATGCTACATATCCTGAAAAAACATATACTTATAGTACTATTTATGTTTTGTTCAGGATCCATAAAATAGATACTTTAAAACTTTAAATACTATAAATAAAATATATGGACCAAAATTTAAATAAAATACTTAAAGGTTATAAAGATTTTAGAGATAAGTACGCACTTGGTGATAAATCTATTATGCATTATCTTTCTAGATATGGCCAAAAACCTGATATTATGATTGTAGCTTGTTGCGATTCAAGAGTGGATCCAGCACTCATTTTGCAATGTGATCCAGGTGATTTATTTGTAGTTAGAAATGTTGCCAATATAGTTCCTCCTTATGAAAAAGATGAAGCGCATCATGGTACTAGTGCTGCTTTAGAATTTGGAGTGTGTTTTTTAGAAGTGCAGCATTTAATTTTATTGGGCCATAGTCAATGTGGTGGAATTCAAGCTTTGTTAAATGAAGATGAATTGACCCAAAATGATTTTATTACTAATTGGGTTTCTTTAATTAAAACTAAAACTTGTAATTCTGTAAATGCTGAAGCCGATGATTATGCTAAAATTGCTTTAAAATTATCTAAAAAACATAGTATGACTTTCCCTTGGATTAAAAAAAAAGTTGCTAAAAAAGAATTGATTATTCATTTGTGGTTTTTTGATATTAAGTCGGGACAAATTTATACTTATGATGAAAAAAGTGATGATTATATACCGCTTGATCCCTCAATGGTTTTGTAAAAAATATTTTTGTTTAATTTTTAAATTATGAGATTTGATGAGTTTAGATAAATTACTTACATCCACTGAAATTAGAAAGAAATTTATAGTTGTTCTTTCTCAGCTTTTTCAAGAAGAATTTCCAGAATATAAGCAATTCCTTGCTATAGTTAATGAGTCTAATGCAGCTTATATTGAAAAAAAAGGAAAAGAAAATATTACTGATGAAGATAGAGTTGCACAAGAAAGGCATGGTGCTATTCGAGTTGCAACTCAAGAAGAGCTAAAAATCATCAAAGACATTTTTGAGGTAATAGGCTGCTTTCCTGTTAATTTCTATGATATGACAGGATTGCCTAAAGGGGCTTTGCCAATATATGCAACAGCATTTAGGCCCATTGGCTCTGATATAGAAATAAGTCCATTTAGAATGTTTTGTTCATTATTAGATCTAGAATCTGTGCCGGAAGATGTAAAAGAAGATGTTAAAGAAATTATAGAAAAACGCAAAAATCTTGAAAACACAAGATTTTCTCCGAGATTAAAAGAATTGATAATAAAATATCAAGAAAATAATGGATTAAATGAAACAGATGCTAAAGATTTTGTTCAAGAGGCTGTCAATTCTCTTACTATACAAAAAAATAGAGTTGTAGATTTTGCTCTTTATAAAAAGTTGCGGGAAAAAAATGATCTTTTGGCTGATTTAGTTTGTGTTGGTATTAATGTTAATCATTTAACGCCCAGAGTCTATGATATAGAAGATGTTTCAGAAAGACTTCAAACGGCTGGGCTAGAAATGAAAGCTGGGGGAATTGAGGGGCCAACTATTAGAGATGATGCAGTTCCTATTCAATTAAATCAAACTTCGATAAAAGCTCCGAATACTAATATTTTGGTTTCGGCAAATTTAGACCTTATAGGAAAGAATTCTGACCGAAAAGCTATAACCTTAGAAATGGAAGTAGATGAAACCCTAAAGGATTATTTAGAAAGAATTCAAAAACAGGTAGATAGTAATCAAGATAAAGTATTTTCAATTAGTCATAAATCTAGATTCGCTGAAGTTGAATCTCGTGGTGTTGCTCTAACCGAAAAAGGTGAAGAACTTTATAATCAAGCCATTAAAGAGGGTAATTTTAAAGATTCTTTCCCAAAAACTCATGAGGAGCTTTTTGCTCAAAAATTAGCATATTATCAATGTAAAGTTTGTGTTGATAAAATAAAAGACGCTTTATCTACTGAATTTAAGATTCCAGAAAATATAGCGGAAATGGTTAAGCAAGGTTATGTAGAACTTTGTCCTCAACGTTATGAGGACTTTTTAGCAAGTAGTGCTGCAGGAATTTTTAAATCTAATCTTTCTGAAGTTAAAAATGAAGAGCAAAATACTTCAAGACTAAGTGATACAGCAAAAAATAAAGATTCATTAGAAAAAGCTTTGGGTCGAGAGATAATTAATCCTCATGATTTGTATAAACAATTGCAGGATAAATCGGAAAAATCTGCGATTGCAAAATTAGGTTCTTTAGTAAGTACATTTTTAGCTATGTCTTTCTGTGTTCCTGCAATAAAACCTACTATTGGAGTTAGGACTTATTATTAAGATTATACCCTGTTAATATCTAATATCAAATGGTTAAAATGAAGATATATTTTTTTATAATTTTACTATTTTTAGCTTTAAATAATCAAGTTCATGCCGCTATGATTTTGCATGAATCGATAGCACCAGGATTAAGAGAAATGATAGGTGCTAGAGATTCTTTGCCCAGTTATTTAAAAAATAAGCAATGTGTGATAGCATGTTATACTAAAATTTATAATCAAATTGTTATTGCTGGATATTATGCTACAAAAGGATTTTATAACGGTAGGATATGTTGGCCTAATGGCTTTTCGGGAGATATATCGCCCATAACTAGCATATATAGTAATATATGTAATGAAGGTTCGTTACCTAATTGCCGTAACCATGAATGTTGGGCAGGTGGTGATACCGGAGGATTTTATAGATATGTTAGAAGATAAATTTTACTAAAATTTACGTTACGGTACTTTCTGTAGTTGCCCGTGAAAAAATATCTTACGATATTTTTTCAGTTATAATAATGAATAATCTATACTTGGGAGCGGCCCTACGTATAGATTATAAATTCTTCAAAAATTTACACTGGTAAATTTTTGTT
>CAYZBM010000081.1:0-8164 GCA_964476705.1 uncultured Rickettsiales bacterium | reverse complement strand
ATGTTTTATTCGGGATCCATAAATACATTCATTTCAATTAAGAAATACTATATATCGTAAAATGTTTTTTCACTGAGGACTATATCTCCTCAACCTTAACCACTCCGTTAATACTGCGTAAATTAATTATAGCTTCAGACGAAACTGAATAATTTTGATTTAAGCTAATAGTAATTAGTTGTTTTTGCACGGGGACTTTAAAATTAATTGTAACATTACTATTTTGGCTATTTTTAATATAGTTTTTTAAGCTAGTTATTACTGCAAGATTTTTTAAGTAGAGATTATAGGTAACTTGTTGTTCTTTAATTAAATCATCAAAACTTTTAACTTCTAAGGCTACTGCTCTTGTACCACCTTCATCTTTTCTGATATCACTTAAAATATATAAAATATTGCCAGAGATTAATAGATCTTGCGCCGTGGCAAGCAGATCTTCATCATAAATTGAAATTTCAAAAATTCCGGTAGGATCAGATAAAGTGACACTGGCAAACTTACCTTTTTGTGAAGAACGAATTTTTTTAGAAATTACCACTCCTACTAATTTTACTTGCGAATAACCTTCAGGTAATTTAGCAGAAAAATGACCACAATAAACAATCCCTAATTTGGTCATAAAATTGTCATAACTAGATAAAGGATGCTGATCTAAATATAATCCTAAAGATTGAAATTCTTCCTGTAGTTTAACAGTTTGTTCCCATTCATTAACCGCTTTTAGTTCTGGATAAAAACCTTTATTTTCAACCTCTCCTAACAGATCAAATAGACTTGATTGTACTGATTCTTTTTGTTTAGAATTATTGCCAGTATATTTTAAGAATAATTCTACATTGTCAAATAATTGTCTTCGGTTTTTATTTAAACTATCAAAAGCTCCGGCCCGGATTAAATTTTCAATCATTCTTTTGTTTAAATTGCCACTACCTAGTCTTGCAACCAAATCAAAAACAGAAGTAAATTCACCATTTTTAGCCCGCTCATCTTCAAGATTTAAAATTACATTAACTCCCACATTTTTACAGGCAGCTAAGGCATATCTAATTCCATAAATTTCACCCAAAACTCCAGTTAATTTTTCTGGCACAAAATAAGTAAAAGATTTATTAATATCTGGGGGTAAAATGGTTATATTATGTTCTCTGATATCTTGAACAAAAGTATTTATTTTATCGGTATCGCTAATCTCTAGATTCATTGAAGCTGCAAAAAATTCTACCGGATAATTAGCTTTTAAATAAGCCGTACGGTAAGAAATCATCGCATAAGCTGCCGCATGTGATTTATTAAACCCGTAACCGGCGAATTTTGCCACCAGATCAAATATGTAGCTAGCTTGGCTTTTTTCTACCTTGTTATTTAACGCACCTTTAACAAAAATATCGCGTTGCTTATCCATTTCTGAGGCAATTTTTTTACCCATCGCCCTACGTAATAGATCGGCACCTCCTAAACTATAACCACCCATAATTTGGGCAATTTGCATTACTTGTTCTTGGTAAATTATTACTCCATAAGTTTCTTTTAAAACTTCTTCGAGCATTGGATGTAAATAATCAGGATCTTCAAGCTTATGTTTTCTGGCAATATAAGCTGGTATATTATCCATAGGACCTGGCCGATAGAGCGAGATAAGCGCGATGATATCATCTATATTATCCGGCCGTAATTTACGTAACACGTCACGCATACCGGCACTCTCTAACTGGAATACCCCAACTGATTTTCCTTCGGATAACATTTTATAAGTTAATGGATCATCCAACGGGATTTTAGAAATATCTAAATCAATACCACGCCGTTTAATAAAGCTACAGGCTTTAGCAATAACAGTTAAAGTTTTTAAACCTAAAAAGTCAAATTTAACCAGGCCGGCACTTTCGGCATATTTCATTGAATAGCCACAAACTGGCATATCAGATTTAGGGTCACGATAAACCGGGACTAATTCTTCCAGTGGCCGGTCACCAATAACTACTCCCGCGGCATGAGTTGAGCAATGGCGATTTAAACCTTCAAGCTTTAAGGCAATATCTAAAAGTCTTCCAACTTCTTTATCATTTTGCTGCATGTCGCGTAAAGTTTTATCCATCGATAAAGCTTTTTCTAATGTTACTGGATCAATCGGATTAGACGGAATCATTTTACTAATTCGATCAACTTGCGAATAAGGAATTTGCAAGACCCTACCTACATCTCTAATTACGGCTCTGGCTTGTAATTTCCCAAAAGTAATTATTTGCGCGACCCGATCATGACCATAACGACTTTGAACATATCTAATTACTTCTTCTCTGCGCTCTTGACAAAAATCGATATCAAAATCGGGCATTGAAATTCTTTCTGGATTTAAAAATCTTTCAAATAGCAGGCCAAATCTTAATGGATCTAAGTCGGTTATCTCTAAACTCCAAGCAACTACAGATCCTGCCCCTGATCCCCTTCCTGGTCCTATTGGAATATCGCTTCTTTTACTATATTTCATAAAGTCAGAAACGATTAAAAAATAACCCGAGAAATCCATCTTAATAATAACATTAAGTTCAAACTCTAAGCGCTCTAGATAAGGTTTAGCTAAATTTTCTTTCTCAGCTAAGCTCATTTCTTCTTTATAAACATGATCGGCTAATCTTTTATTTAAGCCGGCTAAAGCTTCCATCTTTAAAATTTCAGATTCTTTACTTTTATCATCACCAAAACACGGTAAAATAGAATTTCGACTTTCGGCCATAACAAAACAACGTTTGGCGATATTTAGACTATTTTCTAAAGCTTCCGGAAGATCGGCAAAAAGCGTTCTCATCTCGCGGGCGGATTTAAAATAATATTCTTTATTACTTTTTCTGCGCTCTTCTTCAACTACATAACGACTACTGGCAATACATAACAAGGCGTCATGCGCAGAATATATATCAGGAGTTGCAAAGAACACATTGTTAGTTGCAACTAACGGGATATTATGCTTATAAGCTAGATCTATAAAATCATCTTCTGTTTCTTCTTCAGCCATTATTCCGTGGCGCATAATTTCAACATATATACGATCGCCGAAATGGTCTTTAAACCGCAGTAATAATTTCTCTGCATCTTTTTTGCGTTTAGCCAGGAGTAATCTACCAATGGGACCTGAAATTCCTCCGGTAAGTAAAATCAGCCCATCTGACAATTCATAAAGCAGCTCACTAGTTACATGTGGTTTTTCACCTGCTATACTTTGCGTATAAGACCGACTGACTATTTTAAGTAAATTTTGATAACCAGTTTTATCTTTGGCAATAAGTAAAATATCATCATAATTTTCACTATTTATATTACTGCCAGATCCTTTATTATTACTGGCAAAATTCCCTGCATCTAAAGCCACAATACAGCCAATAATTGGTTGAATTTTATTACTAATCCCGGCTTGCGAAAATTCTAAACTACCGAACAAATTATAACTATCACTAATCCCCACCGCATTCATCTGATGTTTTTGGCATAATTTCATTATGTCATAAGGCGTGATAGCCCCTTCCGATAAGGAATAAGAACTATGGACGCGTAAATGGACAAATTCTGTGGACATTATTTTGTTTATTTGTTTGCAAAAAAATAGTGGTTTAAGACCATACCCGATCTTTTACCGTTAGTCATTAAGGTTTTTTATGGGGATATAATAAAAAAACTCCCGCAAGTTTTTTTAACTAGGGGAGTATTAAGAATAAATATTTTAGCCTTAAAAACAATTATTTCTATCGAGAAAGCACATTATTACTTTGGTTCTTTAATAAATTTTGCCAATGTTTTCCTTGATCAGTGGCTGATGAATGAGAATTCTTCTTATCTTTTGAGGGCTCATATTTATTAACTATATCTTCAAGCATGTTCCCGGTTTTATTACCAGCTACTTTCCTCCCCGCAGTTAATAATTCTGTAATTGCATTTTTAGAACTATTTTCAATTTTAGTATTAACTCCCTCACCTGAAATCATTAAACTATCTTTTCCTTCAGAAAGAGCAAACTCCATATTAAGTATATTTTTTGCTAAATTTTTATCTCCTCTTACGGCGCATTCTTTTGCTAAACTTTCTTTCAGAAAGTTAATAAAGGACGGATCATTAAATTTTTCTGATTGAATATTTAAGGGAATAGTCACACCGGCTAGTGGCTTAGAATTTGGTGTGTTGTGAGTAGAATCTGGCATACATAACCCTTTATCTTTAAGTAAAATATCAATTAATTCTATTTTAATCCTAAACTCTTAAAGAATTATTAATAAGATCAAGAACATAAAAAACTCCCGCAAAGTTTTTGAGGTCCTTATTAAAACGAAGGAGGAGGCACTACACCATTACGTTTATCTTTTAATTCTCCGGCATTTTGAATAGATGTAACTCCAACTAAATTTAAACTAGGACTATCATTATCTTTTTTGGCTTCCTCAGGATGTGATTTTTTATAATCTTGAATATTCTTAGATATAGCATTTCCTATTGGAGTTGGAGCCTTATTTTCTTGTACTTTTTTTGGCTTGCTCAATTCATTTCTTAACGTATTAATTTCAGTTTGAGTATAGGGAGTCAATTTTTCAAAGGTAATATTTATTGAACCTTTTTCATTCTCAAAAGTAGAACCAAATTCTATCTCACTAATCATTCCTAATCCTGGTTTTTCAATACACTTATGTATTTGAGCTTTTAATTTCATAAAATCTTCTGGACTTTGTTTTATTTTATCAAGAATGTCTTTGGTGATTTTTGTTATAGCCCCAGTTGTCAAATGTATTTTTGTCGTATAATTTTCAGTAGAAGAAGTAACTGAAGACGTAGAAGCACTTGTATTTAAGCTACTTATCGGAGCCTGAACAAGAGGAGATTTCCTTTCAGGAACAGGCGAAGAAGGCGGAGATTTATCTGTTTCACTGCTATCTACACTATTATCTATAGCAAAAGCAGCTGGACGTTGGGAAACAGATGGAGCAGTTGTTAAGTTTTCTTTTCTTCTACTTAAACGTTCTCTATATAAATCAGATTTTGCCAAAGCTAAAACTACATGAGGATTTTTTCCTACTGATGTGCTCTTAAAATTAACTAAAGCACTATAATCATAATTTCCCCCGTTTTTACGATCATCTCCCATTAAAAATCGAAAATCTTCCATCAATATAATATCGCTAACATAATCACTAGCTTTACAATCTTTATGATTTTCTAAACCTTGTTTTTTTGCTATTTCTTCAGCAGCTATTTCTAAACAAGCTTCTATTACTTTTGATCCAAATTTATTTTGCGAAACTATCACATTGGGCACGCCATTATCTTGAATTATTTTCATGACTTCTAATACTTTTGTCATGTGAGTAAGTTTTTTTATATCTATCTCATTACTACCTATTTTATCCTCAAATAAAATAAGTTTTCTTAAAAAATCTTTATTTTTTAATTCACCAGATTGATCTCTTTCTGCTAGTTTATTTCCATATTCCAGACAATTTGTTTCATCATCAATCCTCATCCTAGCGATAAGAAGATCATCTAAACTAACTGGTAATAAAGTCTTGTCAAGATCCCAAGAAACTACCGCAAGTCCTTCTAAATCAGGATGTAATTTTCCTTTTGTTTTATAATGATTAATCCAAGATTCACAATCATTCATCAATTTTTTTTCAAACTTCTCCTTCTCTAAACCAGTCGCAAATACCTTATGACCTTCTTCTTCTATTTTCTCTGAATTGTTACTATTATCATCAATTAATAAAGTAACCTTTCCTTTTCTCATGAAGCTACCTAGAGCAGAAGATGATGCACTGATTAATGATTCACGATCCAGAGCTTTCTGTTCTTTTAGATTATCTCCTAAAATATCAATAGCTTGAAGAGCCACAGTATTTTCTGTTACCTCTAGTTGTACCATCTTAGGCACTGCAGGTAATGGCCTTGGAGATACTGCTGGAGCTGGGCTTGCTGTTGCTTGTTGTTCCTGGGGACTAATAGCGTTTGCACTTTTATTTGTAGTATTATTTTTTGCAATCTGCATTAAGGCTAATCTTTCTTCCTTATTTAAAGGACGATCTAATTCTATATTACCTCGATCATCAATAATTATCCTTTTGTTTAATTTTTCATTCTTTTGTATACTTGCTTTAACAGCATTATTTTTTTCTATAAGAGCAGATATAGCATCAACATCTACTGATATTGTGGCCATTGTCTCATCTACTTTTGTAGCTACCAGCACTATTGCAGCTTTTAATCTATTAACTTTATCTTTATCAGATACCTTAAATCCTATTGCTCCACTAAGCCCTGTTTTAGAGTTATAATCTATATTTTTACCATTTATGGAAACTTTTGATGAAGATAGTATTTCCTTAGGTAAAATATTATTAAATTCTGAATATAGAGTTTCTAAATATCCTTCTAAAAGATTAATATTCTCAGTTGTTTTACCTTTTATCAAACCTTCATAATGTTTTAATTTACTTCCTAATTGACCAGTTTTATCTCCAAAAGAATCACTTGAGCTTTTTGAAGATCGAGAACCTTTAGAGGATGTTGAACTATTAGAACCGCTCCTAGATCTGGGGCCTGATTCATTCCCGGAATCAACAGTACTAGAAACACTAGACGCTGAAGGAGAGGCGGCCCTACTAGGAGTGGTGGAACCTATAGTGCCTTTAGTACCAAAACCTTCTATTCCTTCCTTTTCACCAGAACTACGAGTTGCAGCTAAAGCATCCAAAGCGCTTATACGTACCTGATCTTTACTGATAGGTGGTATAACAGCGAAAGGAGATTCTGTTGAAATTCCTGATCTTGCTGATCTTTTGTTTTTATTAATTTCTTGAGCTTCAGTATGTATCGCTTTGATTCCTTCGTTTAATAATCGTAACTCATCTACAGATAATTGATTAAAAAATTTATTATTATGTTTTAGTTCTTTTCCTTGCATATTAATGAAATAGCCTCCTCTTTCCTCATCTTCTACAACTTCTAATTTAATTCTATTACTTGTATTTAATGCGTTAATTGATGATTCTATTTCTGCAGGCTGAACATCCATCCTAGATGATAGATCGTCCTCTAAACTATTAATATTTAATTTTATTTCCTCAATTAAGAGTTGTTTAGGATCTTTCTTGACCTCTTCTTGTCGAGTTGCTTCTTTAAGTTTCTCATCTTTTTTAGCTTTTTCTTGTTGTTCTTTTTCTTTATAAATTTTAGTTAAAACTTGGATAGCTGCATCAGCAGCTTTTATAGCTCTAGCAGTATCACTAATAGCTTCATTGGCAAATAGAGCATAATTATAAGCTATGTATTCTATATTATTAGTATTAGATAAATATGCCGTATCATTTATTTTTGCCTTACTTAGCAAATCTTGAAATTCTTTATCTGTTATTGGTATTAACTCACCCTTTATACCTCTATCTTCTGGCGATAGCTTAGTTTTTTTTTCAATTTTGTTTAAATTATGATAATACTGCTCCTGAGCTATATTACCGTACTTCAATTGTGTTTCTAGATCAAGTGTAGCTTTTTCTTTATACTCTGCAAGTCTTATACCGTCTATTAATGGAGAAGAAAAATTTTGTAATAATTTTACAACTTCTGAGTTTCTAGCACGCAACTCTTTTTCTAATTGTGCATTTTTATTTCCCTTAGACATACTCTTATCCCTTATTAATAATAAATTATCTTAAGGGCTATTTTAAAGCAGAATGCTTAAAAATTTATTAATGGGGTCTTAAATATATTTTATGAGGCTAAAAAATGGCTGATATTGGGGTATTTACTGGTAAATTAGGAGATTTGCCTTATAAGCTTAAAGATGGTTGGGGTATAGTTTAACAAATTTCTTTAGCCTTAAAAGCTGACCCTTAACATATAGTGATACTCGTTTCTCTGGGTAGGTTCAGGTCTCCTTATTTTTCAGTCAAAATATTAAATTTTATTTTATAGTATTTTTTATTTGAAGTGACCCAACTAACGCTCCCGAAGATCGGCATCAATAGTATTTTTTAGAAAAATTATGTTGATGACGTTGTTGGAGAATTTAAGAAGAAAACAGCAGCTCAAAAAAGTGTGGGGTACTATTGATCTCTCTCCTAGAGCTTTTCTCGATCGATCGAGTAACCCGGGAACTTACGCTCCCAGGTTCTCACAGAACCGTACTTGA
>CAYZBM010000080.1:0-8428 GCA_964476705.1 uncultured Rickettsiales bacterium | reverse complement strand
ACTTATAATACTATTTATGTTTTGTTCAGGATCCATAATATAGGTCATTTCAATCGTGAAATACTATATATTAACTTTAGTAAAGGATATTTATATGACAATGGCAAAAAGTGAATCAAACTTGTCACCAGCTAAAATGGCTGAAGAAATAACAGATTATCTAAAATACCATATTAATAGCACAATTAATCATTTTTCTTATCCTGATAAGAATATAAATAACATTTATTTCCCCAATATAGATCAAGCTAGATCTTTTAATATATCTCAAAATATTCGTACGGACATAGAGCGAGGTGGTCAGGATCAAGTTTCCTCGCACCAATACAAAGTAAGTGTATCAGATACTGATATATCAAAAGTACATTCTGACTTGCAAAATCTATTTGAATCTTTCTTAGCAGAAGAAAATAGCTCAACTATTCTTATAGAAGGCAACAAGATATACGATATTTTGATTGCAAATAGTGGTTATGATAAAGAAAAAGGGATTCAGCGAATAAATATTAATGGTAAAATATATGATGTTATAACTTTTGATGATTTATCAAAGGCTCAAGAATTAGAAGAAAAACTTCAAACTTATTCTCCATATAAAATAAAAGATACTAAACTTGTAGCAGATATAAAAAATAAATTAGTAGATGATCATTTTGTGGCGTTATCTGCCCAAGAAATTATAGAGCTAACCAGCAATGAGAAAATGAGAAATGCAGCTCCTAAATTAGAACCTAAAATACATCCAATAAAAGAAAATTTAAATAGTATTTTTAAACATTTACGTATAAAAAGACTAAGTATACGCGGAACTGACAATATATCCAGCGTAATAATGTGGAATAATTCGTATGATGACGATGCGAAGAAAGAAGCAGAAACAATAAGAAATCTACTTGCCACACATAAGATTGAACATACTAATATTGAATATACTAATGAATATAGTAGCATAGAGATTAACTACGATCAGGTAGAAAAATTATATAATGCTATCTTTCCTAAACAACAGGAATCTGGCCCTGAACCTACAGAAAATATATCTACGACTTTACCTCCACCGGCGCAAGTACAGCAAACAGCAAATCCTGGTCCTAGTATAGAAGAAGCTGGATTAGGCCTTATAAAATGGCTGGAAATGCAAGGTCCTCTATATAGCTGTACCATTCAATAAAATATAATCATTAAAATAGGAAAAATATATGTCAAATTTTAAAATGCCTGAAGATACTTCTGAATTAGAGCCAGGTAATATAGTTTATGATAACCTAATTAGCACAAGTCCTGGATTCAAAAAAATGGGCCGATCACCTAATCATAATAATGTGGATCAAGATATTGTAATATTTTATAAAGAAAATCATGCTAAGGATTTTAGTGCAATGCTTGCTAAGCCTGAAATTGGTGACCTTCATGGTAGTGATAGAATCAGCAATAAAAGAGTTTTAGATTGCAACGACTTTCTCTCGACTAAACAATATGGTGAAGGTTTTTTCATTATGTTAAGCAAAAATGACATCAAAACATTAACAACCAAAATAATGGAAGAACTTGCTAAAGAACATAACTTACAACAAGCAGCAGCCGCAAATACTAAGTCTATAGAAGAAATATATAGTGATATAACAATTGATTACACATCGTATTCTGGCATAAGAACAGAAAAAGATAATGCAGGAAAAGATCAAGATATTGTATTATTTACAAATATAGCCGAGGCCTACGCATTTAGTAAAATGCTTAGTACAAGATGCGGTCTTAATAGTAGCATAGATAAAAAATATAAAAAAATTGTATCAAAATCTTTTGATGGTAAAAATTATTATTATATCATGATAAGAGATCATGAACTTGAGACCATTAGAACATTTTTATCTATGACTGATCTTCAGCTAACCGCTTCTGCTTCTGCTTCTGCTGCTGCATCTCAATCTCAACCACCTCAACAACCTTGGCAAGCAGCCTCTGCGGCATCAGCTGCTGCTGCAACTAGTCTTAGCTTTAATGTTAGCCTGAAAGAAAAAGTTCGCCGTATTCTTTTCACTGCTAATGTAACGTTTTTCGAATCTGAATACCATAAAAAGAGTGATAATTCTATATCACTAACATGGCATACCGATCATAGAGACTTCCGGAATATTTCTCCTAGCGCTGAAGCAGAAAAACTAAAAACATTCTTTAATAGCTTAGCTATTGATTTTGAAATTAAATACGAATCACATAATAATACATCTTATTATTCAGCTAGTATTAATATGTCTGATATAGATGAAGTTTATGCTACTATAATGAGAAAAGAAAAAGCTAGGGATCAGCAACTACCTAATGCTACAGCTGCTTCAGCGCCTCAAAGACCACCTCAACAACCTTGGCAAGCAGCCTCTGCAGCATCAGCTGCTGCTGCAACTAGGCCACCTATAAAGCTGCTAGATCTTCATGGCCTTATGAAAAAATATAAGGGCATCGAAGATACAAAATTAAATAGAGAACGAGTTATAACGTTTAGTGCTGAGCAAAATGCCGAAAATTTTAGCCAGAACCTATTAAATTATTACTCAATTCATAGTCGCGCTGGTGAACAATTTACAAAAAATGTTTCCTACGAAGAGTGTCAATCAGGCGGAAGAAAATATTGCGTTACTTTAACGGAAAGTGAGCTTGGAATAATTGCCAAAAAATCCGCTCAGTCTACTAGTCTTACAGCAGCTACAGCATCTAAATTAAGTGCAAAACAAAAATTAGACTTAGTTCTAAATCATTTTAAACCAAAAAATATTGTATCTTTCAAGCATGATGGCAATAGTATAACCATAAAATGGGATAATTTTACTTATAAAGAACATGAGTTAATCGATCCAAACATACAAGCTAACGAACTGCTATGTAATCTTAAAAAGATAGATATTACTGCTAAAAATTTTTTAGATACTGATCAGAATAACCGTCACATAGCAGACGTTACACTAACATTCGATCAGATAGATAAAGCTTATAACACTATTACTAAAACCCAGGGTAGCTCATTTAATAGATAAAAAGAGCTTTTTAAGAAGAGCTAACCTGCTTTAAAAACATCTATATCCCCAAAGCATCTTCCCAGGCATAATTTTTCTGGCCTGGGGATCTTAAGAGATAAGATGGATGTAAAAATGGTGTGACTTTGGTAGTATAATCCATAAATTCATTTTTATAATCTAAAAAGCTTCCACGAACTTTGGTAATACTTAAAGTTTTATTTAAAACTGCGGAAATAGAAGTGGCACCAACTAAAACTATTAATTTAGGCTTGATCAGAGCAATATGTTTTTCGACAAATGGTTTACATATAGCTATTTCTTCAGGAGTTGGTTTTCTATTTCCTGGAGGTCGCCAGAAAATACTATTGGTTATATAATAATTTTTATCCCGCTCTAAGCCTATATAATATAATATCTGCGATAGTAATTGCCCACTTTGCCCACAAAATGGAATCCCTTCCCTATCTTCATCAGCCCCTGGCGCTTCTCCTATAAACATAATGTCAGAGTTTGGATTACCATCAGCAAATACGGTATTAGTTGCTGTCCTGGTAATTGCAAGGCCAGTAAAACCTTTAACTGCAGCTCTTAGCTCATCTAAATTTTTACTTTCTTTGGCAAGTTTATAAGTAGCTGCGGCTAGATTTGCTGGACTATCAATTTGCATTTGCGGAGTTTCTTTGATTAGCTGCACTACTTCATCATTTGCCGCTATAATTTTTTTAGAAGTTTTTTTCTTTAAAAAAACATTAACTGGCGTCTCATCAATAAGATCTAAAATCCCCATTTCTTGATGCCATTTTAAAAGATATAATGGTTCCATAAATAAAAAATACCTTTAATTTTCTTGTGAAAAACGGTTAATTATTAAACTGCTCATAAGTAATTCTTTCTTCCAACGAATGTAGTGAGTTAAAAAGTAACCTAACGGTTATTTTTTTATCTTCTTTTACAATTACTGAAACTACATCTCTAACCTCTGTAAAATCAGCAACCGCACTCACCGGTCTTTTTTTAGCTTCTAAAACTTCAAATTTTATTTCTGTATCTTCACTAACTAAGGCGCCTTTCCATCTTCTAGGACGAAATGGACTAATTGGAGTTAAGCATAAAAGATTAGAAGTAAGTGGCAAAATAGGACCATGAGCGGAAAGATTATATGCCGTACTTCCAGCCGGAGTTGCAACCAATACGCCATCGCTCATTAATTCTTTCATCCTTAACTTACCATCAATGCTAATTTTAAGTTTAGCTGTTTGCCTAGTTTCCCTAAGCAAGGATACTTCATTCATGGCGAAAGCTGTATGTTTTTTACCTTTTTGATCTAATACCGTCATATGTAATGGCGATAAAACATGACTAGATGCGGTATTTAACAGCTTAAGCAAGCCTGTTTTTTTATAAACATTCATCAAAAAACCAACAGTTCCACAATTCATTCCATAAATCGGAATATCTATAGATGAATCTATGAGTTCATGCATAGCTCTTAGCATAAAACCATCTCCACCTAAAACTACCAGTACATCGGCCTGTTTTAATGGAACAAACTGATATATTTTACTAAGCTCGATATAAGCACGTTTAGCAGTTATAGTGCTATCGGCCATACAAGCTATATTTTTGAAATCAGATTTAATGTTATTTATGGTTTCTTTTTGCATAGTCTTTTTGCATAGTAATGTTATTATAATAAACTTAACTAATCTTTATATTTTTGGTCAATACTAGAATATGCATAACCAAACTTTTCAAAAAGCAATAGAAGTCCTGGATGAGATTTTGCAATCAAAGCCAGACTACCCTGGCGTTTATCGCATGAAAGGCAATAATGAGCAAATACTTTATATCGGCAAGGCTAAAAATCTTGCAAAAAGGCTAGCTAATTATAAAAATATTAGCAAATTAGCCTATCGTATCCAAAATATGGTCTCATTAATTAAAGAAGTTAAGGTCTATAGAACCAATACTGAAGCTGAGGCTTTATTGCTTGAAGCTACCTTAATTAAAGAACATCAACCGCCTTATAATATACTGCTTAAAGATGATAAATCATTCCCATATATTTTAGTAACTAATGATCATGAATTTCCTAGAATCACTAAACATCGCGGGAAAATTCAAAAAAACAAAGGTAAATATTTCGGACCATTTGCTTCGGTCAAGGCAGTAAATGAATCAATTATAATGTTGCAAAAAGCATTTTTAGTTAGACCATGTAGTGATATATTTTTTAGTAAACGTACAAGGCCTTGTATGGAATATCAGATTAAAAGATGTTCAGGACCTTGTGTTGATAAAATAACTAAAGAAGAATATCAGAATTTAAGTTCACAATTAGTCAATTTTTTATCTGGAAAAACTCGTAAAGTTCAAGAAGAACTTGAAGAAAAAATGTTAAAAAGCAGTAAGGAGACTGATTATGAAAAAGCTACTATCTATAGAGATAGAATAAAATTTCTAAATCATATTCAAATCAAACAGGTAGTCTCAATTAATGATTGTGCTGAGCTTGATTTAATTGGCCTTGCTCACAATGAAAATAAAGTTTGTCTAGAGCTTTGTTTATTTAGAAATCACCAAAATTTTGGCAACATGTCTTTTTTCTTTGATTTGCACGAAAATACTAAAGAAAATATCGCGGAAATTTTAACTAGCTTTTTATTACAATTTTATCAAAATCATGAATCAGCCAAACTTATTATTTTGCCAATAGAACTAGATAATTTAGACGCAATAAAAACAGCATTAGAGCAATTACAAAATAAAAAAATATCTCTAATTTATCCTAAAAGAGGTGAACGAGAAACTTTACTAAATAACGCTAACAACAATGCCTCCACTTCCCTGCAACATCAAACTATTAAAGAGCTAAAATCTACTTTTATTTTTAAACAAATCCAAGAATTATTTGCCCTAAAAACTCTACCTAATCGTATTGAAGTTTATGACAATAGTCATATTTCTGGCACTAATAGAGTTGGAGTAATGATAGTTGCCCAAAAAGAAGGTTTTGTTAAAAAAGAATATCGGAAATTTAATATTAAATTTAGCAAAGAAAATTCTAGTGAGAATAATGATGATTACGAAATGTTAAAAGAAGTTTTAACCAGAAGGTTAAATAAGCTAAATGATGCCCAATATCCTGATTTATTACTCATAGATGGCGGCAAAGGTCATTTATCTACCGCCGTATCTGTATTAAAAGAACTAAATCTTTATGATAAAATACCCGTTGTTTGCATAGCTAAAGGAAAAGAACGTAATGCCGGCAGAGAAAGATTTTTTATGGATAAAAAATCGGAATTTACCTTACCTAAAGGCGACAAATTACTTTCATATTTACAAGTAATTAGAGATGAAGCCCATAGATTTGCTATTACTTCGCATCGAAATAAAAGAAGCAAACAACTAACTAACTCAATTCTTGATCAAATAGATTCTATCGGTAAAAAAAGGAAGTTAGATCTTTTAAAATTTTTTGGTTCAGTTGATATGTTAAAAGAAGCAACTATAAATGAAATCTGTAAAGTACCTGGAATAAACAAAAAAACTGCACAAATTATTTTTAACTTTTTACATCAAGGCTAAAAAATGACTGATCATTTAACTATAGATAACTCCAGTCCCACAGAAACAAATATAGCAACCGACTTAGTATATGGTAAATTTTCCAATCGTTTACTTGCAACTTTTTTTGATGCAACTTTAATTGCGATTATCTTTGGTCCAATATTTGTAATGATTAGCGAAAAATTACATAAATATTTTAATCGGGCTAATGATCTTAATGAACTTCACCCTAAAATTTATATTTTATATAATATTACCAATATCTCCGCCCAAATATTTATATTTTTTATTGTCACTATAATCTTATGGAAATTATTTGCCTCAACTCCAGGGAAAATGTTATTTAAACTTAAAATAGTCGATAAAAAAACTTTAGGACCAGCGAGTTTATGGCAGTTAATCTTAAGATTTATTTGCTATCCTATATCAATATTGCCTTTAGGCTTAGGTATTGTCTGGATAGATATAGATAAAAAATATAAGCAAGCTTGGCATGATAAAATTGCAAGAACTTTGGTTATAAAAAAATAGGATGTTTTTCTATTTTTAATTGAAATAGGCTAGAAAAATTACAATATTTATTAACAAATGGTAAATTTTTTAGTTTTTTGCCCCGCCAATTATGTTACTATTACTGTGTAATAATATTAGTATATATAAGGTTAGAAGCTGTGCCAGGACAATTAAGCATTTTATTAGAAGCAAATTCCCAAGAAAATATAAAAGCATTAACCCAGGGGGGTGAGCTATATGTTATATCAGTGGGTGGGGTTTCAGGATCTGGAAAAACCACTATAGAAGAAATTGTCTGTGTTTTATTAGGAATAAATAACAATCTAAATAAACTAGATAATCAAATCACTAAAGGCAAAGAAGAGGATAAAGAACAAATAAGACTTGATGCTTTAAATAATTCTATAAAAAATAGAACTCATTTTCTTATAAATAGCCGCATGAACGCTCCTGATACTTTTCAAAAAATGCTCAAAATAGCTAAAAAAAATAATAGAAAATCAATTCTAATTATTCCCGAGATATCACTAAAATGTTCATTAATTAGGGTTATTAGTCGTTTTGCCAAAGATCATCCTAATGATAATAATATTGAATTAGCTAATCTAATTAAGCAAATAAAAGAACAAGATCATAGTTATTTTACTGAAGCCAATTGGTCAGCAGCTATTAAAGAATTACCTATCCCAGAGAAACTCAAGAAAAAAATACTTAAATTACCTAATGATTATAGAAAGTTTAAAGAAAATTTAATAACTTATAAAAAATTATTTGATATCACCATAATTATAAATAATGAACAAGAACCTGATAAAGATGGGGCTATAATATTATCGGCAGAAATTGAGGATAAAGAAGCTAACAAAGCCGCGGATATTAAACAAGATTATAAACCTACCTATAGTCAGATGGTACAGAAAGGATTGTTTTATCCAGTAGTAGAAGAATCTCCAGCAAAAAGTTCTCCCTCTACCATAACCGCACCGCCTTCACCTGCGCGCCCCTCTGCTTGTATATCACCTGCACCTGTAGTAAATGAAGCATCCGTTACTCCACCACCACAGCGTAAAGACCAAAACCTATCAGCTATAGGGTAAGTATAGTATTGCTTTTTTGAATTTACCACCAGTTATGGTACCCCACACTTTTTAAACTTTTGCTTCTCTTCTGCATTTTCCCACTCTCCGTCATCCGTGTATAAGTTCACTAATTTAAGTTCCAGATTAGGCGTTAAGTTAAGTGGATAGATAATGTTAAGCTCTGCAATCACTCGCAAATTCGTCATTCAGGTTCTTATCTTTTTCCCAAAATATTTTAATATTTTGGTT
>CAYZBM010000079.1:6304-8618 GCA_964476705.1 uncultured Rickettsiales bacterium | reverse complement strand
TTGTCACCGCTGAATACATATATCATCTTACTTAAGAATACTTTCTTTGGCATTTTGTGCAAACATGAGTGCCCCTACCAGCTACTTTTAATTTAGATATTTCGGCGCCACAAACATTACAGACCAAGCCAGCCCTTCCATAAACGTTGGCAAAGTCTAGGTAGCTACCTCTTTTGCCTTCGGCATTCACATAGTTTTTGCTTGTTGAACCCCCTTTATCGATACTCATTTGTAGTTTTTTAACGATATTATCTCTTATTGCCTTTAGTTTTGCAGTCGGTATATCAATGACTCGACTTTCAGGATGTATTTTCGACGTGAACAAAACTTCATCTGCATAAATATTACCTATCCCGCTAATAACAGTCTGGTCCAATAGTACGGCCTTAATATTGCTATTCTTTCGCCTGAGTACATTATTGATAAATATTTTTTCTGTAAAATCTTTTTCTAATGGTTCAGGGCCTAGTTTGATAATACTTGGTAAATGGTTAATGCTGTTAGTTTCAAATAGTTTAACCCAGCCAAATTTTCGCTGATCGTTAAAGAACAACTTGGTACCGTCTGTAAATTCAAAAATAATTCGGGTCGATTTATCTGGCAATTCATCTACCAAACTATTATTTGGATGTCCTGCCCCCCAGGAGACATCACCTCTATATATCATTTGGCCAGTCATTTTTAAATGGCCCATTAAGCTATAGCCAGAACTTAAATTAATAATGATAATTTTTGCCCGGCGCCTAACATGTAATATTTTAGACCCAATAATAGACGTTTTTCTATCATGCGTATCTACTGGAAAACTTTTTATGTTATCACTAAAAACAGAGCTTATCGTTTTACCAACAATAAGCTTATTCAAGCCCCTAACAACAGTTTCTACTTCAGGCAACTCCGGCATGCTACAACTAGGTTATAGGTTTTAGAAAAAACACACAAGGCTAAGGAATGACGGTAGTCCAAACCAAGAGTATCTTAAAGAGTGCTCTTGCTAAATGGGTGACAATTTAATTAATCCACGCATTGCAAGACCGCCTAAGGGACCAGCCCTACGATTACCCTCTTCAGTCAGCATTTCCTTAGCTTGCCTTGATAGATGTGCAGTATCATTTCGCGCTTTGCTGGTTACTTCTCCAGTTGCGCCAAATGCAGCCTTTCTTGCAGTTCTCTTGGGCATAAAGATAGCTTTTAAGACTCCTCTTTTCCTAATTCGACCATCTTTAGTAATGCCAGAGCCATCTAAAGCACCCCTAAAAGCCACCTGAGCATAATCTACGGCAATGCCTTTGGCCATATCTTGAACTTCTTTGCTGCCTAATTTACCCTTAATCGCTTCAACAACTCTTCTAACAGCACTTCTACCTCGCCCGCGACCCGACTCTGAATCTCCCCAGTTTCCTAAACTGGAGCCATCCTCTGGTATACCGTAGTCTTGGCCATATTCCTGCACGCCACGTAAAGCTTCTCCAGGATCGCCCCTGGAACTATAATCTTCAACAGGTTCTTCATCCCAGCTTGGAACTGGGCCCCAATCATACAAGTTTTCCCAGCCAGTAGCGGCCGAAGCACTAGAAGCATCAGGGATTCCCGTGCCAGCACCCCAATCATAATTATCATGACTTCTCATAGTTTATTTATACGCTACTTTCACTCATAAGAAGCGAAGTAAACTTCTTTGAGTTTATGTTTTTTATATTCCTATTTTTATATTTTAGTATATGACTTTATACTACACTGTATTTGCTTTTTTGTCAATACTCAATTATAAGTTAGCTTATTTGTAATCATCTTCATTTATGTATAATCTTATAGTTAATGGATAGCTTAAAAGACCTACTAATATTAAAAAACTTAGATGAGCCAACTGAAATTACAGCCTTGAAAAATTTTTGCCATGATCAATATAATTTCGAAGCAAAGATAAGTATTAGTGATGATAAAATTTTTTTAAGCGTACCCAATGGTATATTGGCAACAGAACTTAGGATGAGAATTCCCGAAATAAATAAACGATGTCAGTTAACTAAAAAACTAATTATTAAAATTGGCTAATTATTTCTTTTTAGCAAATCTTGTTCAACGTCTGCCATTGTCAACCTGCCATCAGGCCGTTTGTCGGCTCGTACATGTCTTAGATTATGTAAGTTTACTTCAAGCTGTCCTGACGTTGTATTGTGCAAATCAAGTGCTATATTGCCTAAAATATTGGCAATTATTTTTCGTTGGTGTAGCGTCATGTTATGCCCAGCCTCTAGCCGTACTATTTCAGAAAAAGGTACTTCACCAACACTGTTTAGAACTTTCTCTTCAG
>CAYZBM010000079.1:1496-6294 GCA_964476705.1 uncultured Rickettsiales bacterium | reverse complement strand
TAATTAAAATACCTGGTTTTTTATAATCATCTGCCAGTTTCCATAAACTACTTTCTAACCTACTTGTCGCTGCAAAACTGCCTTCGTTCAATATTAGAGCAGGGTTTTGACTCACAAATACAACTGTATTTACTACCATCCTAGCTAGCTCAAGTGGATTATTTATCAGTTCAGTGCGCTCGTGCACGACTGTTTTTATTATCCGAGGTACTATTTCATTTACCGTATCTGCACTTATAAGCCCGCCCGAACCAGCCAATGTAAATGACTGAATTGCGCCTGGATTCTGACAAGCTGCTAGCGTGCAATCGATTCCGCCTAAAGAATGACCAAGGGCATGAACACGATATCCCTGATCGGCCAAGCTACTCAAAACTACCGAAACATTTTCAACACGTGCCTTACCTGCATTAATTGCCCCTTCTACCAATTTTTTTTGTTCGGTTTTGTCATCTACTTTATCGGAAATCATATCCATCATAATTGCTTCTGCATGTGCAATATCTTTTTCCTCTAAAATAGCGTGCGAAAACTGACGCCAGTTACGTATAAGCAAGGGACTAGTTACTAGAAGACGACCTAAATCTCTAACAAAACCATTTCTAGGGTGGTCAAAACAAGCTGAATTCATACCATTATCAGCAGCGGCCTTTGCCAAAGGCTCTAACTTTCTCTCTGTCCAGCCCGAAGAAAGGTACGCCAAATCTTCATGCAATTTATGGTCGCCAGGCACCTGCGGATTATAAACCGTAACATAAATATCATTACGTCTAAAAATTGAAGTCTTGACCTTAAAAACTTCTTTCTGACTCTCGTAAGCTTTATCTGTGACTGGCTGTATTAGCCAGTGTTCTTCATTTTTCATAATTATCTAATGGTACATTATACTATTTTTTTCAATTTTATTATATTAAATATAATTTACTAGTTTTGTTTTGAAATCTGTAAACGAAATATATTGTACAGCCTGCATGCCAACGGAAATTGCAGCCTCACAATTTGCTAATACATCATCTACCATTACACATTCGGTAATATCTACATTCAGCCTGTCGGCACATATTTTAAAAATCTCCTGGTCTGGTTTAGCAATACCAAACAAAAATGATGGCACTACTGCATCAAATAAACCTCTTTGTTCTATTGGTTTAATAAATTCCACATAGGCCTCTTCGTTTACATTACTAAGCAATCCAATCAGATATCCTTGGATTTTCAATTCTTTAATGTAGCTTAGTAAGTTCTCTGATACCGAAAAGCGCCTATCACTATCGTGATATATTTTTAAAAAATCATTTAGGCTCATCCCCGTAAGCTCAGCGTATGTTTGAAAAAATTCTTCTCGATTAATAAAGCCATTATCAAGTGCTTTATGTAAATCAGTTATTTTTTGAATATCATCAGGTTTGATATCAATTTTTTCAGCTATTAATCGGTAAACAGACGCACCAATAACACCAAAAAAATCAAAAATAATAGCTTTAGTCACGATGTTTTAATTATGGCTTCCTTAATAGATAAAATATCTTTTAATATTTCTTTGTAATAAGAGCGTGGGTGAGGTACAAAGCCCTTGCCTCCATTACGAATAGTTGATGCGAATTCAGATATCTTGATTAATTTGAATCCTCCAACCTCGTTATTGTCCGCCTTAAAAGTGTCAATGACTTCCTTGCTTAAAATAGCATAATAAACGTAAGCTTGTTGATTATGATTATATCTTAGGCCGTTAAATATACCTGGCTCGCTAAAATATATCTTTTTGGGTTTTTTAGTTAGATAATTACTTATATCAAAACCTCCCTCTTCAAATGTCTCCCTTATAATTGCGTGGCGCGCATCCTCACCCTCGTCTACATGGCCAGCAAAAGAAATATCTAACTTCCCAGGAAACAATTTATGATTCTTACCACGCTTTTGTATCAATACATAATTACCATCATTAGTTACAACCCAACAGTGTGCATTTATGCATTCAACATAATCACATCCATGTACATCATCAATATCCCAGCCTTTGTGAAGCCTGCGATGATTTAAATTGGCAACGGCAATGTTTAGCATTTTTGTTTTCTCTTATTAATATGTATTATTTACCTTACTTAAAGAAAATGCAACTACAATTTAGGACTTCTAGGCACTGTCTCTAATCGTTGAGACTGGGCTTAAATTATCTTTCTAAATATTAGTTTATTTCTTAAGGTCTTTATAACTTTATCTATTTGATTTTTGATTGCCTATGGATAAGCTTATTACAAATATTATAAGCCAGTACTACCAAACCCCCCGCTGCCTCTTTTGGTATTGCTAAGGTCCTTTGATTCTTGAATTTCAACTTTTTCATATTTAGCTACTACAAGCTGAGCAATTCTGTCGCCATTATTAATTACAAAATCTTTGTCTCCTAAATTGACCAAAATTACCCCAATATCGCCCCTATAATCAGCATCAATAGTGCCAATTCCGTTAACAAGACTTATTCCAGACTTAGCGGCTAGACCACTCCTGGCCCTAACTTGCACCTCAAAGCCTTCTGGTACCTCTAGGGCAAGCCCGGTAGGTACAATAGACCTATTAAAGGGTTTAATTACTATGGGCTGTTCTAGGCACGCAGAAACGTCCATACCAGCGCTATGTTCTGTTTGATAGCCAGGTATTTTGGCGCTACTCTTCAATTTATTGAACTTAATTATCACGCCTTGTATTTTGACAGATTATTAAAAGAAAAGACAGTTACAGCTTAACTCCGCTAACAATAGTATTATAGTTTGGTATTTGATTTCTAAACAGCTGCTGAACCTGTCCCGTGCTACCAGCGAAAGTGCCTGATTTTGTATTACATGAAGCATTCCAAGTATTTAATGGTGTATCTGTACCGGTTAATATTTGGTATCTATATCTTATGCCCAATGTACAATAGGTATCGAATGTAGCACCGTCTTTAGCTTCCCTTGTATTCATAAAACCATTACCCTGTAATGCCCCTAAAAATGCATCATAGCTAGCTTGGTTATTAGGAAAGCTCTGGCTACTTGTTGGCGGAGTACCATAGCCGTTATAAATCTCTACCATTCTAGATGAGTTAGAAATAGTTATAGTAACCACGTAATGATTCTCTGGGGCAGTAACATTGCCTGTCTGAATGAAGCGCATGCTTCCGGTTGTTGCATAGTCTGTTGTTGCTGCTGGTTTTTGCTCAGTACTACTTGAACCATTTTTATTTTGGCTAGGCCTTGTAAACAAAAGTACAATAATAGCCAATAATAACATTATCCCAAATGCCACTAAAACCCACCTTAATATTCGCAAAAGACCACTGTCCATAATTATTATTATATAACTTTTTGCATAAATATCAATTATTTTATTTGGTATGGTTTTTTATTTCATAGACAGATACGTAATTTAGTAAATTGATGGCTCGAAAGCATTTGCAGCGTTAGTAGTAAGCCCAGCCCAAGGACTTCCCTTGTTTTAGCCGCTTTAAACATTGTTTTGATGGCCGTTATTAGCGAGCGTCCGTAAAGCATTTTGGCCGGTCGTTTAATATTAGACATAATTGAATTGTGGCGTAAGTTACTATGTTTATAGTTGGTATTTTAGTGTAATTGGAAGAACCTATTTGCTGTTGTTAGGCCACTAGAAGCTTTGTAGTATTTTACTTATTCAATATTTTTTGATAATTCTGCCATATTAAACCATATTCATCGGAATATGGTGAGCCTGCTTTAACAAAACCGTTTTTTTGGAAAAAATCAGTCGAACTAACATTTGAAAGTAATGTTCGGGTATATGCAATTTCATTACCTATTTCAGACAATATCCTTTCAATGGAAGCTAATATTTTAGAGCCAAGCCTTAAACCCCGCATTGCTGGGTTGCCAATTAAAATACTTATCGATGGAGCTGGCACATTATCATACTGAACTCGCCAAATCTCTAACGCACCAACTATTCTGCCTTTATAAGAAATCATACGGATAATCTCATTTTTACTTTTAGCCATTAATTTTAATCGTTTAATTTCTGTTTTTAGGCTTGGCTCAAACCCCTCGGGCACTATGCAGCCCATGAGCCTCATTGTTTCCCTGCCATGTTCTCCTTTGAGCCACAACAAACTAACTGGTGCATCCTTTTTTGGATTAGGCTTTATTAAACTAAGATCGCTATTTATAACTATATTTTTTGCTATCATTCCAAGTTAAAAGAATAATACATACAAAATAAAATACAATATACTAAATTTAACACTAAACTATGTCACGCCTTAATGCTTGACATTTTTTTATTAGTGGTTTGCTATATATATGGCAAATATGCTACCTATTAAAGAATCTTGGAAGCTTTTGAATACAGCCAAAGATGCACTTGGCAACTTTGCAATTAATCTTGTTGGGGATAATAGCCCAGAGGAACCCTTTGTTCCACCAGAAAATGCTAAAGAACTTGAAGCCTATTCTACGGACACCCATGAACTACACATCCTAAGACTGCCCAATAAAACAGAAAATGGGAGTTATTGGCAGGAAGCATTAGCCACTTATTATAATTCACTAAGTACTAAAGATAAGAATAGTCGCTTTGACGATTCATATGATAGGTTTGAATTCCTGCCCAGGTTTTTTCAGGAAAGCCTTACGGGATCAGACGGGCGTTCATCGTCATACGTGGCTTATGACTCTGTAAATAATATTGTGGTTGCCCATGCACAAATAACACCATATTTACAAAGTGAGCCTAGGCTAAAAGAATTATCCGTATCAAGAATTAGCGATGGTAGTTATGCTAGCCAAGGTAT
>CAYZBM010000079.1:0-1486 GCA_964476705.1 uncultured Rickettsiales bacterium | reverse complement strand
GGTATTGCAACTAAATTACTTGAAAATACCATTAAAGATACCTGTGATAGCGAAGTTCTATTCCTTGATGCCTATACTAAAAATTTTAATAAACCTGTTAATAAACTATTGGAAAGAGTATTATCTGCCCAAGGTTTATTTAGCTTTAAATACCCAGATTCACAAGAAACAAACTGGAGTCATAACATAGTTGTACTATGCCCTGAGCCTACGAAAGAAGATCTTAACCAAATAATTAAACCAAGCAAAGTACGTAAATATATAGCAACCATTGCTCAATCAACCCTGCCCCATCTAATAGATCAAGATGATAATAGTCCCACTGTACCCAAGCCAAGAACATTAACTAGCCCACAAGAAGAACAGGCAGTCCAACAACTACAAAAATTATATTATTTCGAAAGGACGTTTTTAAATATTATTATTGATATTTATCACTCTCAGCACCCAGAAGCCCAAGATAGTTCGCCCAACCCAAACAACTCAAGCCAAAAGCAAAACCCCCGCATAACTTCACTATTTCAACTATTAAAAGAAAAGAAAAAGAAAAGAAAAAAATAATAAATTATTCTTACTATAAATACTTGTAATGTTTAGGTTCTAAATATTTAACTGCTGTTCCCGGGCTTTGTTAGCAAATTCATCGGCAAGTTCATTACCCGGATCATTGTTATGCCCCCTTACCCAAACAAGTGTTGCATTGCTAGCCCTATATAGTAGTACAACCTCCTTGACAATATCTAAGTTTTTTATTTCGCCACCTTTTTTCTTCCAGCCGTTTGCTTCCCACGATATGGACCATTTGGTTATAACATTTATCCAAAATTCACTGTCGGTATATACTTCGGCATGTTCACCATTAGCATCTTTTAAAGCGGCAATTATTGCCTTGCCTTCCATGCGTATATTTGTAGTATTTTCTTCGCCACCTAAAATGTGTGGTTTCATATCTTTTATAACAGCAAAGCCACCAGTCCCTGGGTTTGGCTCACAACTTCCATCTGTATAATAAACAATCATTTCTTAATCCTTATTTAAAACTATATATTACTAAATTAATATTTTGTAGTTTTGGTAATGCAAACCATCAGCTGTAATGTAAGTACTGCCTTCTTTTTTAAAACCTAGCTTTTTCAATAGTTTATTCGAGCCAATATTACTAAGCTGAGCCCTAGAATATACTGTTTTATATCCATGTTTTTTTAAAGTATTTAGCTGCTGGACTTGAGCCATATACCCCACTCCCTTACCTCTGGCACTTTTATCACCTATCATTATATGTATGCTCGGGGCAGGCAGCTCCTGTGTTTCCTCAAGATGAGTTTCAACAATTCCTACAATATTGCCTTCTGCTTGTATCATAAAAGACAGCCCTTTACTGTCTGTAATTATTTGTTTTAAAATTACAATTTGCTCGTCTAAATTTGTAGTCCAATTATCTGAAATATTATTACCCATTGAGCGCATTGTTTGCACACCATATGTA
>CAYZBM010000078.1:0-8786 GCA_964476705.1 uncultured Rickettsiales bacterium | reverse complement strand
GCACGTACGGTGGTGTGAGAGGACGGAGAGCGAGAGCTCTCCTCCTACTCGATTGAAATAAAAGTAAATTCTAAAAACCTTGAAAAGGATCAAATAAATGCATTGGGAGAAATAAAGCTAATCGGTATTGCACGATTATATTTTAAAATTTTAGAACATATAGATAAAAATAATGATAAAGAAGATTTTAAGGCTCGATTTTCACCATATTTATTGGTTAAATTAATTAAAACAAACCAAGAAATTGCCAATTATATTGTAGAATTTACATCTGATAAAGATAGAGAAACTCTAGATGAAATTTTAGCAGGATTAGGAAAATTATTAGAAAAATATGAGAATATAATTAAAAAGTCCGATGAAAAATCAGAAAATAAAAAATTGGGTCTAAGTGATGAATTAGTATCTACAGTAGAAGCCTTAGTAATAAATAGAGAAGAGCAACAATTAGTCTCTAGAATCTTTCACGGTGATTTTTCAGCAGCATCGTCACCAAAGAAAATTATTGCATTGCTAAGATCAGTTGACGGAGATGAAACATCATTAGCCGATAATTTAAATGAAAATATAGAACTAGAAGATGTGTGGGATTCTACTGAGGAAGCTAGAAATGTAGAGGAAGAAGATCCAGAAGAAAACTTTGCTCAATCGCATAGCTCTTTACCGCCTCTACCTGCGCATAATATTGATGTAGAAATAGGACTTTTTCTATCAAGATTACCTAGAAAAATTTCTTCACAAAAAGGTTTTATGGGCAAGGGAGAGGGTGCTAGCTGCTATAATAGGACTAAACGTGAGGTAGTTGTAGACCCGGTTACTCAACAAAGAAATACAAAAATTAAATTTTGTTTAGGTAGAATTATTGTAGATAAATTTGATGTTATTAAAAAAGAAGAATTTTTTGAAAAACAAGATAAAGAATTTTTAGAACTTAAAAAAAGACTTTTAACTAATTTAGGTATTGCAGAGGAAGATAACTGCATAGAAGTTATGATTTTAAAAGTTGAATATTATTTAAAAAATATTCAAGGGATAATTCTAACAATTGATAAGTTTAAAGATAGGCTATGTTCTAATTTTTCTAATTCACATTATTTAGAAGCTATAAATAAATTAAACCAATTTTTGGAGTACATTAAATATGCACAAGAAGAGACAGAAAATTATTTTTTAATTATAGAAGAAACATTATCAAAAATTGCAATTATTCCTAAAGATAAAGAAAATGACCTTAAAAATAAAATAACAAAACTTACAACTACTATCCCTACTGTAAAAGAGGAATTTAATAGTCTAATAAAAGATTCTGCTAATGCGGCTAGTGAATATTTAAATATTGCAAATGAAAATAGTAAAAATAAAAGGAATGAAGCGAAAATACGCCGGAGAGAAAGAAATATAATAGTTGAATTTGAGAGAGTAAAAGAAAAAGAAGGAATAGAATTTCGTTCTGAAGCAGCTGTAATATTTAGTGAATTATTCAAGAAAGTTGGTAGCATTTTACCAACAGATGCACACCAAGAAGAACAAGAAGATAGTCTAGAAGAAACAAAAGAAACCTCAAATGAAGAAGATAAAGATAATTCTGAAATATCAGCAGAAGATGAAAATCAAAATCAAGTAGATTTTTATTATGAAACTTGTAGACAAAAACTAGAATTAATTATAAGTCAAGATGCCACATCATGTATTATTATATTAGAAGATAAATGGATTATAATTCCTTATGATCAAGAAAAATCCCTATTGTTTTTATTAGATGAAAAAGGCAATAATTATACTATTTCATTTCAATAATTTGACAAACATAAAGATGATTTAATTAGAATCATTGATTATTATACTAGTGATCAAAATAAAGAGTATGATTTTAATAAAATAAATCAAAAAATTATGTTTTTTCCTGCTCAATTGGAGGAAATTAATCCGGAAATAAATTTCATAACTATTCCGATTACTTCTACAGAAGATAATAAAATAAATATTCATTTTGTTGACGATTTTTTAGAACTATTTTTTTCTACAGTAAAAAACTGTTATTATTTAGAATTTTCTAGTAAAAAGGCAGAAATCATTTTTGCTAATGATTTAGACAACAAGCCGATTATCTTCTTAAATAAGGATGAAAAACCATTTTTATCAGTTAGGAGTTTAGATGATTTTGAAAATGCAACAAATCTTGGTTATTTTGTAGCAGATGAAAATGGAAAAATGGTTATTCCTACTGTAAGTATTACTAGCGATAATAGATTGTGTACAAGGCCATATTTTTGCCGCCGTCAAGATGATTTGCGGACTACTAAAAAAGTAGCGGCTAAATCTTTATTGGTATATTTAAGTGAAGATATACTAAAAAAAATAGCTGGTGGTAAAACAGCTAATCTAGATGCTTATCTTGAAGCTTATGACCATTTTATAGAATATTTTAAAGATGAAGAAATATATTTAGATAGCTTAAGATTGATAAATGAGCAATTTTTTGGAGTATTTAGTAAATCTTCACAAAATAATCATAATATTCCTACTCGGGCCTGGCAAGATAATATGGGTTCTGCAGATCATCAAGGGGCAAAGAAAACTCCTACTACTAAAACATCAGTTGTAACTAAAGAACATCGTACTCAAGAAAAAGTCATTATTATAAGATCTGAGAATAGATCATTAAGAATATATTATAAGGAAAACTATCTAACTTTACGACATAAGATTGGAGAAAATGCTGGTAAAACATATAAGATAGCTATAGCTGAATTATATGGAGATGAACATAATGATTCTTTAGTTAGATTAATTTCATCTTTAACTACTGAAGAAAAACCAGATGCAGATTTCTATAGTTGGAAATTGGCTGAAGGAGAGGTAGAATATGAACAAGGAAGACATAGTCTTTTAAATGGAGATTCTTCTGCCGCCATAACATATTTTGCTAGTTCTGTGGCTAAAAATTATTTTCCTGCAGCTATTGCTTTTCAGGATATGCGAAAAAAATATATTTCTGCTGCAAATACTAAGGATCATAAGGATCCTAATGATATGTTTATATTAGCTAAACTCTTAGAAACTGAAGTTGTTGGTAAAATTGTAGCAAGTTTTGAAGAATCTTTTTATTGGTATCAAAAAGCAGTCTGGTTAGGTCATCAAGGTGCAATAGCCAGATTGGATAAAATTTCTGCAGAAGATAAATTGTTTAGACTTTCGGAAGCTGATAAATATTTTAGGGAGGGTTTAGTTGCTATTGAAGTAGGAAATAATGATCTTGCTTTTAATAAATTTCACTTAGCAGCAGAAGCAGGTCATATTGATGCGCAATATACTTTAGCAGTATGTTATGATAAAGGGTTGGGCATTGACAAAAGTGAAGAATATGCAATTACTTGGTATAATAAAGCTGCAAAACATGGACATTTAGATGCGCAATTTGCCTTGGCTTGTTCTTTTGAAGATAAATATTTAAAATCTAATTCTCCTATTGACGAGTCTTATAATGTAATACTAGCAAATGTTTTGGACTTATATAGAAGTGCTGCTTTAAGTGGGCATATTGCTGCTATGAATAATTTAGCAAGCTTACGAAAAAAATTGCTAATGAATCTAGATGATAATCTAGATGATGAAATTGCAGTTTTTTTTATCAAAGCCTCTGAAGGAGGAAGCAACGTAGCTAGCTATAATCTAGGATCAATCTGTGAAGACAGATCTAAAAATATTAAACTTGCAGATTCTACGAGAGAAGAATTAACAAAATGTGCTATTAAATGGTATGAAACGGCTTATGAGCAAGGAAATAAAGATGCAGAAGCTAAGATTAAGGAATTAAAGTTAGTACGCTTTAAATTACAAGGTCCTTATTTCTCAAGTAGAGAAAGAATATCCACAGTATAATGGAATGATATTTTTAAAATAAATTATTTTTATAATTGCTTAATATATTGCTAATATGTTAAGTGTTTAAATATGGTTATATTTTAACAAATTAATTAATAAGAGTGCTTATGTCTTTTGATAAATTTCAAATAAATACGAATGATCCTGAAATTAAAGGAGCGATTCCAGATCTCATTAACTTAGCTACTCAGAATGATGTTAGAGCGCTTTGTTTACTAGGTGATTATTTAGAAAAAAATATAATTATATACCCTAATGATTCTGATAAGGCGTTTAAATTATATGAAAGAGCAGCAAAGCTGGGAAATACTAATGCTATGTTTAAGGCTGGGAGTATTTGTGAAGAAAAGGGCTTAGAAGATAACGCAATTACTTGGTATAAAAAAGCTGTAGAGAACGGTTATCCACAGGCTAAATATAATTTGGCTAATTTATTAGCAGAACAAGTTATAATTAATTTTGATCAACAAAAATTTGATTATGCAATGGAACTACTATTTAATGCGGCAGCTGATAATATACCTGAAGCGCAAGTTAAAGTTGCTGAGATATATGAGTATATTGGTGAAAATGCCCTAGCTTTATTTTGGAGTCAAGCAGCCGCAAATCAGGACTATAATTATGGACTAGAAATGAAAAATAAATTACTAGGAAATATGGGTGTAAATGGCGTTCAATTATCTGAAACTACATTATTAGAAGCGGCGTCATATCAAAAGTTTGAATCTGTCTGTAAAAAACATGTTAAGTGCATGTAGTACGTGAAGTGAATGTTGATTAAACCGCTAAATCTACCCAAACCGGTGCATGATCTGATGGCTTATCTTGAGTTCGCATATTTTTATCAATGCCAGCATTTTCTAAACAGTCAGCAGCTTCAGGAGATAATAAAATATGGTCAATCCTTAAGCCATTATTTTGTTGAAAGGCACCAGCTCGATAATCCCACCAGGAGAATTCTTGTTCATAAGGATGTAAGCTCCTAAAAGAATCAATCAAGGGGAGATTTAATATTTTTCTTAATCTTTTACGTTCTTCCGGATGATAACAGATATTACCTTCACTAGCTTTGGGGTCATAGACATCTATTGCTTCTGGCGCGACGTTAAAATCCCCAACCACAATTAGCTTTTCATTTAACTTTAATAATTCTTGGCATTTTAGGTAGAGACTATCTAAAAATATTTTTTTATAAATAAATTTATCGGAAGTTATATCTTGGCCGTTTGGTACATATACATTAACAATACGGATGGCTTCATTTTTTAATGAAATTACCGCTTCTATATAGCGGGATTGCTCGTGGTCTATTTCTGGATAATCTAATTTAGTTATAAATTCATCTATAGGATATTTAGAAATAATAGCCACCCCATTATAGGTTTTTTGCCCATTTACTGCGTAATTATAGCCCAGCTCATCAAAAATAGTTTTAGGAAAATTCTCGGTTATGCATTTTAGCTCTTGAAGGCAAATTATATCAGGAGCATTAGGCCGGCTTAAATAGGCTTTAAGGTGAGAAATCCGCGAATTAATCGAATTAACATTAAAACAAGCAATTTTGAGCATTACATTCTCTTTTTTAAGATAGTTCTTTAAGCATTTATTAAGGATTGAAGTGTACAATATTCTTATAAAGAACAAAAGACTAAAAGGGAGTTTTAAGTATGGCAAGAGTTGGACACGTGATTTCTGCAGAAAATGTTGGAGTTATGGATGCGCAGGAAATGGCTAAATTGCGAACAATGCAGATTATAAGAGATCTTGAGCTGATAAACAGGGAACCTTTGATTGATTTCTCAAAATTAGATAAATCATCTAGCTTACCTGATACACAATTAGATTCTGCAACTAGTAATAGTGTGTCTGGTAATGATCTAGAAATTTAATTACATAATTCTTACTTCACCCACCAGGTATCTTCAAAGCTTAAACTATAAGGTGGAACGATTTTAGGCCGACCAAATTTATTCCAGTAAATAACTCGATGTGTTCTTGAATTCCACTGCGGAATTACATAAAAATTCCATAATAATACCCGATCCAAGGCGTGAGCATAAATTAATAATTTATCTTTATCTTTGGCATTAATGATTTTTTTAACCAGCATATCTACGGCTTTATTATTTACTCCAGCTAGATTTAAACTCCCATTTTGTTTAACCATTTTTGAATGCCAATAATTATATTCTTCGTTACCTGGATAGCTGCCTTGGATATACCAATTAACTAAGATATCAAAATCAAATACTTCTTGGCGTTTTATATATTGTGAAGCATCTACGGTTCTGACGGAAGTTTCAATCCCCAGTTTTTTTAAGTTTTTAGCAAAAGGACTAATTACCCGTTCAAAAGAAGGGGATGAAAGCAAGAATTCAATTTTAAACGGTTCACCAGTTGCAGGATCAATTCGTTTAAAATCTTTTATTTTTAAGCCAGCTTCATCTAATAATTGCTGTGCTTTAATTAAATTTTGGCGGTTATTACCGTCACCATTAGTCACTGGTAATTTGTAAATATCGGTAAATAATCTGGGTGGTAATATTTCGCGATATTTATCAAGTAGCTTAACTTCTTCAGGAGTAATTAAACCGCTAGATTCATATTCTGAATTACCAAAGAAGCTAGAATTACGTTTATAGGCGCTAAAAAATAAAGTTTTATTCGACCATTCAAAATCATAAGCATAATTTAAGGCTTCTCTGACTTTAGGATTACTAAATTTTGCACGTCTAGTATTAAAGACAAAAGATTGCATGCCAGTTGGAGAGCCATCTTTGAGCTCATCTTTAATCATTCTTCCGTCTTTTATTTGCGGAATATTATAAGCTTTAGCCCAGGTTTTTGAAATATTTTCTCTTCTGAAATCATATTCTCCAGCCTTTAAGGCTTCAACTGCAACTGTATCATCACGATAAAAATCATAACGAATAGTACCAAAATTATATCTACCTTTATTTACCGGTAAATTTTTTCCCCAGTAATTTTTTAATAATTCATATTTAATCCATCTGCCTGGAGAAATTTTAGCCACTTTATAAGGACCACTACCCAGTGGCGGGGTTAAAGTTGTTTCATTAAATTTTACATTTTTATAATATTTTTCCGATAATATCGGCATAGCGCCAACTATTATTGGTAACTCACGATTTTTAGTATTTTTAAAAATAAATTGCACTCTACGGTCGGATAATTTTATAACTTTTTCTACATCTTTGTAATAAAGCTGATAACGAGGATGCCCATCTTTTAATAAGGTATAAAAACTAAAAACTATATCATCTGCAGTTATTGGTGTATTATCTTGCCATCTTGCTTCTTTACGTAAATTAAAAATAATCCATTTACGGTCCTCTGGATATTCCATGCTTTCTGCAACCAAACCATAGGCAGCCCCAGGTTCATCAGCAGGTGAGGTAATTAGACTATCAAATAATAAGCCTATTTGATCAGGAGCTACTCCTTTAATTATAAAAGGATTTAAATTATCAAAAGTACCAATTGAAGCAAGCTTTACATCTCCGCCTTTGGGAGCTGATGGATTAACATAATCAAAATGTTTAAAATCCTGGCCATATTTGGGTTCTCCAAAAATAGCTATAGCATGATAAGGCTGAGATAATTCACTCACTAAAGATTGTGAAGTTTTAACAATATTATCTTCTGTAACTTCTGCCCACGCTAAATTTTTATCAACAAAAATTATGCTGAATAAAATTATTATTTGTACAAATAAGAAAAATATTTTTTTAGGCAATATTTTCTTTAGCTCCAGAACCAGATTGGGAAACTTTTTGGTTTACTTTACTAAATATAGCCAGTGCTTGCGCTACAGTTCCGCTAATATCACTAGGATTATTTGGAATCAGTAAAGTAGTTGATTCCTTAGCGATTTTCTCAAAAGCTTGCACATATTTTTCTGCTATTTTTAGAGAAGCTGCTTGAGTACCTCCATCTTTATTTAAGGAATCAGCTATAATATTAATTCCTTTTGCGGTTGCTTCTGCAACAGCAATAATAGCTTCAGCTTCACCTTTAGCTCTATTTACTTGGTCAATCATCGAAGCTTCAGATTTTAAAACTACTTCTCTTTTATCGCCTTCAGCAGAATTTATTTTGGCATCACGTTTACCTTCAGATTCTAAAACTTGTGCTCTTTTTTGTCTTTCTGCTGCTACCTGTAATTCCATAGCTTTTAATACAGTTTGCGGTGGCTCAATATCTTTTATTTCATAACGCATACATTGTACGCCCCAAGCATTCGATGCGTGGTTAATTGCGCTAACAATATTAATGTTTAAAGTTTCACGTTCTTCAAAACTTTTATCTAAGGTCATTTTTCCAATTTCTGAACGCATAGTTGTTTGGGCTAATTGTACTATAGCAAAATAAGGATTTTGCGCACCATATGAAGCATTAACTGGATCGCTGATTCTTAAATATAAAACTCCGTCAATATTTAAAGTTACATTATCTTTAGTAATTGCGGCTTGCCTTTTAACTTCAATAGATTGTTCTTTTAGAATATGTTTATAAGCAACTCTTTGTATAAATGGGATAATTAAATTAAGTCCTGGTTCTAAAACCCTATCGTACTTACCTAGGTTTTCAATTATCCAAGCTTCTTGTTGGGGAACAATTTTTATGCCTTTAAAAATTGTTAGAAATATAATTATGGCAAGAGCAAAAAGAAATAAAGCTTGAGAATCTAGCAGCATTGATGTGTGTTCCATTTTAATCTCCGCAAAACTGGGTTGGCTTTTTATTTAATCTTTATGATTATCAATTATATCTGTAGTTGTTGAGATTATAGCTATATTTCCTTCTACATCAACTATATAGACAATCAGGGCTACCTCATTAAAATTTTGTTTGACAAATTATATTGTGCATAGCTGAGT
>CAYZBM010000077.1:0-8945 GCA_964476705.1 uncultured Rickettsiales bacterium | reverse complement strand
GGGCCCATAGTGGACTTTCACCACCTACTTAACATCCATGCCTAGCGCACTTTTTTGCAAAATCTTCATTGTTATTATTAATATTTGCTAATAAATTTAAAAAAGTTGTACCCAAGATAAGATTAGAAGGTACCTTTAACAAAGGATCATTTAAAGTCACAAAATGACTAGATAATGCCATTGTTAGCTCAGATAATCTAGATTGCCTTAATGATTGTTGAAAAGTCCTTAATTTATCTAAATAATTATCTTTTTTACTGCCTATACTCAATAAAAGTAAAGAATCTTTATCTGCACTTCTAACATATTCTAAAACACAAATTATTTGCAGAGCATATAAAAGATATAGAGCTGAAATTTCTTTTTCAAATTCAATTACACTTTCTGCAAATTTTTTATAACACCTAAGAAAGAAAAATAATTCTGAGATTACTTCTTTAAAATCATTTTTTTGTCCTCTACGTAAACTAAGTACGCTATAAGTTAATAAATTATTAGGATCATAAAGCGCTTTTAAGCGTTCACTTTTTTTGGCATGATATTGAGTATCTGTAGATAGTATATTTATCAATTCTGGAAAAATACTTGCAAATGTAGCTAATATTGCTGCATAATTCCTAGCATGATTATCTTTAGGAATTCTAGAAAAAACTCCAAGTTCTCTTAATTCACTAATACAAATAGCCTGCTTAGTTTTCATAGAACCCTTATCTAACAAGGGTTCTAGATTTAATGCACTTATGACGAACAGAGCTTCTGAATTAGAAAAATAATCATTAATTTCAGATAACTTAGTAATAATCTCGGTAATTTCTGGTACTGCACTATCTAGAGAAAAATTTACACCATATAATTCAATATCTTTAGAATAATCAAGAAATATAGTAGTTTGCGGTTGCTTTAAAGCCGAAGCTCCAGCACCTGCAGCAGCAACTGCTGATGGCTGAAAATTAGAACTATCACTACTTTTACTACTTTTATTTTTCTTTTTTTTATTTTTCTCAGCTGACATAATTATTACTTTCTGAATATATAATTTATATAACAGATTTATCAGATAAAAATAATAAGGCAAGAAAGAATGTTAATTTATTAACACCAACGCATCTTTAAGAATAGAAATCTTCACCAATATTTATAGTTTCCCGGCCATTTTTGGTTCGCCAGTCATTGGTATCACGCAATGAGTAAATACAGCCACAATATTGTTGCTGATAGAAATTTTCTCTTTTGGCAATTTTATACATTCTTTCGCTACCACCATTTTTCCGCCAATTATAATCCCAATAGGTAAGACCTGGAAAATGGTTAGCTGCAAAATACCCGGATTGATTAATTTGCTCCATATTTTTCCATCTTGAAAGCCCCAAGGAACTAGTAAATAAAGAAAAGCCGTTCTCGGCTGCATATTCAGCCGATCTTACAAAGCGCATATCAAAACACATACTACATCTCACTCCCCTTTCTGGCTCGTGCTCAAGATGTTTAGCCTTAGTAAACCAATTTTGAACATCGTAATCAGCGTCAACAAATTCTATGCCAAGTTTTTCAGCAAAACGGATATTCTCATTTTTGCGAATTTCATATTCTTTTTTGGGATGTATATTGGGATTATAGAAAAATATGGTTAATTCCAGACCATTTTCCTGCATAATTTCCATTAATTCACCAGCGCATGGCGCACAGCAACTATGTAATAAAACTTTTTTCTCACCATTTGGAGTGTTCAAATCTAGTTTTGGCCGGTCATTCATAAAATTCTCTTTGATTATCACTTGCTTGAGGCTTTATTGGTCTCTTTAGCAGAATCTTCCTTCTTTTGCAAGAACTCACCAATATTAATATCAGAACTCGACTTAACCAAATAAACCTGACTTTCATCAAATTTTCTTATATAAAAGCCATTATTAGGCAGCACCATACTACCATAGGCTTTTTGTAACTTACCTAATACTAGATCTAATTTTACCTGATTATTTATATCTTTGAGAATTATTCTTGGGGCTTTTTCATCCAGTGAAAAACTAGAAAAATTAGCCTTATCATTAGTTTTCTTTTCTATAATTTTTAAGTCAGCTAAACTATTAAAAATCCCATAAATAGTGATTGTTTTATTATCATTTCCACTAAACCAATTATCAGCTTTTTTAACAAAATCTGTTTTTTTATTACCATGTATAATTGTAATATTAGTTATGGTTTTATAAAAATCTTGAAAATTAGGAATAAAATTTTCTACTCCCTCACTTTCTGTATTAAGTGAATATTTATTTTCTTCTCTTATTGCTATATAAGCCAAGGTAATAGAACTCAAAACTATTAAACCAATAATTATATATTTTATTTTATATTTTTTCATACCCAATATTTTTACTTGCTCTTTTTCATCCGATAAATAAACCACAATAATCCTACCAGTCCTACTAATAATGGACAAAATATTATGTTAATTAGCTTAATTTTTTTACCCAATAATTCTATATCATAATATAATTCTTTTTGGACCTGCCATAAATCTTTTTTAAGCAGGGTCATTTGACTGCTAAAATTCTGAATTTCTTGCCTTTGCTCTTCTTTATAAAGTATCGCGTTACCATCTTGGGTTTTAGCAGCTTCTTGTAATGCTTTTAATTTATGCTCGGTTAATCTTAATTTATCTTGCAGCTCTGTTTGTCTTTTGATAAATTTTTCTTCAGCTTGTTTTTTAATTTTATCAACTAAGCTAAAATTTTTGCTTTGTGCCCCCCGCCCCCTAAGCGCAATAAGATCAGAACCTCCAGATAAATTCTCTAACATATTTACTACAAAAGCTGAGTTATCCGCTATTGGTTTTACTAATTGATAATTATCAAAAATCTGATTTGTTGACCAAACTTCATCACGAAGTAAATCGCTATCTGCAACCACAACAATATTAATATTACCAGTTTGATTAGGCATAAAACTACTTTTTGCCATTCCTGTACTTCTTGCGGCTAAAATATATGATTTATTGTCTGAATGAAAAAGATTTAAAGCCTCATTTGGATCTCGCTCACCTCTTATAGTTATAAGCTCCATAAGACCTGAATTATTACTAGTTTTAATTAGAGGTACAAACTCAAGATGGTTATTGGGTAAATTTTCTATAGAGCCCGCGGTATTTATATTAATTTCTTTTAAAGAAGAAGTTGTTATATCATCGCTATTTAAATTAGCATTTTTTAAATTAAGCCAGGCAATATAATCTACTTGCGATTTTATTTCTTTATCTTCAATTTTACGGGCGGCAAATCTGTCAGCAACAATTTTTTGCCTTGTAATATTTATACCCCAATTATGAAGTAAGGGATCTATCCGTACGTCATAACTAGTATCTTTATTTTTATTATTTCCTAAAAATTCTGGATAATTATCTAAGAAAAACAAAGCAGGTTTTCCAGATAAAACAAATTTATCTATAGATTCAAAAATTTCATTTTTAAATTTTTCATTAGGTTGTACAACCATTAATACATCTATATCGGCCGGTATTCTAGCTTCTTCGCTGTTTATTATCTTAACATTAAAAATTTGCGCAACTTGCTGCATTACTATCCAGGCTCTACTAGCTTTTAAACCAGGTAGGCCAAATAAACTTTGCTCACCAATTGGCAGACTACTTAAAACTCCTATTGTATGTTTTTTTCTATTATTTAAATCATAAATAATCCGACTTACTTCATATTCGGTAAATTTTTCTCGCTCGGGAGTAAATACCGGAATGGTTCTAATATTATCTATAGTATCGCTTGCCGCTAGACCTAAATAAACTTTATTACCATTTTGATCAATAGGAACTGCTTTAATTCCGTAAGACACAGCCTTTTCTTCCATATCAGAAAAAGGGAGCGGATCGATAATTTGTAGTTTGATTTTACCCTTAGAATTATTGGCATATTCAACTAATAAATTTTTAATTCTCGCCGCATAATTTTTTAAAAATGGCAAACCACTTGCCGTATTACTAGAAAAAAAGAACTTAAAGGTAATAGGCTCATTTATTTTACTTACTAAATTTAGGCTGGCGTCAGATAAAGTAAATCTTTTATCATTTGTAAAATCAAATTTATATTTAGATAAAATAATATTAGCTACTATATTTAAAGAAAAGAAAACACTAAACGTTACTAATACTATAAATAAAAATTTATTCCTGATCATTCCTATCTTCTCCTATATAATATAGCTGCAATATTTATGATATAGGCGCTGATTGTTAGGGTTACTACATAAAATATATGCTGCAAATTAATAACACCTCGACTCATATCTTCAAAAGCTGCAGTAAGACTAAAACTACTAATTGTATCGATAATAAATTGCGGAAGACCTAAAGAAATAAAGAAATTTATAACTAGAGGAAAACCACTAACCATAAATAAAAAACAAATTGTAATACTAACAACATAAGCAATAACTTGGTTTTTAGTAAAAACTGAAACACATTCTCCTAAACTCAAAAAACAAGCAGCTAATAAAATACAAGCAAAATAAGAAGCAATAATAACACCATTATCCGGTTCACCTAAATAATTTACCGTTAGCCAAATTGGGAAGGTAAATATTAGACAAATAATTGCAAAACTAAGCGCAGCTAAATGTTTAATTATTACTAAATAATAAGGTTTAATTGGTAATGTCATTAATAATTCAAAAGTACCAGAGCGTTTTTCTTCTGCCCATAATCTCATTGAAATTGCCGGCATTAAAAACAAATATAACCAAGGTTGCCAACTAAAAAAGGCTTCTAGGTCTGCATGACCCATCTCGTAAAAATTACCGACATAGAAAGTTAAAATTGCA
Organism: uncultured Rickettsiales bacterium; assembly: GCA_964476705.1. Taxonomy (GTDB): domain Bacteria; phylum Pseudomonadota; class Alphaproteobacteria; order Rickettsiales; family UBA6187; genus CAYZBM01. Next base: position 4,121 of record CAYZBM010000077.1, on the reverse strand, counting down.
CTCAAAAACAGATAAATTGTCATAAAGACAAAAGCAACTGGTGTTTCAAAATAAGCTTTTAATTCTCGCTTAAATATTACAAAATTAGCAAAATTCATAAAATTAATACTTTTTGATTTCTTGTTGATTATTGGTAACTAAACGAAATAATTCTGTCAAATTATTAGCTTTATTATTAACAATTAATTCCTTAATATTGCCTTCTAATATTAACTTACCATTATTAATAATGATGGCCTGTTTACAAATATTTTCCACTTCATCTAAAATATGAGTCGATATTATTATGGCTTTATCTTTAGCAATATTTTTAATTAATTCTTGAACTTCAAATTTTTGGTTAGGATCAAGCCCATCGGTGGGTTCATCTAGAACTAATAATAGTGGATCATGAATTAAAGCACTAGCTAGTGCCACTCTTCGTTTAAAACCCTTAGATAGATCTTCTATTACCTTATTTAAAACTAAATTTAATTCTAGCTTACTAATGACATAATCAATTCGAGATTTTCTAATATTTTTATCTTTTATTCTAACTTCAGTAATAAATTTTAAAAAATCAATAACTAGCATATCAGTATAAAGCGCACCGGTTTCTGGTAAATAACCAATAAAATTTTTAGCCTTTATAGGATCATTGTATAGATTATAATCACAAATTAAAACATTGCCTTGATCAGGAGTTAAATAGCCTGTGACCATTCGCATGGTCGTAGTTTTACCAGCACCATTAGGACCTAAAAATGCTAAAATTTCACCTTTATTAATTTTAAAACTGATTTTATCTACAGCTTTAAATTTACCAAAAGATTTGGAAATATTTTCTGCAACTAAAACTGCCATAACATACCTACATAATAACAGTATAATAAATCTATGATCTACAACAATTAGATATATATATTTATTTATGATTGCAAGTAACATCATAAAATAAGGCAAAATGAAATCAAAGTTGTTTTGTTTTTAGCCATAATGTATATTGGTGATTATTAGTTGTTTTTCCTTAAAAACAAAATAGCAAAATTTATCAAGATAAGCTTATGGACATATCACAAAAAAAACTGGCAGAACGCACTGTTTTTAAATCATCTTTATTAATCGCAACTTTGTTATTAATCTGCGCCTTATCAACGATTTGTAGTAGTTTCTATTATCTAAAATGGTATAATGATATAAGGGAAAAACAATATGTAAATTCAGTTCTATTAGAAAAGAAAAATATACTCGAGCAACATTTCGCAAATATTAAAGAAAATATCGACAATATAGCATCAGCCCCAGAAATAAAATCTGGACTAGAAATGCTTAAGTCTGAAAGTCAAAATATATCCAACAATGTCAACGATCTAACAACCGGAAATACTCAAACTAACGCCATATTAACTCCTACACACAAAAAATATAATATATGGTTTAAATCCTTTCTAAATACTAAAAATTATACCGATCTTTTATTACTAGATAAAGATGGTAATATCATTTATTCTGCTACAAATAAAAAAGATATAACCATTAAAACTAATAATGAAATAAATGACTTATATAATAAAATAAAAGAGGTTAAAATTGTTTCTGATGGGCAAATAATCTTAAGAAAAATTGGAAAAAAAGCAGAACCTTCTGGTTATTTAGTAGCTTTAATAAATAGAAAAAAAATAGATGATTTATTAAAAGTTGATGATGAGTCAATAATTTTATCCTTAAGTAATAAAGATATTAATAGCAGTAGCACCATCAATGCGGCTTATCTTGAAATACTTGGTAATCCTTGGTCTATAACCGCAGCAGATCCATTACCGCAATTTCAGTTTATAAATTTAATTAATCCAGTATGGCAAAAAATAACTTATGCTGGAGGTTTTATAATATTAGCTTTATCATTAATTGGTATTTTATTTGAAAATAGATTTCTTCTTAAGTTCTTTAAAAATATTTCAGTAGTAGAAAAAACAGAATCAACTAGACCTACTCTTATTACTGAAAAAAACTCCGCTATAAATCCAAGAGAAACTTTTGCTAACAATTTGCTTAAAGAAAAATTCTATGATTTTAAAAATAAAACTGAAGATGTCTTAAAAAATTTCGCTAATAATTTAGAATCACTTTATAGCGAAATAGAAGTTTTAAGACAAACAACTATCGACGCATTAAAACTTAAAGCTAACAATGAAAGTCAACAACTTAATATTCCTGAGAATGGCAATGTACTTAAAAACATTATTGATCTTGAGCGTTTAGCTAATCTTGCTTTAGATAGCGAAAATATAATCAGAAAAACTATTGATGAAACTAATAATGCCGGACAATCAAATAACATTCTAATTAGTCGTACGGAACATTTAGAAAATGCTATGAGTATTGCTAATGATTTAACTAAGCAAATTAATTTATTAGCCTTAAATACTGTAGTTGAAGTAGCTAAAAATAAAGGGCAAGAACTTGATTTCTCGTCTCTTGCTTCAGAAATAAGATTAATTGCCTTTAAAACTAAAAGAGCTGTTGATGAACTGAATCTTCAAATGAAACATATTCATGAAGCTTCAGGTTCGGTTAATAATACTGTGCATAATATTAAATTATCGGTAAATAAACTAAAACAACAAATGTCAGGAATTTATAGTACCATAAAATTATATCAAACTGATAGTGAGCAAAATTTTAAAAACGTAACTCCAGTTGAAAATAATCTGGATATTTTTAATGCTGCCGATGAAATTACTAAATATTCCAATAATGCTCTATCTTCCTTAAATAAAATTTCCGATCAAGTTAGCGGTTTAAATAAAGAGATTAAAACTTTTTTTGCTACCGCAGAATAATGTAAAAATAGCATTATTAAATAATCGCAGAAGATTATTTTTTATCTAGACATGTTGCATTGTCATTGCTATATTTGAATGTGCGATAAAATACAAAAAGGGGTAATCGCCCAATGAGAGCGGTAATTTTCAATAGTTTAGATTATTCAAATAAATTACAAGAAGCAGGTGTTGAAAAAAAACAAGCTGATGCTCATGCTCTAGCTATGTACGATCTTTTTGAAAATAATATAGCTACTAAAACTGATTTAAATAAGCTCGATGAAAGGCTTACCGCTGAAATGAAATCAATGGAAAAAGATATAATAATTAAAATAGGCGGAATAATTATAGGAGCATCAACTCTAATCTTAGGCACAATAATTAAAATAGGACTACACTAAAATATTATTATGAAATCAGTAATTTTTAACAGTTTAGATTATTCAAATAAATTACAAGAAGCCGGTGTTGAAAAAAAACAAGCTGATGCTCATGCTCTAGCTATGTATAATCTTTTTGAAAATAATATAGCTACTAAAACTGATCTGCTTAATTTAGAACAAAGATTAGATACCAGAATAGATAAAATGGAAATAGAAATGAAATCCATGGAGAAGGATATAATAATTAAAATAGGCGGAATAATTATAGGAGCATCAACTCTAATCTTAGGCACAATAATTAAAATAGGACTACACTAAAGTATTTTTATGGGCTTAGAACAAAGTATAGTATTTCTTAATTGAAATGAATGTATTTTTGAAGCCTTCAGTAAACATAAAATAGTATTATAAGTCATAGTACCCCACACTTTTTGAATTACCACTCTTCTCGCCGTAAAAAGCCCCACTCTCCGTCATCACGCTTCCACTTTATCCCGAAATTTTATATTTCGTAGGATAAAGGAGGGCACCGTGACCCATTTTTAGTTAAACTGTTAATTATATGTTCGCTAATGATTAAAGGGCATAAAATACCTTCCATAAAAAATCTCATTTTTTATCATTTTACTTTTGCTTGTCTTACCTTTTAGGTTATAAATTACTATAGTAGATCAAGAAATAATTTACCTCTAATCAATAATTATTAAATTATTTCTATGATGCTACATATCCTGAAAAAACATATACTTATAATACTATTTATGTTTTTTTCAGGATCCATAATATAGGTCATTTCAATCATGAAATACTATAGAAGCCGATATACTAAAAATGGGTCCTGGCTCTTTAGCTTTTCTATTAAAATATCAAAATTTTTATAAATAATAAGTTGTTGATATTTTAAGAAAATCTAAGGCCAGGATGACGTTATTGG
>CAYZBM010000076.1:0-9233 GCA_964476705.1 uncultured Rickettsiales bacterium | reverse complement strand
ACGACTTAAGAAAAAAGTGTTTTTTATAAAAAAACACTTTTTCACAACCGACTAATTAAAGTGAAAAATCATTGCTTGATCTACTATACTTTGCTATTATCCGCCGCTAATATTCTTAAAAAATTTAATATGCTAGGAGAGCTAATTTAAATTAATGTCTACTTTATTTTCACAAATTGGCAAATTAGTTACAAATACTAAGATATTTGTTAAAAGTTGCGTGCCTTTTATTAGAAAAATTCAAAATCTTGAAACTGAAATAGCCCTCCTTACTTCTTATTCGTCAGATACGGTCTATAGATTACGTTATGATAACATGCGTTACGATTATATTAGCCCGGCAATTATTAGACTTTTGGGTTTTACTCCACAAGAAATGAAAGCGATGAATTTTCGTTCACTAATTTTAGAGACCAAAATTATAAAAGATAAAGTTGAAAAAATAACCTCTTTTACTCAGCTTGAAAAACAAAGACAATATGGTGACGTAGAAAGATGGCAGGCTGATTATTTAATGCGGACAAAAAATGGCAAAAGAATTTGGGTTACAGATATTTCTTATCCGTGGTTTGATCATAGTGGCAAACTGATAGGCTCTGTTGGTTCTTTAAGAGATATCACCGAAAGAGTTGACGCTGAACAAAGAACAATCGAAGAGATGAATAAACTGGCCTTTACTGACATCATGACCGGCTTTATTAATCGCACTAGTTTTTTTGCGCATATTGATGATGAACTAACTAAAATCAAAAGAAATAACAGTAATTTTTCTATTTTATTAGTAAATATTGATGGCCTAAAAAATATTAATGATGGTTACGGTTATAATATCGGCGACAAAATAATTGTTGAAATGGCACAAATTATCCGCTCTTGTTTAAATAAAAATTATATACCCGCAAGATTAAGCGGTGGTGAGTTTGGTATATTTTTATCGGAAGCCTCAGAAAATGAAGCTTATGATAATGGTGAACAAATTTGTTTAGAAATTTCTAAACATCGTTTTTTAGAAGAAGAGCTAATTTCGCCATTACATTGCACAGTCTCAATTGGTATAGCAACTACCGAAGGTAATCGCTTAGTAAAATCTGCAGAACTTTATAAAAATGCCGATGCTCAACTTTATATTGCTAAACATACTGGACGTAACCAGGTAGCAAAAAACCGCTTTGCACGAGTGCATTAAAAAAATCAGATAAACCATTATGAAGTAAAATTATCCGCATAAGTTTGCGAATGGCGTTTCTTAATATTTGGCTCAATTATAGTATATTCGTAATTCTTCCGCTTTGCATATAAAACGGCATCTTTCTTATTGTCAAATTTTAGTGATAACTCGGTTTTTGTATTATTACTCCCAGTCCACCCCATTAAAGGTTCAACAAATTGACTATCTGATTTTTCATGTTCAACCAGCCAATAATCCTTATTTTTGCCAGATTGCATAGGATTTTTTATAGGTTGGTATATTTTAACTTTACCAGCATAATTACTCATATTAGCACCAAGTTCGTTATTTAGATTTTAGAATAACCTCTATAATAGAGAATAACTAGCAATCTTGGCAATATATTTTTCTTTGCACTTAATTAATAAAATTTTAACTAATTATATGATATAATAGGATTATGGAAACAGTAAAAATATTAGGTAAAAATTGTTTATGAAAATATCAAACCATATTAGTACAGAAAAATTTATTGGTGTTAGCTTAAAGTTGCTAAATAATCATCCTATATTTCTTCAGTTCATTCATCAGAAAAAAAGAATATTAAAATATACAGAAATATTAACCCTAATATTAGTTGCTATCTATCTATCCGCAGCTGGATATCTATATATTAACCAACGTAATATTATGTATTTACCAACCGCCGACATGAAACATCCAAGTTTTTATGGCTTAAGTGGTACTAAAGAAATAAAAATAAAAACCGATGATAATGTTAAAATAACCTTATGGTACAAACCAGCAACTTATGGCGAAAAAACTTTAGTTTATTTCCAAGGAAATAATGGTAATTTAAGCTACCGAACCGATAAAATAAAATCTTTTATTAATCATGGCTTTGGTATCATGGCGGTAAGTTATCGTGGTTATGGAAATTCAGAAGGCAAACCATCAGAAGAAGGTCTATATAAAGATGCCCGAAGCTCTATTGATTATTTAATTAAGCACAATATTAATGTAAGCAATTTAGTTTTTTATGGTGAATCATTAGGTTCTGGCATTGCCGTCCAAATGGGCACAGAATATTCTGCCCATGCAGTAATTTTAGAATCACCTTATACTTCAGTGACCGATGTTGCCCAAGAAAGATATCCAATAATTCCAGTTAAAACTTTAATTAAAGATCATTTTGATTCAAAATCAAAAATCAAAAATGTTAAAGCACCAATCTTAATTATGCATGGCTATAAAGACACTGTAGTTCCAATAGCTCAAGGTAAATCACTATTTGCTTTAGCTAATGCGCCAAAAGAAGGTAAGTTTTTTAAAGAATATAATCATACTAGTTTTGATTATGATGTTCTTGCCAGCAATACTAAAGAATTTTCTGATCGGATCACTAGAATGATGAAATATGCTGCACTTGAATAGAACAGTAAATTTTATAACTCAATTGAGCTTTTTAAATTTAATATAACACGTTGCAAGTTATTTATATTAACATCTCTGGGATGAATAGGATTTCCACAAACCGCCCCAACCTTTATACGTAGATGTTTTGGCAACAAACGCCATTTTGATTTTAAATATTTTCGGCTAAAAATACTTTCCCATAAACCTCGTAAAGCAACAGGATAAATAGGAACTGGATCACGTTCGATTATCCATTCAATTCCTGGCTTAAAACGTCCTAAATTACCAGTATAAGTTAATTGCCCTTCAGGAAATATACAAATTATGTCACCTGCCTCTAAGCCTGCAGAAATTTGATCTAAGGCTTTTTTTACACTTTCTTTTTTAGGTAATATAGGAATCACCCCATTAATTGTCATAAAATAATGAATAAGCGGTTTATTAAAAATATATTCATCGATTACAAATCTCACAGGCCTGGAGCAAGCCGCCTGAATAATCATACCATCTACATAAGATACATGATTAGAAATTAATATAACTGGACCATTAGCTGGTATTTTATCAAAACCAACAAAATGAGTTTTATAAAAAACATGAATTATCATCCGCGCAATATTACGGTAAATAGGCTCGAGCTTAAGACTCAATTTGCACACTCCAAAATTTTAGAAGAATCATCTATAATAAAGGAAACTAATAATAGAAAATTTATATTATTTCAAGAACTGATAAAACTAGTTAGTCAAAACTGATATTTTTTTACTGAAACTTTAAGATTACTTGTGATTTTAATATTTTAAACTTAATAATCAACTTTAAATAAAAAAATGTTGCCAAGCAAATTAAAGCCGTATATAAGGCTCTACCTCTCTTTGGAATATAATCATTCCTAAGGAGCGTGTGCCGGCTTAGCTCAGTTGGTAGAGCAGTTGATTTGTAATCATCAGGTCGTGAGTTCGAGTCCCACAGCCGGCACCAGTCTCTTCTCTTATATTTCAAACACCACAGAATCACTAAAATAATAATTATTTTGAAATATAAGAGAAGAGACTGTCGCGGCGACTTGGCACACATAAACTTTAGTTAAGGTAGCAGCTTTAGCGAATCCTGACCAATAAAATAATCCACCCTAATATTTGATGAAGAGCCAACGCCCCCTAACATCTACAACCTTATGATAACGTTGCATTAATACAAGGTCACATCCTAACATTATATAGTACTTAAGCCCCTAAATTATAAATATTTTTATAATTATCGACTAAAGAAAGACGAAAACTTTTGCTTTTTAGATCTATTGCTCTATAAATACAGGCGTTAACATTTTAGGCTTGAATTTTTTGATTGCTAATTAGAGTCAAAAATGTTTATCTTACGAACCAATTATAATGCTATAAGTTGGCCAATTTAAGCTAGCCTACAAGCGTTTCCTTGTTAACGGTTAAAATTATTTTAAACTAACTAATTTAAAAACTAATTGAGTCCTTTATGAAAGAAACAGTTGAACCTATTATAACCATGATGCCATGGTTAAAAATAACTCTTGGTTATATAATTGCTCCAATGATTGTATTTGGACTATTAATTATACCTAAATGGCGAAATAAAGTACCATTATGGTTAAAAGTTTTTATTGGCTTAATTTTAGGTGCATTTGTTGGCCTAATGATGGGTCCTGATGCCGCAGTTTTACAACCACTCGGAACAGTTTTTATTAACCTAATTAAAATGGTTATAGTTCCATTAGTATTCTTCTCTATAGTTTCAGCTATAACTGGACTTGCAAACAGTGACAACCTATCCAGAATGGGTCTTAAAGCAATGGTTCTTTATATAACCACTTCTTTAGCTTCCGTATGTTTAGGATTTGTACTGGCTCATTTCTTTGAACCCGGTGTAGGTGTGAATTTTGACAGAAGTGCGGTTTCATCTTATCAAAGTACTGGCACTCCACCAACAATAATGCAAATGCTTATTAGTATAGTTCCAGATAATGCTATTGGAGCCATGGCTCAAGGTCATATACTACAATTAGTAATATTTTCATTATTTACTGGCTTTACCTTAAATGCAGTATCTCATAAAACCCCTACTACCTTAACTATAATCCAGGAAATGGCTCAATTATTCTTTAAAATGATTGAAGTTATAGTTAGTTTAGCACCTATTGGCGTATTTGGCTTTATTTCCACTTTAGTTGGCACACAAGGTATTGGCGTTCTTGAAGCTTTATCTAAATTTATCGCCTTAGTTTACGGTGCTTGTACTATTCAATATTTTTTATTAGGTGGAATGATTTGGGTTTTATGCCGAATATCACCTATACCTTTTTACAAAAAAATGATTGAACCGCAACTACTTGCTTTCTCAACAACTAGTAGTAAAGCTGCGCTTACTACTACTATGCGGACTTTAAATAAAGAAATTGGGGTTTCTAAAGGTACAACTAACTTTATTTTACCTTTGGGTGCGGCCATGAATATGGACGGAACTGCAATTTATTTATCAATCTGTGGTATATTTTTTGCGCAAATTTATGGTGTTCATCTTGAGATGCATCATTATTTGACTTTAGCTTTTGCAAGTACTATCGCATCAATTGGTGCGGCTGGTATTCCAAGTGGCTCGATAGTATTTATGGGTATGGTACTAAACTCAATTGGCTTACCTTTAGATGGTATTGGCTTAATAATTGGTATCGACCGTATCTTGGATATGGCAAGAACCACAATTAATATCACAGGAGATGCTGCCATCACTATGGTGGTTGATAAAAGCGAAGGTACTATGGATCTTAAACGCTATTTCAAGAAAAAAGGTGAGATTTAAGTTAATAATACTAACTTCAAGTTTCTAATTAAATATAACAGAACCCGCATAAATTAACATTTTATGCGGGTTTTTTATTATATTTTACTTGATAATGATTATCAATAGCATTATAATATATCAAAACTAAACCTCATAAAACAACCTCTATAAAGATATAAAACTATGTTACCAGCTTTTATCGTTGCCTTCCGCGAGATTCTTGAAATAGCTATTATCTTAGGAGTAGTTTTAGCTGCAACATTAGGTATTGAAGGGAGAAGATTTTGGGTAATGCTTGGAATAGTATCAGGAATTTTAGGTTCAGTTATTATTGCATTTTTTACTGAAAATATTGCCAATTTTTTTGCAGGTTTTGGCCAAGAAATCCTTAATGCCAGTATATTATTTATTGCCAGCCTTATGATTATTTGGACTGCAATTTGGATGAGCACTCATGCCAAAAATTTAATAGCCCATATTAAAAATAAAAGTGTAAAAATAATTGATGGCGACCTGCCCTTACATACAATTAGCATTATTATTGCGTTAGCGGTTTTACGCGAAGGTTCAGAAATAGTATTATTTAGTTATGGTATGTTAGTATCTGGTGAAAAAATTCATAATATAATTTTAGGCATAATTTCTGGAACTATAGTTAGCTCGATTTTAGGGATATTAATTTATTTTAGTATTATCGCAATTCCTACTAAATATATATTTAAGGTTTCAACTTATTTATTAGTATTTTTAGCCGCTGGTATGGCCTCAATTGGCGCCCAAAATTTAGTTGCGGCTGATTTTTTTAGTAATTACTCAAGTGAACTTTGGGATAGCTCATTTTTACTAACTGAAGAAAGTATAGTAGGTAAAATCTTACATTCGTTATTTGGCTATGTATCAAGACCTACTCTAATCCAAGTGATATTTTATCTTGGTACCGTTGGTGTGTTTTTTATTAGTAATTATTTGGTTAAGAAAAATAGCCTTAAGAAGATTTAACTTTCTCTACGAAAAGACAGGAGTTAACGAACCAGAAGGAGAAGAACCAAGCCCCGAATCTACAATTTGAGTTTGAGGATTTAAAAATTTATTGCAGCCATCAAATGCACTTTGTAACTTTTTGCCAATAGAAGTTTTAGGACCTATATTTATATAAATTTCATCAGAATTAACAATTTCGTTTTCTAAGAATAATTTATTTATAGCGATATCAATTGTAGAAATTATTACTGTTTTTCCTACATTATCTACAATATTAGAGTCAGGTTTTAAGATAGATTCTTCAAGAAAGGTTTTTAAATTATAAAGATGTAAAAATAATTCCAAAAAATCAACTTTATTATCAGAATCTTTAAGTAATTCTAGAAATCTTATATTTTCTTTTTGGATTTCTTCATTAGAAGGTAGTTGATATTTTTCATTAAAGTTTTCAGATTCATTAAAATAACTCTCAAATGTTATTGCGTCATCTTCAGTATAGTACAGTTTCTCCTCGCCCATAACCACTCACCACAATATGTTAATATATTAACCATCTTAGCATATTAAGTATTAAAAAGCAAAAGATTAATGGATTATTAACAATTCTTAAGAAGAGAGGACTCGGGCAATAATTTTGCCTTGTTTTGGTACGATTAGCTCATAACTGGTTGAGATAGTTACTTTATTGATCTGGGTAGGTTTAAAGGCTGCTATATTACTACCTTTTACATATCTAATACTGCTATAAAAAATACCATCTTCGCCCATATTTCTGGCATTTTGAGCAAATTCTTGGGATTTTTGCCAATTATCTGGATGATAAAGCTCAGGAAACTGTTCTTGCTTATCCCGAATATCAATATATTTACCGCTTAAATTAGCCGTATAAGTACGGTAGCTTGAACGCATTTCAGCAAAATTAGCATTATGGGCTTCGCGGCGCAAATGATAAGCAACTTCAGCAATCGCAGTTTTAATCTCAAGTGAACAATACCAAGCGCCTAAATTACCATCATTAAATCTTAAACCGTCTTTTGGCGCATGTAAGTAAGCGGCCATAATAATGCTAGCATTATTACAACCATAAACCCATTCTTCTTTGGGTAATCTATTTAAACGATATTTAACTAGCCGATCATTAGTCCAACCTTCTAGCTCCATAATTGCTTCTAAATCATCATGAGTTGCCACATCAGCAAAAGTTTGAATTGGTGGAAATTGCGTGGGTATAAGACGAAAGGTTTTGCCTAAATATTTAGCTTTGCTTAAATTAATGCTCATATAATAACTTAACAACGGGAAATTAGGGAAATTATACAATAACAATATCATTAGGCTCTATCGGCATGATTTGTTGCGCCTCCTCATTAGGACCAACAAATAAACCACCACGCCAAGCATCTAAAAATCTACGAACTAACATTAAGCCATCTGGTGTTCCAGATAACATAATTTCTTTTGGGCTTTGCCCGGCAAAGCTACTACCTTTATTACTCGAGAGCAACCATTTGACTGATTGCTCTCTATCATGGAATATAATACGTAATGCTTTATAGATACCAAGCATTGCCGAAATTCTTAATAAAACATCAAGGGGTAAAGTTATATCATCTTTTTTGCTAGCTTTTTCGATCCAAGAATAATAGGTAGAGCGTGCTGGCTGCCCAAGCACAATTAATCTTTCTTTCTCAGCCAATTGCCAAATCTCGGCAATATTAACAAAACTTCTTAAGGCAGCACCACTTAAGTTTTTACGATCTTTACCTACTATAGAAGTAAGATCTAACCCGTGCTCATTATGCTGTTTATTTTGTATAATCCTCATAGCAACCATCTTTTTTTATCTATATCCGTATAATAACTCCAAATCTAGACATTGTCAAGCATTATATTACAAGCATTATTAAAGCCTATGCTTAACTTATTTTACCCTAAATCCTCACAGACCATATGTTAATTTATTAATATACTAATTGACGATTCTAAAATTCACGCTTATCTTAGCTTTTTTGATAAAAAAATAATTATAGTATTTCTTATTTGAAATGAATGTATTTATGGATCCTTCAGTAAAACATAAAATAGTATTGTAAGTATATGTTTTTTCGGGATATGTAGCATTATAGAAAGAATTTATTATATATGTATTTTACTGTCAATTCTTTCTTAATCTACTATATCTTTTTAGAAGAACAAATCTATGTCCAGTGAAAAAAGTAAGCAGCTTCCTGTTTTTGATAGTATTTTTAATAAATTTAACTATTCAGAATCTCAATTAGAAACTTTAATAGCAAATTTTATAAATATTTATGGGCTAGAAGCTATAGATAAACAATATAGCACATTATTAATATGGGCCGCAAAAAATGGCCACACGCAAGTAGTTAAAACTCTATTAGACCGAGACGCCAATATAGACACTGAAGATCTAAGAGGCTCTACAGCTTTAATCTGGGCTGCCGCTCATGGCCACACGCAAATAGTTGAGATTCTATTAGCAGTAGGTGCTAATATAGAAGTTGAAGACATAAATCATCAAACGGCTTTAAGCTGGGCTGCCGCCAATGGGCATTTAGAAATAGTTAAAACTTTATTAGATTACAACGCAGATATAGAAATTGAAGACGTAGATGACAAGACAGCTTTAATCTGGGCTGCCGCCAAGGGATATTTAGAAATAGTTAAAATTTTATTAAATTGCAACGCCGATATAGAAGTTGAAGACGTAGATGACAAGACAGCTTTAATCTGCGCATCTAATAATGGCCACATACAAGTAGTTAATACTCTAGTAGCTGCAGGTGCGAGTAAAAGAGATTTAATCATAGCCGCTCAATCTGGAAATAATGAAATG
>CAYZBM010000075.1:0-9438 GCA_964476705.1 uncultured Rickettsiales bacterium | reverse complement strand
GCTTAGCATCAAAAATAAAACTTAATTGACTGCAGGAATAATATATAAAATATATTCTGCACACTGCATCTTCTATTGTTTAGCAATAAAAGCTACATACTAGAAGTTGATAGCAGATGCAAAACCAAATTTGATATTTGCGCTCCGCTACCTTTACTTCTCTTCTTGTTGTTGTTCTACAAATTATTCACATTTTCAAAGAGCTCTTTTCGCCTTAGGATTCGAATTGAATTTTTTGTTTTTTTCAATTCTACCCTGCGAAAGGGAGTGGAGTTATATGTAATAACCTTTCACTTGTCAAACACAAATTTCACTTTTTTTTAAGAAAAAACACCCCTACCTACACAACCCACTGTTTCTGCTGTATTTTTCGATTAAAAATATTTTATTTTTTATTGTTTTTATTAGCTTTCTTTTGTGTTTTTTCATCTTTTTCTAAAAAAAAATGAAAAAATATTCAAAAAAATTAGATATAAAATAGATCTACAATTTAATTTAAGCAAAATTGATGAGATTTATCTGTCAAAAAAACATGATAAAAACGCCTAATATTATAAAAGATTTATCCATCTATACTAAAATAAATAACACTCAAGTAGCCTTAACGATCTTAAGCCTTAAACTTGTAGTTTAAAAAAATGCCTCTATGATAAACTTTTTAATCACATCTCTTATTGTGCTAATTTTTTAAATTGCATAGATACCAAATATTATGATCTATAGTTTAAGATTATATATATGCTGTTTTCTATATAGAGATTTAAAATAACCTTAATATAATATATGATCGCAATATATTATTGCCGTAATATTAATCTTAATATTTTATGAACCATCTATTTTAACTTATAATGTATATATATGACCTCGATAGACCTCTTAGAAAATCTTACTAATTTACTAACTTATTTTACCGCCTTTATTGCCTTAATATTAATAATCGTATTTATTCATGAATTTGGACATTATATAGTCGCAAAAAAATTTGGCGTAAAAATTGAAGTATTTTCAATCGGCTTTGGTAAAAAAATTTTAAGCAGAACTGATAAATCAGGAACTAATTGGCAATTAGGCATACTACCCTTTGGTGGTTACGTAAAAATGTTTGGCGATAGTAATGAAGCTAGCGGCAAAGACGAGCTGCTTTTACAAAAAATGAGTGAAGAACAAAAAAAATCAGCTTTTCATTATAAACCTTTATATCAAAAAGCTTTAATTGTAGCTGCAGGTCCAGCCTTTAATTTTATCTTGGCCATAATATTATTAAATATTATATTCGCTATATATGGCAAAATATCTAGCCTACCTACAATTTCTACGGTAATAAATCCTAGCCCAGCTTACAGCGCCGGTCTTAAACCAAAAGATAAATTTATCTCCATAGATGATGAGAAAGTTGAAAGTTTTTCTGATATTCAAAGAATTATCGCTTTAAATACCGGAAAAGAAGTTAATATAAAAATTGAGCGTGATAAAAAAGTTATAGATATAAATCTAACTCCAAAATTAACCGAGCAGACAGATCCTTTTGGTAATAAGATAAAAACTCCCATTCTTGGAATAACCAGTAATGAGATTTCTTACCAAAAACTTTCTTTACCTCAAGCTTTTATCGAGTCTTTTAAACAAACCTACGAAATATCAGGAACTACTCTTAAAGCTTTAAAGCAAATGATTACCGGACAAAGAAGTATTAAAGAAATTACCGGACCCATTGGAATTGCACAATATTCTGGGCAGGCAGCGAAACAAGGTTTTTTAAGTTTCTTCTGGTTGGTAATTTTTATTTCAATAAATTTAGGTCTAGTAAATTTATTTCCAATTCCAGTTTTAGATGGAGGACACTTGCTCTATTATATTATTGAGGCTATAAAGGGTGAGGCAATTGCCGATACATATCAACAATTAGGTATGAAAATAGGAATGTTAATTATTGTATTATTGTCAGTATTTGCAATATTGAACGACATTCGTAAGTTTTTTATTTAGGTAAAACAAAATGATGAAAAAGAATATGCTAACTAAACTAATCACTATCTTATCTTTGCTTGCTTACATGTTTATAAGCAATCCTCTTTATGCAAATGATGATTCGAAAGCAAATATAATTTCTAAAATAGTGATAAAAAATAATCAAAGAGTCGAACCTGCAACTATATTATCATATCTCGATTTAAAAAATGGAGAGGCATATAAAGAAAATAAAGCCAACAACTCTATTAAAAATCTTTATACTACTGGCCTATTTGCTGATGTTAAAATATCCCAAACAGGAAGTGAAGTAACTATATATGTTGAAGAAAATCCTTTAGTTAATAAAATTAGCTTTGAAGGTAATAAAAGAATAAGCACCGAAACCCTTACTCCAGAATTATCTTTAAAATCTAGAGCCGTATATTCAAAAGCTAAATTACAAGCTGATGTTGAAAGAATACAATCTTTATACCAAAAAAGTGGTAGATTTGGAGCAATCGTAGTTCCAAAAATAATAAAATTAGACCAAAATCGTATCAATATAGTATTTGAAGTCAAAGAAGGTTCAAAGACTGTCGTTAAAACTATTCGTTTTATTGGCAATAATTTTTTCAGCGAAACTGATTTAAGAGAAAGCATAAGCACCAAGGAAACTAGATGGTATAGATTTTTCTCCAGCAGTGATGCTTACGACCAGGACCGAGTTTCTTATGATAAAGAATTACTAAAAAAACACTATTTATCTAACGGCTTTGCCAATTTTAAAGTTGTATCCGCTATAGCTGAAATAACTAAAGATAAAAAATTCTTTATTCTAACTTTTTCTTTAGAAGAAGGTAATCGTTATAAATTTGGCAAAATAAATGTCGAAAGTAAGCTGCCTAATATCAAAAACGACAGCTTTAAAAAGGAATTAAAAACTATCCCTGGGGAAACTTTTAACGTAACTTATGTTAATGATTCTATAGAAGCTATAACTAATAAATTAAACGATACAGGTTATGCTTTCGTTGAAGTTAGACCTAACTATAAAGATAATGAAAAAGATAAAACTATGGATATAACCTATAAAATTAAAGAGGGTCCTAAAGTTTATATCGATAAAATAAATATCACTGGAAATGTAAGAACTTTAGATAAAGTTATTCGTAGAGAATTTAGATTAGCTGAAGGTGATCCTTATAATTCAGCAAAATTAAAACGCTCAAAAGATCGTATAAATAATTTAGATTTCTTTGAAAAAGTTGATATCAGAACTGATCCAGGATCTGATAGTGATAAGACAGATATTAATGTAAATGTAAAAGAAAAATCAACTGGGGAGCTAAATTTTGGAGCTGGATTCTCAACCACAGAAGGACCACTTGGTAACGTATCTTTAAGAGAACGTAACTTACTAGGTAGAGGCCAAGATCTAAAACTTGCTTATCAAAAAAGTTCTATAACTTCAGAAACCAGCTTAGGTTTTACCGAACCTTCTTTTATGGATAAAGAGTTAGCGGCTGGTTTTGATATTTTTAATATTACTCGTGACCAATTAGATGAAAGTTCTTTTAATAGTGACACTAAAGGAGTTACATTAAAGGCTAATTATAATATGAGTGAGTATCTAGAACATAGTATCTATTATACTATCCAAGGCACTAAAGTAAGTAATGTGCCAGATACTGCTTCTATATATATAAAACGCCAAGAAGGAAGCTTTACCAATTCAATTGTTGGACATACTTTTATTTATGATAAAAGAGATAGCCAAGTTGATCCAAAAGAAGGTTATGTCTTCCAAGTAAATCAAGAAGGTGCAGGCTTAGGTGGCGACACTGATTATATCAAACATGAAGCTAAATTTTCTTACTACGTACCAGTTTATAAAAGAAGCGTAATCCTTTTAAGTAGATTAAAAGGTGGCGACATTTCTGGTTTTGGCGGACAAGATGTACGGATCAATGATAGATTTTTTATCGGTAGCTCTATAATCAGAGGTTTTGATAATGCCGGTATTGGACCTAGAGATTTGGCAACTTTAGATGCCTTAGGTGGTAATGATTATTATTTTGGCTCGACTGAACTAACTTTCCCTTTAGGATTACCTGAAGAACTAGATTTTAGGGGATCTATATTCTTAGACGCAGCAAGCTTATTTAACTCTGGAGAAACTGGTCCTACTGTAGTTGATACCAATGCGTTAAGAGCAACTACTGGAGTTGGAGTTGCCTGGAGCTCGCCACTTGGACCAATTAGATTAGATTTAAGTTTCCCAATTAAAAAGGAAAATTATGATAAAACTCAAAAATTTCAGTTTAACTTTGGTACAAGATTCTAGTATATATCTATATTAACAAATAAAAATTTTAATTTAACACTAACTTTAGGACAGAATTATGAAGACCTCTACATTAAAAACCTTGGTAATAGCAGTTACATTTGCTGCAACTAGCTTGCTTTATACCGAAGCTTTTAGTCAAACTATCGCCGTAGTTGACATGCAAAAAATATTAGACAGCGCCTCAGCTGCAAATACTGTTAGAGATGAAGTAAAACAATTACATGAAAAATTTGTTGGTGAAATCAAAAAAAAAGAAGATGAATTAAAAAAAGAAGATGCTGAATTGCAAAAACAACATGCAATTTTATCTGCTGAAGCTTTTGATGTTAAACTAAAAAAGTTTAAAGAAAAACATTTAGCTGTAGAAAGAGATGTTCAAGGTAAAAGGAATACTTTAGATAAAGCCTTATCTGATTCCTTAAAAATCTTAAATGACCATGTCCAAAAAATTATCACCGCTATGGCGCAAGAAAAAAAATACGACATCGTAATTTACAAGTTACAAGTATCTTACGTTAAACCTGATTATGATTTAACTGATCAAGTTTTAGCTAAACTAAATAAAGAATTACCTAAATTAGATATTAAAACTAATACTAATACTAAAAAATAATTAAAGGTAATTAGAAGATGGCTGATATAAATTTTTTCCATAATAGAGGTCCTTTTTCATTAGAAAAGCTTGCAGAATTTTCTGGCTGCAAGCTCTCTACTGAAGAAAACAAAGACATGCTAATTGAAGATGTTGCACCATTGGACTTAGCTAACAACACTCACCTCACCTTCTTAAATAATACAAAATATTTGCCAAGCTTAAAAGATTCCAAGGCAAAAGCTTGTATTATCTCAGAAAAATATAAAGATTACGCTGATAGTAATACTATTTTACTATTTTCTGAATCACCTTATGTTGCATATGCTAAAATTGCTACATTGTTTTATGCTAGCGATGATGTAAAAGAATTTTTAGCTCCATCTGCAACAATTGCTCCATCTGCCAAAGTTGGTAAAAATTGCTCTATTGGACCCAATGTAATAATTGGAGAAAATGTAGTTATTGGTGATAACAACATAATAGAAGGAAATGTTGTTATCAATTCTGGAGTAAGAATTGGTGATAATTGCCATATTATGGCTAATTCAACCCTTACTCACTGTATAATTGGTAATTATGTGATTATAAAATCTGGAGCAAGAATTGGTCAAGATGGCTTTGGTTTTGCTACAGATAAAGGTGTCCATTTAAAAGTTCCGCAATTAGGTAGAGCTATAATCGGTAATCATGTTAATATTGGTTCTAATTGTTGTATTGATCGCGGCTCAGGGCCTGATACTATAATTGGCGACGGCTGCAAAATAGACAATCTAGTCCAAATAGGTCATAATGTACAGTTAGGCCGCGGTTGTATTATCGTTGCCCAAGTAGGAATTGCTGGCAGTACTAAATTAGGTAATTATGTTGTTTTAGGTGGTCAGGTTGGTGTTGCTGGACATTTAAATATTGGCGACATGGTTAATATTGCTGCCCAAAGTGGAGTTATACATAATCTTGAACCTAAAAAAGTATATGGTGGTTCTCCAGCTATAGCCGTAAAAGACTGGCATAGACAAACTATTGCGGTAGCTAATTTAATTAAAAAAAATAGACTAAAAAAAACTAAAGAGGAATAGATATGAGTGACTCAAGACTTATCGACCCAGTTATAGATATAGAAGAAATTATTTCTTTAATACCTCATCGTTATCCTATGCTATTAGTAGATAGAGTAGTTTCACTTAAAGAAGGCGAAAGTATAATAGCTTTAAAAAATGTAACTATTAATGAGGCTTTTTTTGTGGGGCACTTCCCTACTAGACCGGTAATGCCAGGAGTGTTAATTATTGAGGCTATGGCCCAAAGTAGCGCGATTTTAGTTGTTAAGAGTCTGGGTGAGGCAATGCATGGCAAGATTGTTTATTTTATGTCTATTAACGATGCTAAGTTTAGAAAACCAGTAACTCCAGGAGATACTATATATTTCCATGTAAAAATTATTCAAGGTCGTGGATCGGTATGGAAAATGGATTGCGAAGCAAGAGTAAATGATAAAAAAGTAGCTGAAGCTGTGGTAACTGCAAAAATTATGGATAATTAAAATCATGACAAATAATATTCATACAACTGCTGTAATTAGTAATAAGGCACAAATTGGAAAAAATGTTTCTATTGGTCCTTATTGTGTTATTGGCGATAATGTTAAAATTGGCGATAATACAAAATTGCTTTCTCATGTAGTTGTTGAAGGTTATACCACCATTGGTAGTAATTCAATAATTTATCCTTTTGCTTGTATCGGCCATGCTCCGCAAGATTTAAAATATTCTGGAGAAAAATCCGAAGTAATTATTGGCAAAGGTAATACAATTAGAGAATATGTGACTATTAATCCAGGTACCCAAGGTGGCGGTATGCTGACTAAAATAGGTGATAATTGTTTATTAATGGTAGGTGTACACATAGCTCATGATTGCATTTTAGGCAATCATGTTATTATGGCTAATAATGCTACTTTAGCAGGGCATGTAAAAATTGGTGATTTTGCAATATTAGGTGGCTTATCTGCAGTTCATCAATTTGTTAGAATTGGTCATCATGCTATGATCGGCGGAATGTCAGGAATTGAAAATGATGTAATTCCATATGGGCAAGCATCAGGAGAAAGAGCTTATCTAGTAGGGCTTAATTTAGTTGGTTTAAAACGTCGGCAATTTGATAGAGAAAATATTCATATTTTACGTAATGCTTATAGAATGATTTTCTCGCCTGAAGGAACTTTAGAAGAAAGAGTTGAAGATACTCGTAAAATGTTTCCTGATTACAAAGAAGTAATCGAGATTGTTGATTTTATTCAAAATGGTTCAAATCGTTCAGTCTGTCAGCCTAAAAATGTTAACTTAAAAAACAATCAAGACTCCTAATGTTCCAAACTAAAGAAACTGATTACAGAGAGCAAATACTAGATTCAAGGCCAATTGGAATAATTGCTGGGGCTGGTAGCCTTCCTGCTGAAGTAGTTGAATCTTGTATTCGTCAAAATAAGAAAGTTTTTGTTTTAAGATTAGAAGAAGAAAATAAAAATGATGATATACTTGAGAAAGTTCCCAATCAAATAGTAAATATAGCCTCAGTTGGCAAATCTATTAAATTATTAAACCAACACCAAGTAAAAGAGATTTTATTTATTGGTCATATATCGCGGCCAAAATGGTCGGCCTTAAGACCAGATGCTACTGGATTAAAATTACTAGCTAAAGTAGTTGGTGCTAAAACTAAAGGTGACGATTCCCTACTTACTATTGTTATGAAATTTTTTGAAGAATATGATTTTAAAATATTAGGAATAAAAGATGTTGCCCCGAATATATTAGCGTCTAAAGGCAATTTAACTACAATTCTACCTGATAAAGATGATTTTGACGATATAGATATAGGTGTTAAGGCACTAAATGTTATGGGTGTACTTGATATTGGTCAAAGTATAATCGTGCAAAATAAAGTTATTATTGGTATTGAAGCTATGGAAGGTACTGATAATTTAATTAAAAGATGTAAAGATTTAATCCATCAAGATTATAAGGGTATATTAGTTAAACTTAAAAAAACTGGCCAAGATAATCGTATAGATTTACCCACTATCGGCCCTATTACTATAGAAAATGCTTATAATTCTCGCCTCAAAGGTATCGTAATACAAAGTGAAAATACTATTATAGCTAATAAAGAACTAGTTATCAAAAAAGCTAATGAGTATAAAATATTTGTTATTGGAATCTAAATATGCTTTCTAAAGCTCCCGCACTTAAAATCTATATCATTGCCGGTGAAGCTTCTGGCGATATATTGGGCGGCAAATTAATCTTAGCATTAAAAAAATTATATCAAGGCAATATAGAATTTTTTGGTATTGGGGGGAGCCAAATGCAAGAAGCTGGACTTAATTCTTTATTTCCTATGGAAGAATTATCTCTGATGGGCTTTGTTGAAATTCTTCCTCATATCCCGCATATGTTAAAAAGAATTAAGCAAACCGTCGACCATATAACCGAAGTAAACCCTAATATAGTTATAACTATCGATTCACCAGGATTTAACTGCCGCGTTGCTAAAAAATTAGATAAAAACAAAATACCACTAGTCCATTATGTAGCACCAACTGTGTGGGCTTATAAACCAAAGCGCGCGCAAAAATTTGCCAGACTTTTTAGTCACCTGCTTACCATATTACCTTTTGAGCCACCTTACTTTACTAAAGAAGGTCTCCCTACTACCTTTGTAGGTCATCCCATATTAGAAAATGAAGAAGAGCAAAATAATAATAAAACTGATAAAGAAAATTTCCGCAAAAAATATAATATTAGTTCTGATGCTTTTATATTGCTTGCCATGCCTGGTAGTCGTAAAACTGAAATCTCAAGATTACTTGATGTTTATATTGAAGCTTTTAAGGAATTAAATAAAAAAATTCCAAATCTTTATATAGTAATACCAGTTGCCGAATATTTAAGAGAATTTGTGACAACTAAAACTAACAATCTCGGTTTAAACATTATTGTAATTACTAACCCTGATGAGAAAAAACAGCTTTTTGCTACCGCTAATTTTGGCTTAATTAAATCTGGTACCAGTACTTTAGAAGTAGCCATGGCTAGAATAGCTATGATCGTAACTTATAAAGTATCATTTATTTCTTATCTGATTATAAAAAGCCTAGTTAAAGTAAAATTTGCCACCCTCATTAATTTAATTGCTGACAAAGAAATCATCCCGGAATTTTTGCAACAAAATTGTACCGCAGAAAATATAACGAATGCCATTTTGGATTTAGTAAATAATAAAGAGAAAGCTGATTTGCAATTAAAACTAACTGCCGAGGCTTTAGATAAATTAAAACCCGCTTTGGGCAATAGTCCTAGCGAAAATGCTGCCAAGATGGTTTTGGGGTTAGTTGGTTAAAAATTATTCTCGCCATCTATAGTCTTTGATTACTTATTTTTTTCTCCATTTTATCTCCTAAATTTTAACTTTAACCTAGCAATTTCCTCCCCCTCCGATCGAGTAACCCGGGAACTTACGCTCCCAGGTTCTCACAGAACCGTAC
>CAYZBM010000074.1:0-9453 GCA_964476705.1 uncultured Rickettsiales bacterium | reverse complement strand
AAATAATTTAATAATTATTGATTAGAGGTAAATTATTTCTTGATCTACTATAGATCAATAGTAAAATTAATTTTTATTTTCATAGCGTTTTTCAAATAAAAAAACTCCCCAAGTTTTAAAACAAGAGGAGTTCCTTTTCTGATAATTATAAATAACTTTCCTAGTAACCTGCAGGGGCAAGTCTTGGTCTGTCATTATTATAAATGATTAAAACTTTTTGTCCTGGTTGAAAAACTACGTCATTACCTTGAACAACTGATAATAAATCAGTTCTAGTGTCTGCAACACTTATAGAATGTTTAATTTCATCGTCAACAGAGCCATCGCCAAAGGTAACTTTTTTCTCTTGTACTTGTCTTGGAGCGCTATTTACATATTTAGGATCAAGTCTTACTACATATTCCATACCTTGTTGTTTACCAAGTTGACTTTGAGTAAGAGTACCCAAAGCAGCACCAGCAAGAGCCCCACCTGCAGTTGCAGCCAGACGACCATTACCTCCACCTAGCATTGAACCACCTATGCCACCTATAAGTCCACCACCGACCATACCTAAAGTATTATCCTGAAGTTTAGCATTTTCTTTAATAGTAACTGGACGGGCAGAAACCACGATTCCTTCCAAAACTTTACCTACTGGCGCACCAGCAGTATAAGTAGTAGAATTCATATCAGTAGCACAGGCTGATAAAAACATCAGTACTGTACTTATTGTTATTAATATTTTTTTCATATTTTTTACTCATTAATTATTTTTTGTTAATATTATCAGTATAATAACCTATATAGCACTATCTATGAATAGGGCAAGAATATAAACTTCATCTAAAATTCAAAATATAAATTTTTCAAACTAAAATACTCTAAATAGCTGATTTGCTAATGATTTATAGTATAGTATTTCGGCTCCAATAAGTCTATTTGCACATGTCTCGATCACGTTCTGCAGGAAGTGTTATGCTTTGCTCTGGTATTTTTCTTATATTAAGTTCTTTCACATTTTTTAAAATCTCCTTCTCTACAATAAGATTCTTTGTAAGACTTTTATCTTGTGCCTTAGAGATCTCATTATTTAATGATTTTTTAATTGCATTGATATTATCTAAATATATATAAGCATTTTCTTTAGCTCTAGATATTTCAACATAAAAAGTCTTTTGAGTGGTTAAATGTTTTTCATAGCTATTCATCACCGCAATTACATTCTCTGAAGTTTTACCTTGTGCTGCGTGCACCGTAAAACTATATGCATAATCAATATGTTTTAAAGCCGGATGAGTTATAGGTAAGCTTATAATTTTACCATCTTGTAATTTTACAAGAGCATCTTGATGGTTAACCTCAATTATTTTTGCTGTCTGACTATTAATAAAACCTAAATTATAATCATTACGCGTGAATCTAATATCTTCATCTTTAGTAATTTTTATTTCTTTTTCTCTAAAAACTTCAAATACTTGCCCTTTAGTTTGAAAAAAATTCCTCGGAACTTCCCATTTTATAATCTTATCATCTTTAGTTAAAATTAAACTATGAGTTTCTTTATTATTCTTAGTTACCCTCCATATATCCCCATTTTTTATGGTCTTATTTCGATTATCTTTGCTAAAAATTATAAAATCTGAATTTTCTTTATAATTATTAATATTAAATCTCTCAACTTTAGTCAGCCCCTTATTCATCAGAGTTTTATGGCTTAAATCCATAGTTCCTAATTTACTCTCTTTTTTTAACCCTGATCTTATAGTTTGGTTAATAATATCTCTCGACTTATGTGAAGGTGCTAGAACTAAAGTATTTTTTCGCTCTTCTTCGCTTAAATTTAACCATTTATTCGCAGCATTTTTTATGAAATTTTCTTTATTCTCAGAAATATTCGGTTCGAGTTTCGCAAAAGCAGCATTAATATTACCTTCTATTGCTTTATATACTGCAGATTTTAATTTATCTTCTTTCTGCCTTATAATCTCGGTCATTGAGACATATTTCATTTTATTTTCTAGCAATTGTTCAAAAGGTTTGCCAGCTTCAACAGCACTTAATTGTTTATGATCGCCAACTAAAACTACTCTTAATTTTAATTTACTGCTAATATCCAAAAGACTATGCATTTGTTTAGTTGAAATCATTGAACTTTCATCAACAACTAAAATGGTTTTTCTAAATTGATTACGCATATTTTGTAATCCTTTATTTGTCGCCCGGTTATTTACCACACCATCATAACGCATAATAAATCTTTGTAGGGTTTCACTAGGTATTTTAGCTTCATTTTGTAAGGTTTGTGCTGCGCTTGCTGATGGTGCCAATCCTAGCATCTTCCAATTTTTTTGTTCTAGCAAACTTCTTGCCTCATTTAACATATAGGTTTTACCAACTCCAGCATAACCTTGTACTCCAATTATTCTATCTTTGGTACTGGCAATTAAAGCTACAGCTTGCGCTTGTCCTTCATTTAAATTGCTTGTAGTTAAATAATCTTTAGTGTCTTTAATACTATAAATGCTCTGAACTTTATTTTGCCCATGCTGCATAAAATGGGTGATATCTTTTTCGGCCAGAACTGCATCTTTAGTTGTTATATTATTCTGATCCGTAAAAATTATTTCTTTATTTTCCTTCAACATCTCAATTGCTCCTAAAATATCTTTAGTACTAATCTCGCCGATTCCATAGGAACTAGCTTTTTTAATTACTTCAGATACAGAAAAATTATTATTTCTTTCTGCCAAACTTAAGATTCCATATTGGACAGCGATAAGGGCTTTTTTTTCATCATTACCTAAATCTTTAGCTATTTTACCTATATGAGTATCTTTTTTTCCTAATAATTTACCCGCAAATTTCCAACCAAGCTTTAAAGCATCCAAAATATTGTCGGCTTTACTATCAAATCTACTTATTTTATATATGTTGCTTTTAATTTCGCTCTTTTTCTCATTAGCAAACTGGCTAATTACTAATCCTCTTTCTTTTGCATCTTTTCGCCAACGCTCTCTTAAATTTTCATTATTTTCATATTTTTTATTACTTCTAGTATAGATTGTAGCATTTTCTGCAGTTTTTGAATTTTGAATATTATATTTACTTAAAGCCGCTTTTATTTCTTTAGACCTGGAACTAAAAAAATTAATTATCTCTTGCTCAATAGATTTAACTTCAAATCTACTGTCAGGATTAGTTCTTTCAATTTCATAACCCAATTTAGATAGGTTATAAGCCAGCTCAGTCCGATAAATTGTCCCTAATAAAATCTTATTATTAAATAATTCGGATAATTCAGCAGAGCGCCATTTACCATCTGATTTTTTAGTAACATTATGTACAAGACAGTGCGTATGTAACTGCGGATCTAGATTTCGTGAGGTTGAGTGCTTAAATAAGCTCGCAACCATAGTTTGAGTTTTGTGCCGAGTACGAATATTTTTATTAACAACTGTAGTTGCCATTAAATTCTGCTCTATATATTCTAAAGCCGTATGTACAGCCTTTAAATGCGCCTGATAAACTCTTTTATCACCTATAATTTCGGCAATTATAGAAACTGATTTGGGTGCAGAAAAAGTTAAGTCTAAACCTCGTGAATGAACTAATAATCCCCCTTTTTGTCTTTGCCCAATTTTTATATCGTTAGGTAAATGGCCTTTAAGCATTTTTTGCAAGTCTTCTGATAAGACTTGGGTTGATAATCCTAGTTCTTTGGCGCCCATTCCAAACCACTGACTATTTTCTTGATGCTCCTTATTTTCTTTATTATAATAATCTTCTTTCTCATAATAAGAAGAAGAGCTGGCACTTGCAGGAATATTAGCAATAGATAGCATAATTAATCAGTTATAAATCCATATAAATCTTTTTTGGGAGCAGTAATTTTATCTTCAATATTATCGTTTGTTGCTTCTTCAGTTAAAACGTCAAGACCTTTGTATATTTCAGATTTAGCTATGTTATTTGTAGAATCTATTATGTTTTCATCTTTATTATCATTAGCAATAAAACGCAAACTAAGTTCTTTTCTTTCAGTAAAAGGAATTTTAATTCGACTAATTGGAAAGCCATTGGCAAATCTTAAATAAGCTTCTAAATTTTCTAAATTCATTATTTCTGAAGATAAAACTAAACCTTTGATTAATCTCCTTGGTTGTATATTGATACCATCACGCGTTTCATTAGCGCCATAAGAAATAGATTCGGTTATCTCTTCAATTTCAATTTTTCCTAAACTTTCA
Source organism: uncultured Rickettsiales bacterium (assembly GCA_964476705.1). Lineage (GTDB taxonomy): Bacteria > Pseudomonadota > Alphaproteobacteria > Rickettsiales > UBA6187 > CAYZBM01. The sequence goes on along the minus strand of CAYZBM010000074.1, from coordinate 5,224 downwards.
GCGCACCATTTAGCCGTATCCTCATCAGGAGTAGTAAAAACTACTCTTGTTCTGCATAGACCACTGGTCGCTTCTGCCTCATGAATACCATAAATAGATCTAAGCTGGGCCATAAGCTGTAGGCTTAAAACAAAAGCTCCGCCAAATTGACGACTCTCAGCTAAACCTGAATGTAAACTTGGTAAATAATGTAAAGAAGGTAATTCATCTAAAATAATCCAAATTTTTCTTTCTCTATTTTGCTCCAAACTTAAAAGCGAGTTAATAGCTATTTCTATCCAAGTTGAAATTAATGGCTTTAGTGCCGAATGCTGATCACCTCGTGAGGTTATCAACAAAAAACCTTGCTGATTTTCATCATTAATCCATTCTCGAATTGAAAAATTTTTACCATTAGACTTTAAATATTTCATCGAACGTAAATTGGTAGCAAGTACAGCCATAACACTTAAAGCAGTTTTGGGGGATCTTTCATCAATAATTGCTTGCGCTGCTGTACCTTTAATAATCTGAGCAATATCTACTAAATCTTTTTTTAAGAGTAATTGTAAAAGTTTTTGCGTGTCCGCCTCAGGATCATCTTTAAGTACCCCGCAAACCTCAGAAAATAACATCCTTGCAGCCTGTGTCCAAAAAGGATCAGATGATCCTTTTTCCGAAGGGATTAAAGCGTCAGCTATACTGTTTAAATCAGCAAGATGCCTAACCTCTTTAAATAAATTCCAGGAAGGAGTCCTTAAATCTAAAGGATTTAAAATTATATCCTTATCTTCGCAATAAAAATATTTAGTAAATGTTCCCATTTTGTCATAAATTATTGCTCGATCGCCATTTTTTCTGATTTGTTCAATTAAATTACTAATAAGTACTGTTTTCCCAGAACCAGAACCGCCAGTAATTATAGTATGTAAAGATTCGGTATATGCAGGATAAGGAATGTCAGCAAGAGTGTATTTCTTCTTGGTAGGAAATTTTCTATTATAACTTAAGATTAATTTAATCAATTTATCAGATTCAATAAATTTTCCACCTCTTATATAACTTTCCTCGCCTAATTTACGGCCACATTTAATAAAGTATATGATTAAACCTAAAAGTACCATAAAAACTAAATAAGCTGCATAATGCAGCCCCAAAAACATATCATCTATTATTTTATCTTTTATTTGTAAAATATTTTTATTTTGTAATAAATCTATTATCTTTAAATGCTTTTCTTCCCCGAATAAGTTAAATATCTTAATTTCTTTATTTCCATCATGCGCAATTGAGAAATCTACATCAGCAAGAAAATAAACCCCTAATAAATAAAAGTTATAACTATTATTTCGAACTATAATGGTAGAAAGAACAATAACTATCCCCAATAAGACCGCTCCAAACATCAAAGCTTTATATACCTGCTTAATCATATGCAAGGCATGTAAAGTTATTTGTCCTCCTCTAATAAAACTATGCACGTTTTTTAAGTTTTAACCTTACCTTGTAATAATTTTTTATCATGCAACCATTTTAAAGCTTTTTCTTCAGCCGCAAGAATTTCATCATCAATATTTAAATTTTCTGCTACAGAATGTAATAACATTAATATATTAGCACTAAGATAAACATTATATTTATCATAAATACTAACTTCTGAAAGGCCGCCTCTGGAATAACCAAATAACGGCCCCACTTTTAGTGCCTGACATCTAAGATAAGTACTTAAATCCAGGCCTACTTCTTGCGATTTCCTAACCATCTCCTCTTTTTCAGATGCAGTAACTCTAAAGCTTATAGTATGATACTTAGTATAATTACTGTTTCTAATATTCATGGTCTCTAAATGATCTCATCAATCGCTATGTCACTAAAAGTAAAAGAACGCCTAAAATTCTTTTTAGGGCTTTCTGGTCGATAAAGAATAAATTAAGCGTCAAAAATGTTTCTAAGCATAAATACGTTTTAAGTCAATAGAGAAAATAATTTATTTTCTTATCATAAAAATCCGTCTTACATTAGCTGTACTACTAATTACAATCTCAATTACACTTCTTTGGTTTCTTGCCGTAACTTCTTACTTCATTTCCAATACTATACTTACTTGCTTCTCCTCTCTTCTTCTCTAAAGAAGAGAGGGTTTTTCATGGTCCTTACCATGGGATGGGTGTGGAAAAATTAAAAAAAATCTTCATCTCTATCTTAAAAAATTTACTACCGATATAATCGGCAAAGCCGGTTATATTGCAAATATATAAAACAAAAATCTAATTAGGGGATAAAACCACAGACTAAAAAAATAAAAAGCCGCCCGGCGAATGAGGGTAAAAATTATAGTAGATCAGCGAGCTACTAACTATGATGCTCCATATCCTGAAAAAATATATCCTTTTTTACTATACATAGTTTTAGAATAACTTTCTCACTCTTAAATCAAAGAAATTTCTATCTCCTTTAAATAATAGATTGCACTTTATGCTCTTTTATTCTTATAATAAACTAAAATGAGAATAGAGCATGTGGGAAATATTTACATATGGTGGCGGTGAATTTTTAGTACAAATCTTTAATGCCGTAGCCGCAATAAGCAGTAGTAATAACTATGTTAGTCTAATCAAAATCTCCGTAACTGGAGGTCTGATTTGGGTGCTGTTCGTCGCTAGCTTTGAAATGCGCTACGCACAAGGCATACAATGGTTTATCGCCTTTATGGTCATCTATAACATAATGTTTATTCCAAAAATCACTATCCATATCACCGACAGACTTAATCCTTCTATACAGGGATCCACAATAGATAATATCCCTATTGGTCTTGGCGCAGTAGCTGCCCTTAGCAGCCAAATTGGCGATAGTATTACTAAAATGATGGAACAAAATTTTTCCATGCCTGATGATATGAAATATCAAAAAAATGGCCTAGTCTTTGGTGCTAAATTGTTAAGGCAAATCGGCAATGTTCGCATTAGTAATTCAAGCTTTGCCAGCAATATGTCATCATATATTAAACAATGTGTTTTTTATGATCTACTCCTAGGTAAATATACTCTTGATAACTTAAAAAAAACTAATGATCTCTGGCATTTTATTACCGTAGAAAATACCCCTTCCCCAGCACGAGCACTTTTATATAAAAGTATGATTGATCCAAAAAGTTCTGATATTATAACCTGTAGTGAAGCAACCAGCAGATTTAATTCGGTCTGGGGACAAGAGATAAATTCTTCCTATAAAATACTCGCAGATAAAATATTCTCTAGCCAAAATCAAATATTCAATAATCAAACAATAATTACTATGTTACCCATATCTTATGATTATTTCTTTAAAATATCCGCAGACTCTACAAATATCATGCAGCAAAATATAATGATCAATATCTTCAAAGATTCTGCAACAGATTTTACTGCCAAAGGAATAACTGATGCTTATGCTGCTGCAAAAGTTGAGATACAGGCAGAAAAATCTTATCAAGCAATTGCACGGCAAGCCGAAAAATGGCTTCCAACCTTAAAAATAATCTTTGAATGTTTATATTATGGCTCCTTCCCTATAATCTTCTTGTTAATGTTATTACCTAATTACAAAACTATCCTGAAATCTTACTTTTTTTCATTTATCTGGCTACAATCATTTGCTCCATTATATGCAATATTAAATCTGATTATGAATGGAGTCGCTAAAAATAATAACTTAAGTGCTAGTCAATTAAGTAACGGTACCCAGGCTATAACATTATTAACTCAAAATGGCATTCTCCAAGTAAATCACGATATTTCAGTAATGGCCGGCTATCTTTCTATGTCAATTCCCTTTATCGCATTAGGTATTGCAAAAGGTTCATTAAATATAGCAAATCTTGCCACCTCAATGTTAAATGTTCCCCAAAGTGCCGCAGGAACTGTTGCTGCAGAAGCCGTAAGCGGTAATATTAATCTTGGTAATGTTAATTTAGATAGCAAAAGTAGTAATAATGTAAGCCAAAATAGAATCACTAGCTCCCCTTATATAGATGATAATGCTTTTAGTTTTCGTAATGAAGAAGGAGGGTTTACAACCAACTATAATAATAAAATCGCCTACGATCAACACCAGGCCTTCTCTAATGTCGCCAACTTTGATCTAAATGTTTCAAAGAATATTGAAAAAAATATTCAACATAGTATCAATTATTACAAAGAACTAAGTAACGATCAAAGTAAAAGCGCAGAAAATTTAAGAAGTTCAAGTTATAGTAAAATTATCGATAATATTCAAAACCAGTCAAAGTCTGAACAAAATAGTGATAATTATAGCCAAAATACTAGTCAAAATTTACAAAAATCTGTCCAAATAATTAATTCTAGCATTAAAGAAACTGCTAAATATTTTTCTATCGATGAAACTCAAGCAAAAAATTTAATTGCCAGAATTTCTGGTGGAGCTTCATTAAATTTAGGTAATTTTTTTCAAATTGGCGCCCAAATCTCTGCTGAAAAAAATTCTAGGGTCGCAAATAGCCTAACCAATAGCCTACAAGATAAAGAACGTTTAACTGTCTCAATAAGTAATGCCTATAATGAAATCACTTCTTTTAATCACAGTAAAAATTATGTTATTAGTAACCAAAAAGGAGAAAATATTACCAGTCAAATTCAAGCAGATTTAGCTCAAGCCCAAAAATATGAAACAAGCAGCCGTAATGCCTTAAGGCAAGCCAAGATATTCAGTCAAACTCAAACTGAGTTAACCAGTAATAGTCTAAATATAAATTTTAATCATAAGCAAGATTTTTTAACTAATTGGCTAACTAAACAAGATGATTACGAAAGGCAAAATACTGATGGCTCTTATCAAAAAATTACCAACCAACGCGCCCTGGAAATAGTAAGTGATATAGATAAACAACCATTATTAAAAAAATATATAGCTAAATATAGTAATGAAATAACTCATAAAATGAACTTAGAACAAATAAATCTAAAAGATAATTCGGCAGATAGTTTTAAAATAACTAATCCCGAACAAGAAAAATTAGACCAAGAATTTTTACAAAATAAAGATAAAATAACTGAACAATTCCAGAAAACCAAAACTATAGATAATAGTTATCTACAAAATAATAATTTTGCTAATTTACCACGCAGAATCCAGGCTAAGAATTTGGAAAAGAAAGATTGGGATAATTAGTGGGGATTATAGGTGAGAGTGTGGGTATGTTCAAATAACTGTGTCAAATAGTTAATCATATAACGTATAATTGTGT
>CAYZBM010000073.1:0-9499 GCA_964476705.1 uncultured Rickettsiales bacterium | reverse complement strand
TATTCATTATTGTACTTTAAAAAATATCGTAAGATGTTTTTTCACGGGCAACTATATAGTATTTCTTAATTGAAATGAATGTATTTTACAGTCAATCATTAGTAAATCAGCAATTTACTAATCTACTGTATATTACTGTAACCCTTCACCTAGCACTCTACTATAAGGAGCTTTAAGGCAACTACACTGCATAACATTACTGAGATTTTTTGGCAAAAATAGTTCTTGATGATGAGGCGGCTCTTCTTCTAATTTTAAATTTATTGGCTCTACTTTTGATACTTCTTCTTGTACGAAATGAGTGATTTTAAATCCAACTATTTCTGTTTTTTTCTCATTTTTCTCCTTAATTCTTTTTATTTGCTTTTCCCTTAATTCCCAATGCCCCTTATATTCTTCAAATTCCTCTTTAGAAACTTCTATAAAATTATCATCAGGAGTTAGCGCAAAAAAAGAACTACAGCAATCCTTTATTTTTTCTTTTAGACCCTCTAAAGTAATATAACTTATGATCTCTTTGAGAGTAGTAAAAATATTATCGGGAAATGATTTATCTTTTTCTAGATAAAATTCTAAAGTTTTTTCTAATATTTTATATACATATGGAGCATAGGGCAAAAATTTACTTGATCCATCTCCAGGAAATAAACTTAAAAATGGTAAAGCATAAAAACAATATTTTATCTTATCTGTGCTTTCATTTTTTTCTTCTATTATTTTTTCTAGTTGAGCAAGTTTATCTATAAAAAAAAACATTCTTTTCTCTTCATCTTCATTCTGAGAAAAAAAATCTTTATATTTTCTTAAAAATTCACATTTAGGATCATTAAAAAATATATTTCTTAGGAAAACAGTAAATTCTAATAACAAGCGTAATTCTGTTATTTCCTGGCGTTTTGCACCTAGTTCTTTAAAATCTCTAGTTAGTCTGATAACAGATTTTATATAACATCTATCTTCTTTTAAAGTACAATCACTCTCATTAACATCGTCTATTTCCATAACAAGAATTAAGGAATTTAAAATAGACTCCAAACTAATTGGATCTGCAGGATATATTCCACTAGATTCTTTAGAAAACATCTTTTATCTCTTTTTTTATAAATTTATTTTATTAATAACACTATATACCGCAATATCTGCTAATACTTCTCTGACCTCCGTTGAAGGATTATTTTCATTTGCTAATAAAATTGATAAATAATTTACTGCATCTTTGTTTCCTTGCCTTGCAGATTCGCTTAAATAAAATAATCCAACTACTTGATCTTTATCGCATTCAATATCTCCAATCTTACCCTGATAAAGATACACTCCTAAGCAATATTGAGCTTCATCATGACCCAAAAGAGCAGAATATCTAAGACAGCTAAGTGCAGTCTCTAATATTTTTACTCGCTTAGATTTATCTGGATCCGATAATTTATCTAATAAAATATGAGCATAATTATAATTTGCTCCCAAATTACCTTTTTCGGCAGCTACACGATATAAATCTTCAATATTATCAGTTTCTTCTTTTAAAGTTTCATCTTCTTCTAAACATCTAGCTAAAGCATAACCAGCATTAGCATATTTTTTTTTGTATGCCTTTCTAAGATATTTAACAGAATTTTTTAAATCTTTTTCAACACCAATTCCTTCCTTTAAGCATACTCCGACATTATATTCAGCACCGTAATCTTCAGTTTCATCAGCTATTAATTTAAATTCTCGAAATGCTCTGAAAAAATTATTTTCCCTATAATCATTTAAGGCCTCAGTAAATAAACTAAATACTGAAATTCCCGCTATAAGAGGATAGGATCTATTATGTAGCATATTCATTATCTTATATTTTATACAAAATTCATCATGCTCTACCCATAATTGATCTATATATGTTTTAGTAAGCTTTTGTTCTACTAGAAAATCAAAAGCTGCATAATATTTGGTTACAATTTCAAGATTAATTACACCTGATTCTAAAAATTGCGTTATAATTTTTGCTTTTAATCCATCTAATAAATTGTTAGCAGCTATAGCTCGCAATAAATAAACTGGCATACTTGTAGATATTAAATATAATTGATTATCTACCTTATCAATAACAAGCTCGCCTTGTTCATTTTGAGTAGGTAATAAGATATTTTTAATATCGTCTATTTCAGCTATAGAGCCAATATTTGAGACAAATAGATTTTTCTTATTCAAAAAAATTATATGTTTATTTAAAAAACTATCAAAACTTAAATAAATTTTATTTCTAATTTCACCTTTTCTTTTTATAGGCAAAAAATATTTTTGTGTATTTTCATCTAAAATAAACTTTAAAGGTGATCGTGATTTGGCAAGAGAAATTTTTCTTAAAACACCCTCAGACATTTTATAGTAAATTTCTGATTTATTAGGTTTAGTTTTAGAATCTGCTAATAAAAATATATCTGGAGAATAAAAGCTTGCCTTTTGGTTTTCTATATTAGTTAAAGAAAAAAGCATCCGGCACAACAAATTAGGATAATCATTAATTAGATCTTTTATTGCTATTAGTACTTTAGTATTGCTAGCATTTTCTAATATAAATTTATGATTTAAATTATCATAGGGAATATAAAGAATTCTATCTTCTGATTCTACAATATATCTAGATTCTAAAGTATCATTTTTAACTGTTAGTAACCGAAACTCTCCACTAGCATCTAAAGTAACTATATCGCTAACTATTTTCGGTGATGGATCAGAGATATTTTTAGAAGAGGACATTATTATTTTCTATTAAAATTAATATTTTTAATATTAATAAATTAACTTTTAGAAAAAGTAAAGCTAAAACATTGCATCCTAATAGAAAATATGATGTATATAACTTAATAAACCTGCCCATTTAAAAATTCTTCATAAGCTACCCTTAGCTTATAAGTTAAAGGTCCAATCTTACCATTACCTACAACTACCTCATCAATAGTGGTAACTGGCAGAACATGCCTAATTGTAGAAGTTATAAAAACTTCTTTAGCTTTAAATAAATCATCTTTAGAAAAAGCTTCTTCTTTATACTTTATACCTAGTTTTGCAGCAACATTAAGAATGTTCTTGCGAGTAACGCCACCTAGAATCATATTATTTAACGGATGAGTACGTAATATATTTTGCTCATCTATTATAAATAAATTAGAAGAACTAGCTTCAGTTATCATACCATCATCTTCAAATAATACCGCCTCAGCAGCTCCTTGCCTTGCAGCTTCTTCTTTAGCTAAAACATTGGCAAGTAAAGATACAGTTTTAATATCCCGTCTTTTCCAGCGCATATCGGGATAAGTAATTACTTTAATACCATTTTCATAATCAGCTAAAAATGGCGGCTTCATATCTAAAATAGTCATAGTAATAAAAGGAGCAGCATGCTCGGGAAAGGCATGATTTCGCGGCGCCGAGCCCCGCGAAATCTGTATATATACCGCCCCATTTGCTAATTTATTTTTAGCAAATAATTCTAAGATTATAGTTTTGATTTTATCTGGCTCATTTACAAAATCTATTTTTAATTCTTTTAATGAACGAGATAACCTAGTCATATGATCGGCAAAATTTAAACAAGTAGATTGTTTAATTTCAATAACCTCATAGACACCATCAGAAAATTGATTACTGCGGTCTTCTATATGTATCTTGGCCTTATCATGATCAAGATAATCACCATTCATATAACTAATTTTAACCATAGATCCTAATCCTCTAATTCAACTTCACTGTTGGAAATATTTAATAATTTTAGTTTACGGTGAAAGGCTGAACGTTCCATACCAATAAAAGCTGCAGTTTTTGAAATATTACTATTAAAACGATCAAGCTGCGCTTTTAGATATTGTTTTTCAAACATTTCTCTTGCCGCCCTTAAAGGTAGTCCCATCATGTTAACATTAACATCAAGACCATCTTTATTAGCCGTACGATCAACTATCTCAGCAGGCAACATCGCAGCTGTTAAAGGATCATTAATACCACCTTTAGCCATGATCAATAACCATTCCACAAGATTTTTTAATTGGCGAACATTACCCGGCCAATCATAAATCTCTAGGGCTGTAACTAAATCATCAGCAACTGGTCTTGCCGGAACTCCAAGAGTTCGTGAACTTTTTTTGATAAAATACTTAACTAAAAGTGCAATATCATCTCTACGTTCACGTAAAGATGGAATTTTAATCGAAACCACATTTAAACGATTATATAAATTTTCGCTAAAATTACCTTTTTTAATTTCAGCTGGCAGATCTTGATTAGTAGTCGCAATTACACGAACATCAATCGGTACTTTTTTAGTACCTCCTACTCGTTCAAAATAACCATTTTGTAAGATTTTTAGTAAAGTTTTTTGTAAGTTAAGAGGTAATTCACCAACTTCATCAATAACTAAAGTTCCGCCATGAGCTTTTTCTAATAAGCCTACTTTACCACCACGAGCTTTATCCACAATATTATCTTCTTTACCAAAAATCTCTACTTCAAGATTTTCTCTAGCAATACTCCCTATATTAATCACTATATAAGGGGCCGAAGATCTTTTTGATCTTTGATGAATCATCCTCGCGGCGATAGCTTTACCACTTCCAGGCTGACCTGAAATTAAAACCCGACTTTCAGTTGGTGAAACTCTTAAGATCGTTTCTGCCAAACCAACAATAGCTGAAGATTTACCAACTAATTGATTATCATAACCTGTTTTGGTTTTAAGATCAGCATTTTCTTGCTGCAATTTAGTAACTTCAATAGCCATTTTAACTAGACGTAATAATTTATCTTCTTTAAATGGCTTTTCAATATAATCATAAGCGCCTAATTTAATTGCACTTATTGCAGTTTCTAAATTACCATGACCACTTATCATAATCACTGGTAAATTAGCATATTTACGTTTTATAGATTCCAAAATACCAATACCATCCATTTGACTACCTTGTAGCCAAATATCAAGTATTACAGCGGCCGGAACTCTTTCTTCAATAGCAGCAAACGCTGAAGCACTATCCTTTGCCGTACGTGGCTTGAATCCTTCATCAGCTAAAATATCCGATATTAGATCCCTAATATCTTCTTCGTCATCAACAACTAAAACATCATGTACCATGAAAATTACCTAATTTTGTTCTTTAGTCTATATTATATTAAAAAAGTAGCATTTAAAAATATTAACCTACACTTGAAAATGCCACCGATAAAATTAAACTAATGGTTAACATAAAAATCTACAGTTACGCAAGCCCCATTATTAGTATTACTAAAGGAAATTGTAGCATTATGATCCTCAATAATTTTTTTTACGATCGACAGACCTAAACCAGTACCTTTACTTTTCGTTGTAACATACGGTTCTGTAATAACATTTATCATATTATCTGAAAAGCCCATGCCATTATCCAATATTTGCACTCGACAAATCTTTTTATCCAGAAGAATTACAATAACTGTAATTACACCTTTAATATTTTCATTTTTATTTTTTCTTAGCTCCTCTATTGATTCTTCAGCGTTCTTTAAAAGATTAATAAACACTCTGGTAATTTGACTAATATCACCATTTAAGATAATTGGCTCAGGCGGAATAGTTTTTTCAATAACCGTATTTTGACTAATATTTTGTCGAGAAAAAACTAGGTCATTTAATAGTTCGCAAATATCATAATTATTAAAAACTGGCGCTGGTAATCTAGCAAAATTAACAAACTCTTCAACCATATGTCAGATATTAGCCGCATTATTAACTATAGTATTTAAATATTTTTCAAATATAGCTTTATCACTTACTTGGCTCCCAAACTTTTTATATAATCTTTCTGAAGCTAGTTGAATTGGAGTTAGTGGATTTTTTATTTCATGAGCAATTCTTCTCGCAACATCAGACCAAGCCGCAAATCTATGGGCAGATTCCAATTCAACTCTTTGCCTTTCTAGTTGTTCTATCATGCTATTAAAAGCCTTAGCTAGCTTTGCCATTTCATCCTTTTTATTATCTGTAGTTACCCTAACTGTTAAGTCACCGGCTTTTACTCTATTGGTTGCAAGTAATAAAGATTGTACCGGCTTTACCAAATTTACCGAAAATATTAAAGCAAACCAAACTACAATTAACAATAATAATAATGAGATTATTATAAAAATAATCAAAAATTTCACCTGTAATTCTAAAATATTATTTTTAGAAGTATTATATTGATTTGCAGCTCCTTGTGTTTCTTCAACATATTTTAAAATATCAGGATCTATATATCTACTAACTATTAGATAAGCATCTAAAAAATTATCCAAATGCATCAAGGCACTTACTTTATCATTACCTTCGGTATTTAAAATAACTATCTCACCTAAATCAGCTCGATGTAATTCTTCTTTTGTTGGCGGATTAGTAGTTAGTGAAAAAGCTAAATCATTTTTGGCAATTATTTTACCATCAGATGTAAAAACTATAACTTCCGATAAAGAACCGCGAGCTAAGCCAGAAACTACCCGGTTAAATAACTCATTATTACTGCTCAGTAACAAGGCCGAGTTACTAATATCACTCGCAATACTTCTAATATCAGCTTTAATAATATTTTTATGATCATCAACATAACTTTTAGCAATATTCACTGAACCTTTAATTGCTAAACTAACTTTATCATCAAACCAAGATTGGATTCCAAAATTTAAAAACATCGCCGAAAATATCGTCATCAATAACGTTGGAATCGAAGCTATCAGCAAAAACATAAAAATTATTTTAGTTTGCAGCTTAGAACCAATAACTCTTTGCTTACGCTGAATAACCAGCTTAGATAGCTTGCGTAAGGTAACTCCAGCAAAGGCCAATAAAAAAATCAAATCTACTATTATTAGTATAGTGACACTACGAATATTAGCATTATTTAAGCCACTTTCTTTAGTCATGTAATGATAAGTTGAATAAACTGATACAACTACTCCAATTCCTAAGATAAATGAAACTATCCCGGTCTTTCCTACTTTACTTAAGCAGAATAAATAAATCTTATTTAGATATTTCCATAACTTCATATTTTTTTATTAAAAAAACTAATTATAAGTGAAAAACTCATGAACTAACGATTTTACCTTTTCCGGATCTGATTCTTTATTCATTTTTAATCTAAATTCTGCTGAAGATTTATATCCAGAAGAATACCAACCTAAATGTTTACGGGCAAACTTAACTCCAACTTCTCTACCATAATGCACTAACATTTCTTCATAATGATTCAAGATGATTTCAGCTCTAATATTAGCAGGCGGAGGACTTAGTTCTTCACCAGTTTTTAAATAATGGGCAGCTTGCGAGATAAACCATGGCCTGCCATAACAAGCCCTACCAATCATCACTCCATCGGCTTTAGATAATTCTAGAGCTTCGGTAATATCGGTAAAATCTTTAATATCCCCATTAACAATAACTGGTATATCAACCGCTTCTTTAACTTGTCTAACAAAAGCCCAATTAGCTTTCCCATTATACATTTGCGCCCTGGTTCTTCCGTGAATAACAATCATTTTAATACCTATATCTTCAGCCTTGCGTGCCAAACTTGGTGCATTAAGATTATTATTATCCCAACCCATTCGCATTTTTAAAGTTACCGGAATTTTGACCGCATTTACTACTGACTCCAAAATTTGCACAGCCTTACATTCATCTTTCATTAAAGCTGAACCGGCATAACCATTTACTACTTTTTTTACCGGACAACCAAAATTAATATCTATTATTTTAGCACCCATATCTTCATTAAGCCTAGCCGCTTCAGCCATAACATCAGGCTCATTACCAGCTAATTGCACCGAGGTTAAATCTTCAAACTCTGATATTTCGCATTTTTTTAAACTTTCTTTAGTTTGCATAATCATTGCACGACTAGCAATCATCTCAGACACGAGTAAACCGGCGCCAAATTGTTTAACCAATTTACGAAAAGGTTTATCAGTAACTCCAGACATTGGAGCTAAAATTACTGAATCGCTTAATTCAATATTCCCAATTTTGATAGCCATAATCTTATATCTAAAAAACTTTTATTCTAACGTTCTACTTTCAACAAAATCCTTGCGATCTTAAGATTTTAGAACTATTTGTAGGTATGCTATATACCTTATCACCACTATATTTATCAATATAAAAATCTTTATTTATATGCCAAAAATGCAAGTCATCTGTTTATTACTAGCCGCAGGCTCAAGTGAAAGAATGGATCACAACTTACCCAAGGCCTATTTACCTTTAAAAAGCAACAATTTACTCAAAACCAACCTATTGAACTTTAATAATAATTCTAACATAGATGGTATTTGTGTTATTTATAATAAAGAACATCTTGAATTATTAACCGAAAGTCTAGAGGACTTAAATAAACTGCCTATAATTGAGAAAATTATTGGCGGAAAAACTCGGCAAGAATCCGTATTTTTAGGTCTTAAAGCTATTAAAAAATATAATCCAGATATAGTACTTATTCATGATGTAGCTAGGCCTTTTGTAAGCCAACAACTAATTGACCAATTAATTTTAACAGCAAAAAAACATGAAGCGGTAATTCCAGTTCTAAAAGTAAATGATACTTTAAAAGAATGTAATAATAATATAATTACAAAAACTATATCCCGCGAACATTTATTTAAAGCGCAAACCCCACAAGCTTTTAATTTTACAACCATCTTTGCAGCCCATAATTATGCAAAAGAAAATAACATAACCGTCACCGATGACGCAGCTTTACTTGAAGATTTTAATAAAGAAGTTCATACTATAACAGGTTCATTTATGAATTTTAAAATTACTAATATAGACGATTATAATTTAGCAAAAATGATTATGAATAATTCAAATTATATAACTAGGATTGGCACTGGTTTTGATGTTCATGCTTTTGAAACCATACACTATGAAAATAATTTTATAACTTTAGGTGGAATTAAAATCAGTCATCCATATAAATTAATTGGGCATTCTGATTCTGATGTTGCCTTGCATGCAATTACCGATGCTTTACTTGGCAGCCTTGCGCTGGGCGATATTGGTGAATATTTCCCACCAACAGATAATGCTTTTAAAAATATGGATTCGACTATTTTCTTAAAAAAAGCACGCGATCTAATCAAAGAACATAATGCTATAATTAACAATATAGATATTACAATTATTTGTGAAAGTCCAAAAATAACTCCGCATAAAAAAGCCATGCAAGAAAAAATCGCCGATATTTTAGAAGTTAATAACTCCCAAATTTCAGTTAAAGCCACAACTACTGAAAAACTTGGCTTTACCGGCAGAAAAGAAGGGATTGCTGTGCAAGCAGTGGCGTCTATCATGGTTAGTTCTTAAGAGAAATTTATATCTATTTTCATAGCTTGCTATTGCAACATACAAGCATTTATAGTACATACGCTCATAGCCGGAATAAAACAATATTTAAAATTATTTAAGGAGTTTTACTTATGTCAAATTTAGTAAGATTTGATTGGGCTATGAAAT
>CAYZBM010000072.1:0-9544 GCA_964476705.1 uncultured Rickettsiales bacterium | reverse complement strand
TTATTGGAGAATTTCAGAAGAAAACAGCACCTCAAAAAAGTGTCGGGTACTATGAAATATTTTATAAAATAAAGAAGATTTTATAGTATTTTAGTTTGAAAAATTTATATTTTGTGGATCCTGAACAAAACATAAATAGTATTATAAGTATATGTTTTTTCAGGATATGTAGCATTATAAAAATGATTGATTATATGTGTATTTTATGTAAATCATTTTCTAATCTACTATACTTATGAACTATAGTAGATTAAGACTTCTAAAGCAATTATTCGTCATCTTATATACAAGAAGTCTTTTAGAATTATTTTTACAATTAAGAAAAATGAAGTAAAAATTTAAAGCGTAAAGCATTCAAAGCAAGATAGAAAAAAATTGAGATTAACCCAGATTGTTAAAATAATCTTTAACAAATTAGAGTTACTACTTCTTATTCTGGTTCTTAAATTTTTTATGTAATTTATAAGGGTCGTTGTTAAGCTCATCGCTGGTTGCGCGTTTGAATAATTCTTTGCGGCAGGCAGGTAATTCTCCTTCAGGAATTAGTTTATAGCCCGAGCCCCAAACTGTATGAATAAAATTTAGGCCTTTAGTAGCTTTTTCCATTTTTTTGCGGATTCGGCAAATAAAAACATTAATGATTTTAATTGGAATGTTGTTTATATCTTCATACAGATATTCAAGAACTTGTTCGCGACTGATATATTTATTTTCTCTAGAGATAAGCATCTCCATAATTAAATATTCTTTGTCAGTAAGTTTAATAGTCTTGTTTTCGACTTTTACAATTTTTTGGCCCAAATCTATACTTATTTTGCCTAAAGTAACTATTGATCTACTTTCTTTTTGTCCGCGTTTCATCAATGCTCGGAGTCTAGCTAATAATTCGGCATTATGAAAAGGTTTAGTCATATAATCATCAGCACCATTTTGCAGGGCTTTAACTTTTTGTTCAGGATCAGTTAATGCTGATAAAACTAAAATCGGAGTATTGATATGATCATTACGTAGTCTTTGTATAACTTCAACACCATCCATGTCAGGAAGCATCATATCGAGTAAGATAATATCATAAAGTGGGTTTTTTGATTCTTTTACCCCATCTATGCCGCTATGAACCATATCGCATTTTAGGCCATAGGACATTAAAGCCAATCTTATTGACTTAGCTGTGGATAATTCATCTTCTATTAGCAAGATATGCATATTATGCCTTATAACAATATAAGTACGATTACAAGCTATAATATAACATTTTTTATCTTAATACTAGACGAAAAATGCAGTTAATCACCAGTTGGTTGCAAGTAATCAGCTATTTATTTAAATAAATTAATTTGTAAATAAATATAGTTGATTATAATACCCCAAAAGCCAACATAGCTTCAGCAACTTTTTTAAATCCGGCTATATTTGCGCCTTTAACATAATCAATGTAACCATCATCTTGTCTACCGTAACGTACACATTGACTATGAATATCTGCCATTATTTCTTTTAAACGGGCATCTAGTTTTTCTCTTGACCAGCCCATTCTAATGCTATTTTGAGTCATTTCTAGTCCAGATACGGCAACACCTCCGGCGTTTGAAGCTTTGCCAGGAGCATATAATACTTTATTTTCATGGAATATTTTTACTCCTTCTGGTGTTGTTGGCATGTTAGCGCCTTCAACTACAGCTTTGCAGCCATTTTTAACCAGTTTTTTGGCGTCATCCCCATTTAATTCATTTTGAGTAGCACAAGGTAAAGCTAAGTCACAAGGTACTTCCCACGGAGTTTTTCCGGCTATAAAGTCACATTTAAATTCTTTGGCATATTCAGAAATACGCCCATGTCGATGAATTTTAAGTTCTTTTATATATTCAAGTTTTTTAGTGTCTAGGCCATTTTTGTCATAAATATATCCTGATGAATCAGAAAGAGTTACAACTTTAACACCAAGCTCGATTAATTTTTCCGCGGCAAATATGGCTACATTTCCAGATCCAGAAATAAGTGCAGTTTTACCTTTTATATTATGACCGGCGTATTTTAGCATATCTTCTAGCATATATACGGCGCCATAACCTGTTGCTTCAGTTCTGATTAAACTTCCACCATAAGCAATACCTTTACCAGTTAAAACTCCAGTAAATTGGTTGTTGATTCTTTTATATTGACCAAACATATAGCTAATTTCACGAGCCCCAACACCAATATCTCCAGCTGGAACATCTGTATATGGTCCAATATGATTTGATAGTTCAGTCATAAAAGCTTGGCAAAATCTCATAATTTCTGAGTCAGTTTTACCTTTAGGATCAAAATCAGATCCTCCTTTACCACCACCTAGTGGTAGGCCAGTTAGGCTATTTTTAAAAGTTTGTTCAAAAGCTAGAAATTTTAAAATACTTAAATTTACGCTAGGATGAAATCTTAATCCGCCTTTGTAAGGTCCTATTGCATTATTATGTTGTACTCTATAACCACGATTAATTTGGACATTACCTTGAGCATCTTCCCAACATACTCTAAAAATTATAACTCTGTCTGGCTCAGTTAATCTTTCTAAGATTTTTGCATGAAGTAAATCTGGTTTATCTTGAATATATGGAACTACTGATTCGGCAATTTCTTCTACTGCTTGAATAAATTCTGGTTCATTTACATTTCTACTTTTAACATAATTCATGAAATTATTTATGGCTAAAGTAGCATCCTGCTTTTTATTTTTATTTTCCATATTCAAATAATCTTTTTTAAAGTTTAGGTTTAGGTTTAATTTAAGTATAGTAGATCAAGTAATGATTTTCTATTTTATTTATATAGTAAATCGCTGATTTGCTAATAAATCATTACTATGATGCTACATATCCTGGAAAAACATATCTATTATAACAAATTTATGTTTTATTCAGGATCCATTTAAATAGATAATTTTTACAATTTACCCATTCATCATATTTGGTAAAGTAGAACTATGAGCTTTTTTTAAGTCTAGCAATTCTATTTCTTCATTATTTATAATTATTTTGTTACCATAAACTTTGCCAATTTTTTCAATTGGCATTTTATTATTATGGCTAAGTGCAAGTATTTCTTTAGTATTTTTGCTATTAGCGGTTATAATATATCTAGCTTGATCTTCACCAAATAAATAGGCAATTAGTGGTAGTTTTGTATCTATATTTATTTCAGCGCCGATTTTCCCAAGTAAGGCCATTTCGGTAATTGCTATTCCTAAGCCACCATCAGCTATATCATGACAAGAATTAATTAAATGGCTCTTAGTAAGTAGCTGTACAAATTCACCATGTTTTTTTTCGGTATTTAAGTCAACATCTGGTGCTGATCCTTCTTCTTTATTTTCAATTTCTCTTAAATAAATAGATGAACCTAAGTGACCTTTAGTTTCGCCAATAACAAAAATTTCATCACCATTTTCTTTAAAAGCTGCGTCCATATAATTATCTATATTGTCAAGTAAACCAACTCCGCCAATATTTGGCGTAGGTAGTATAGATTTTCCGCTAGTTTCATTATATAAAGAAACATTTCCAGAAACTACTGGGTAATCAAGAACTTTACAGGCTTCACTGATGCCTTCAATACAGCCGACAAGCTGCCCCATTATTTCTGGTTTTTCGGGACTTGCAAAATTTAAACAATTGGTAATACTAAGTGGTCTAGCACCGGTTGCGGATATATTACGGTAGGATTCAGCAACTGCTTGTTTGCCACCCATAAAAGGATCAGCAAAACAATAACGTGGGGTACAATCGGAAGTAACCGCAATAGCTTTGTTGCTATTATGAATTCTAACTACAGCAGCATCGCCACCAGTTTTACCTAAAGAATCATTCATTACTTGCCGATCATATTGTTCGTAGATCCAAGCTTTACTGCTAAGATCTGGGCAAGAAATTAATTTTAATAAAATTTCACTTATAGATAATTTACTTTTAATCGAGTCAAAAGAAATTTCAGTTCTTTTAGGAGTTTTAGTATGAGGACGATCATAAATAGGAGCCATTTGTGATAATGGTGCAACTGGTAAATCGGCAACTATTTCATTGTTAAATTTAAGGATCATTCTGCCAGTATTGGTGATAGTTCCAATATGGGCGAAATCAATTTCCCATTTATCAAATATTTTTTTAGCTTCATCTTGTTTTTCTGGCTTAATAACCATTAACATTCTTTCTTGGCTCTCCGAAAGCATAATTTCGTAAGGTTGCATTTTTTCTTCTCTGACTGGTACTTTATCTAAAATCATTTCAATACCAGTACCACCTTTATCGGCCATTTCTAAAGAAGAGCAGGTGAGTCCTGCCGCTCCCATATCTTGGATTGAAAGAATAGAATCGGTTGCCATTAACTCTAGGCAAGCTTCAAGTAATCTTTTTTCGGTAAAAGGATCGCCAACTTGAACCGTTGGTCTTTTTTCGCCAGATTTATCATCAAATTCGGCAGAAGCCATAGTTGCACCATGAATTCCATCACGACCAGTTTTTGCGCCAACATAAATAACTGGGCTGCCAATATTTGAAGCTGCTGAATAAAAAATATTATTTTTATCAACTAAGCCTACAGTCATAGCATTAACTAAAATATTGCCATTATAAGCTTCATGAAAAGTACATTCGCCAGCAACTGTTGGCACTCCCATACAATTGCCATAACTACTAATTCCAGCAACGACACCAGATAATAAATGTTTAGTTTTTTTATGATTAAAATCACCAAAGCGTAAGGCATTTAAATTACAAATAGGTCTAGCGCCCATAGTAAAAACATCGCGCATAATTCCGCCAACACCAGTTGCGGCTCCCTGAAAAGGCTCTATATAAGAAGGGTGATTATGACTTTCCATTTTAAAAACAATAGCTTGATCATCTCCAATATCAATAATTCCAGCATTCTCACCAGGTCCACAGATAACCCATGGGGCTTTAGTTGGTAATTTACTTAAGTGAATTCTGGTAGTTTTATAAGAGCAATGTTCGCTCCACATAACTGAAAAGATTCCTAGCTCAACTAAATTTGGTTCACGTTTTAATATATCTAGTATTTTTTTATATTCGTCTTTTGACAGGCCATGACTTAAGGCTAGTTTTTCTTTGTCATTATTTGCTTGTGGGTCTTTTGGGCTATTTATGTTCATGATTTATAATACTTTAAGATAATTTGAGAATTGTTTTAAATAATTTAATGCCATCAATGCCGCCAGTTTTTGGATCGCAAGATCTTTCTGGATGTGGCATCATACCTAATATTTTATAATTTTTATTAAATACGCCAGCTATATTATTTAATGCGCCATTAGGATTGGCATCTATTGTTGTATTGCCTGATTCATCAGTGTATCTGAAGGCTACTTGGTTATTATCTTCTAGTTCCTTTAAGCCATTATTATCAATATAATAATTACCATCATGATGAGCAATAGGTAGCGTTATATTCTCATTTTTAGCATAATTTTTGGTAAAATCTGAAGTGCTGTTGGCTATTCTTAAATTTACGTCTTTACCAATAAATTTTAAATATTTATTTCGCATTAAAGTTCCAGGAAGTAAGCCGGCTTCAGTTAAGATTTGAAAGCCATTACATATACCTAAAATATAGACATCTTTTTTGGCAGCTTTAATAACTTCGGTCATGATTGGACTTCTAGCTGCTATAGCACCACTGCGTAAATAGTCCCCATATGAAAATCCACCAGGTAGAACAATTAAATCTAAATTATCTGGTAGGCTAGTATCTTGATGCCATACGGCATAAGGTTTGTTGCCACTTAATTTTTCGATAGTTGTGATCATGTCCCTGTCGCAATTAGAACCAGGAAAAACAATCACTGCTGCTTTTATTTTTGTCATATTTATTATTACTATGCTTAAGCTGGAATTAAATCAAAACGGTAATTTTCAATTACAGTATTTGCAAGTAACTGCTCGCACATTTCTGTAACCATTTTTGCGGCTTTATCTTTATCTTTTTCAGCTAAGGTTAGTTCGATAAATTTTCCTTGGCGTACTGACTCAGCTTTATTAAAATTAAGATGTTTAAGCGCGTTTAAACTTGCTTGTCCTTGAGGGTCTAAAACCCCATCTTTTAAAGTAATATAAATTTTTGCTTTCATGATAATTATTTCTTTTTTGAAGTTCTTGATTTACTAAATTTTGGATCGATAACGATTCCTAGTCTTTTAGCCACTTCCATATAGGCTGCGGTTAGGTCACCTAAGTCACGTCTAAAAATATCTTTATCCAATTTTTTATTGGTCTTGCTATCCCATAATCTACAAGAATCAGGACTTATTTCGTCAGCTAAAACCAGTTCGGTATATTCTGAATGCATAATACGGCCAAACTCAATTTTAAAATCAATTAGTCTAATTCCTGCCCCAATAAACATTCCGCTTAAAAAGTCATTTATGCGTGTAGAGAGAATTTTGATTTCTTCAATCTCGATAGGTTCTGCCCAACCAAAAGAACTAATATGTTCTTCGCTAACTAGTGGATCGCCCAGTTCATCTTTTTTGTAACAAAATTCAATTACTGGTTTGGGTAAGATATCTCCCTCTTTAAGGCCTAATCTAGTGCATAAGCTACCGGCGGCAACATTACGGACTATAACTTCCAGAGGAATAATTTGTACTTTACGAACTAATTGCTCGCGCATATTAAGGCTTTTAATAAAGTGCGTAGGTATACCAACATGATTAAGGTGAGTCATTATAAACTCGCTAATCCGGTTGTTTAAAACCCCTTTACCAAAGATAACACCGCGTTTTTGGTTGTTATAAGCGGTAGCATCATCTTTAAAATATTGAATCAATGTCCCAGGCTCAGGCCCTTCGAACATTACTTTGGCTTTGCCTTCATATAGTTGTTTTCTGCGTTTTGTGGACATCTTAACTAGTTTTTTTAGAGTTTAAGAATTTAATATTATAAATATTTTACAAACCAATATAATGCTATATTATACTGTTTCAAGCTAATTTTAGGCAATTTTATTTAAAATAAACAAAAATTTAGGGTTTTTTATGAGTATATTTGAGAAAAGAGAAGATGCTTTTGAGAATAAATTTGCTAAAGATCAAGAAGCAGAATTTAAAGTAAAAGCAAAAAGAAATAAGATTATAGCTAATTGGGCGGCGGAGCTTTTGGGCTTTGATAAAAATGGTGTTCATAAATATATTGACGGTATCTTATATTTAGCGATTGATGATGGCGCCTCTGATGAAGAGATTATCGATAAAATTTACAATGATTTTGTAAAGGCTGAGGTTAAAATTAGTAAAAATGATCTAGAAAGAGAATTTTCCTTAAAATATAATCAGGCAAAAAAAGAATTGGGACTTTAATTTAAGTCTTTTATACAAATAATTATGATTATCTATCAGGTAGAAGGGTGAATTTGTGCTTAAAATAAAAGATATAAAGTCGGCTAATTGTGATAATAGGCCCAAAGGAATTGAAATAGATACAATTATATATCATTATACTGGTATGCGTAGTCATGAGGAGGCTTTAAGTCGGCTTTGTGATGTTAATGCTAAAGTTAGCGCTCATTATATGGTATTAGAAAATGGTGAAATTATCAGATTAGTTGCCGAAGAAATGCAGGCTTGGCATGCCGGAATTAGTTGCTGGAATGGTAAAGCAGCTCTAAATGAGAACTCCATTGGTATTGAAATTGTAAATCCTGGCCATGAATTTGGTTATAAAAAATTCCCCCAAATTCAGATGGATGCAGTTTTAGCTTTATCTTTAGATATTTTATCCAGACATAAAGTGCCGAAGCGTAATATTATTGGCCATTCTGATGTAGCGCCTTTACGTAAAAAAGATCCAGGAGAGTTATTTGATTGGCGATTTTTAGCTGAAAATGGTGTAGGAACTTGGCCAATTGTTGAAGGGGTAAGAAATCCAGAAAAGGTTCTAGCGGTTTTTGGTGATGATAATGATTCGGTATTAAATATTCAAGAAAAGCTCAGTAATTATGGCTATCATTTAAAAAAAGATGGTTATTATGGTGAAAAAACTGAAGATACAATAGTTGCTTTTAAAAGACATTTTATTCAAGATGATATGAATGCATTTTGGAATAGTCGGGCTATGGCTACCATTGATGCCTTACTCTCATTAAATTGATTCTTTTTGGTAATTTTAGCGTTGAAGGCTAGTTAAGCTGTTCTCATGTATGAAGTCGGTTGTGAAAAAGTGTTTTTTATAAAAAAACACTTTTTCACAACCGACTATGTCAATTATTACTTGGATAATTGGCTATTTTAGTTTAAGGTGCCAGCCGTTCTAAGTCAGATAGTTTGTAGCAGTTGCTTTATTTTAGATTTATCTAAAATTTAAGAGGAAAGTCCGGGCTCCACGAAAAAACAGTGGCGGTTAACGACCGCCAGAGGCGACTCTAGGGAAAGTGCCACAGAAAATAACCGCCTAATTTATTTTAGGTAAGGGTGAAAAGGTGCGGTAAGAGCGCACCGCGTTTATGGTAACATAAACGGCTTAGGTAAACCCCACTGGGAGCAAGGCCAAATAGGGATAACTACAAGAAATTGTCATGTTTTTTCGCATGTGTTATCCGGGTAGGCTGCTTATAATTATATGGTAACATATATTTTAGATAGATAACTGCTTGAAAAACAGAACCCGGCTTATATAATTATCTGGCTTAGAACAATTTTCAACGGTCCAAATTACCAAAAAGACTCAATTGATAATTCCAATTTACAATTTTAAAAACTTCCTAATTAAAAACAGTAAATATTATGCTCAAAGGTCCATTTTTAGAACCAAGATCCGGTAAGGCTAAACAATTAGTAATTTTTTTACATGGCTTAGGTGCCAATGGGGACGATTTATTTTCGTTGGTTCCTTATTTTTCGGATCTTTTTCCAGATGCTTATTTTAGCTGTCCAGACGCTCCTTTTCCTTGCGATATGGCGCCATTTGGCTTGCAATGGTTTAGCCTTAAAGATAGGTCAGGTGAGGCGATAATTAAAGGTATTAGAAATGTTTCTCCTATATTAAATGAATTTATAGATAGCAAACTAAAGGAGCTAAATCTTTTAGATAAAGATTTGGTTTTGGTAGGTTTTTCACAAGGTGCAATGTTAGCGATGAATGTAGCGCTACGCAGAAAAAATAAAATAGCTGGAGTTATTGCTTATTCAGGAGCTATCATTGGTACTGAACTTTTAGCTACCGAAATTGTCTCAAGGCCACCAATATGTTTATTACATGGTGAGCAAGATCAAGTAGTCCCATTTTTTGCCTTTTCGGAAGCCCTTAATGCCTTAAAGAAAAATAACGTAGATGTGCAAGGTTATTCGCGTCCTGATCTTGGTCATGGTATAGACCCGGCTGGTATTAAAATCGGTTTAGATTTTTTGAAGAAAGTTTTTAACCTTTAACATATTAACATTCATCTTCTTGCTTTTTTGTAAAAAATAAGTTAATAAATTTATAATATTTTTGTGCTAAAAAATTCTATAGTATTTCATGATTGAAATGACCTATATTATGGATCCTGAACAAAACAT
>CAYZBM010000071.1:0-9680 GCA_964476705.1 uncultured Rickettsiales bacterium | reverse complement strand
ATTGGCGCAATAGGTTCTTTCATTAAGAATTAGATTAAGTGGCCTGAACGGTTACTCCATTTCTTTTTTTATAATTTCAAATAATTTTTTAGTTTCATGATTACCTTTGCCATCTGCTTGTGTGCATAGATCTAATATAAATTTATTTCTATCGGCGTCTATAACTGCTTTAACTTCTTTAGAGATTCTATCACCATGGTAATATAAAGATTTAGCTAATAGTCCTAAAGTATCGGCAAAATCATTTTGATCAATTGCATCTAAAAATCTTTTTTCAAAAATTATTTTAGCTTTTAAGCAATATTTAACGCTTTCAGTAAAGTTTTGTCTTTTAAATAATATTTCAGCACAATTATAGAGCCCTTGTAGAGAAGGAAATTTTGAATCAGCATCTAATTTATAGAGTTCTAAGGCTTTAACTGAGTCTGGCTTAATTGCTTGAAATCCTTTATCATTTTGTGCACCATTTAAATAAATATTACCTAAAACTGTTCCTGCTCTAGCAATTCCTTGTTCTTTTGCTTTTTCAAGATGCTGGACTGCTAATTCTAAAGTAGTATATTTTCTTTTTTGTACATATTGTTCATCGTAATATATATTATAATATAGTAAACCTAGACCATATTCTCCTTTAGATTTAGCTTTAAAATATTGGTATTTTGCTTCTTCTATATTAGGCTTAATTTCAGCTATTTCATTGCCATAAGCATATGCATTACCAAGATTATAGAATACTTCCAGATAGTTATAACGAAGGTCTGATTTATTTTGTTCTGCGGCAAATTTTAAACCAGTAAAGGCATATAGCATCTCTTCTTTTGAAGGTTGTTCTAAACCATAGCTCTCATATTCATCTTGCAAACACCAAATCATATCTAAAATCACAATCTCAGATTTGGTACCTTTATGTAAATCTTTATTTTTTTTAAGCTTACTTAAGATATCTTTATAATTAGTATCTTTACGATAGTGATTTAATTGCCTATGTATGTTACTAATATATTCATGAGATAGTTTATCTGATTCGGCAAGATCTCTACTTTCTACTTGAACAACTCTTAAATGATCTTCTTGATTTTTCCGTTTATGCGACATAAATATAATTACTATTACTTACCATGATATGTACGAGGTAACCCTTGATATTGTGAAAAAGGAGTTAATGTTGGATTATATAATCTATCACGTGGCGTACTAGAACTATCAGTACTTAATCTTGAACTTTTTCTTGTTCCAGTTCGAGGAGTATTGGCATCAAATTCAGCATTATTACCTTTTTCCTTATTTGCTATATATCCACTAGGGGTTCCAATATAGTTATTATCAGAACCAGTTTTTCGTTTTCTTGTTGCAACAGAAGAATCTCCAGCACTAACTGCTCCTGGAGTTTTAGGAGTTGGCGTTTGTTTAGTAGGGGCAGGGGTATTACTTCTTAAAGACATTACAGGCCCAGGTGTTTTAGTATCAGGGCTTGATCCGGATGCTTTGAAAACATCCGTTGCCATATCTGCAATACGAGATCTAGTTGCTGGAGTAAAAGGAGACGTTAATTTTGATTTATGTCCAGTATTAGCAGCAGAAGTAGGAGTTTTTGCTTTAACATCTAGAGTTTTTTTATTACTAATAGGCGTAGTTATTTTAGTATCATTTTGTAATCTATTTACTCTAGCACTGCTTCTGCCAGTTATCTTACCTGTTGATGCTGGAGATTCTTCGGCCCTTACTCTTACTGGAGTATGTGTAGGTGTACTATGTTTACTAGCAGGAGTTTTACTTGCTGCTGCAGGAGATTTTGTAACAGTTACTCTTACAGGAGTAAAGTTAGACTCTTTAGCTAGAGAAATTCTAGAGCCAACAGCATTAAGCTTTTTTAAAGCAGCAGCGGCAGCCTCTAACGCCTTAGTTCTCTTGTTTTTTCCTCCATTATCTCTATGAGTAACCCCAAGAGTAGATTTAAGCTCTTCTGCTTCTTTAGAATATATCTCTTTTTTGCTTGAATCTGTTTCTTTTTTAGCGGCGGCATTAAAGCAATCAATGGCTTTTTCTTTAGCTTGAAAAAGAGGATGCTCTTTTATTTTAGCCATATATATATTTGCAGCTCTAGCTAAATTCTCGGCTGAAGCAAATTTATTTTGTACTGAACCGGCCATTAAAAAATAAACTTCGGCTTCTGTATTATCCCCAGCTTTTTCATATAATTTTCCTAAAGAGCTAAGGGCGGCACCTATTGTATCTTCTTTTTTATTTTTAGAATAATCAATGCTACCATCCTTTTTTTTATATTCACCAATAAATGCTTTTAAAGATTCTATTTGTTGATTTAATAAATTACGTTCTATATCAGCCGCAGAGATAGATGATTTTTTTCTTAATCCAAGTTTTGCAAAATTTCCTACAGATTTTAAGATTCCACCTTTTTTTCTCTTTGGCGTTCCTGGCATATAATCATCCTCAAATAAAATATTTTTTCACTAGGCATATGCCTATTATATGATGCAGGAATATAGCAATGAGAAATTAAATATCAATTAAAAAATTAATAAAATACTAACCGCATTGCGCGCGATGGAGCAACATATGATCAGCAAGCACACAAGCAAGCATTGCTTCACCCACCGGTACCGCTCTGATTCCCACGCAAGGATCATGCCGACCTTTGGTGATAATAGAAGTTTCTTGATATTTAGTGTCAATAGTTTGACGAGAGTTTAAAATTGAACTAGTAGGTTTTACGGCAAAACTAACTTTAATATCTTGCCCGGTTGAAATACCACCTAAAATACCACCAGCATTATTGGATAAAAATTTTACCGCACCATTTTGGTCAATAATCATCTCATCAGAATTTTCTTCACCTGATAATAAAGCTACATCTCTACCTGCACCAATTTCAACTGATTTTACTGCATTAATTCCCATAATAGCTGAAGCAATATCGGCATCTAGTTTATTATAAATAGGAGCGCCAAGTCCTGGCGGAACATTTTCAGCATAAACTTCAATTATAGCACCAATTGAGGAACCATCTTTACGGATAGAATTAAGATATTCTTCCCAAATATTAACTTGTTTTGAGTCCGGACAGAAAAAAGGATTATTATTTACTTCCTGCCAATTCCAGTTATTACGATTAATTTCATGGGTACCAAGTGTAACCAAAGCCCCGCGGATAATTATATCGTCACCTAGTATTTTGCGAGCAATAGCACCTGCAGCTACTCGCATAGCAGTTTCTCTAGCACTAGATCTGCCACCACCGCGATAATCTCTAATCCCATATTTTTTCATATAGGTATAATCAGCATGACCTGGACGGAATTTGTCCTTTATATCATCATAATCTTTAGAGCGAAAATCTTGGTTAAAAATAACCAAAGAGATAGGGGTTCCAGTTGTGAACCCCTCAAATACTCCAGATAATATCTTGACTTTATCTTCCTCTTTACGCTGGGTAGTAAATTTGGATTGCGCCGGTTTTCTTTTATCTAAATAGATTTGAATATCTGATTCAGTTAAAGGAATTTTGGGCGGCACACCGTCCACCACACAACCTATAGCTTCACCGTGGCTTTCACCCCAAGTAGTAAAGCGAAAAAGCTTGCCAAAACTATTGCTGCTCATTGTTTCTATTAGAATTAGCCTGGTTATTATCCTGATTAGAATTTAAATTAGCTTGAAGATTATCAGAGATTGGCTCTATAGACATTCTATAACCAAGACCTTTTAAAATGCTTGCTAAAGATTTAAATTTAGGATTACCAGTACTTGCAAAAGTTCTGTAAAGATTTTGTCTATTAATACCAATTTTTTTTGATAAAGAAGACATTCCACCTTGCTTTTGAGTTAGTTGTCTAAGTAACATTAAGAAATCTTCACCATTATTATCGTGATCCAACTTTTTAAGCGCATCGTTTAATTTTGAACTTTGATTTGTAGAACTTTGATTTGTTGAAGTTTGATTTGAAGAATCAGCATTTCTTACGGGATTCAAAACAGTAGTATTCATAACTTATTTCCTTTTTATGTTTTAATTAGACTATACATTAGTTAAATAAAAAAATTAAACAGTAGCAATATCTGGTGCGCCAATTGCTTTCATGCCAACTACATGGTAGCCAGAATCAACATGTAATACTTCACCAGTTGTACCGCTTCCTAACTCACTTAAGAGAAACAAAGCTGCTCCTCCTACGTCATTTAAGTTAGTATTGCGCTTTAAAGGGGAATTATATTCATTCCACTTTAAAATATAACGAAAGTCACCAATTCCTGAGGCCGCTAAAGTTTTAACTGGTCCTGCAGAAATAGCATTAACTCTGATATTTTTCCCACCCAAGTCGGCTGCTAAATATTTTACACTACATTCTAAAGCCGCTTTTGCTACCCCCATCACATTGTAATGTGGCATAACTCTCTCAGATCCTGCATAGGTGAGGGTAATTAAACTACCACCTGGATTCATTATGGTCTCGGCTTTTTTTGCAATATAGGTAAAAGAAAAACAAGATATATTCATAGTTAATAAGAAATTATCTAATGTAGTATCTAGATATTTACCAGTTAACTGATTTTTATCAGAATAAGCAATTGCATGAACAACAAAATCTATATTGCCCCAAATTTTTTCTAAACTGTTAAAAACCTCATCAATGCTATTTGTATCGGTAACGTCGCACGGGAGAACAATTGTTGAGCCTAATGACTCAGCCAAAGGTTCAACTCTTTTTTTAAGTGCATCGCCTTGATAAGTAAAAGCCAGCTCAGCTCCTTGCGCTGCCGCATATTGCGATATGCCCCAAGCCAAAGATTTAGAATTAGCTAGCCCCATAACCAGGCCTTTTTTTCCTTTTAGCAAATTACCGGTTGGTATTGCTAGTTCTGTTATTTCTTTATCATTATCCGTCATTATTAGGATCCAAAAAATAAAAATCTACATTGTTATTACATTAAAATTTAAGTCTAATATACATAGACACAAAAAAAATACACGTCAACTTGAAATAAGAATCTTTGCACTAATATTGGACCAATTAGTCCAATATTAGTGAGTTAAAGATAAAATTTCAGTATAAATGCCCAATACCGACAGCTTATTGTCTTATTTGCCAGCTGCCATCTGGTTGCCTACATGCGGTACCATAACCTTCTGAGGCTTTTCCTTGAATTATAATGGTTTGAGTATATTCACGACAATAACTTCCATCACTAGCTTTAAAGGTTTTGGTAGGAGTAATAGTGCCATTATTGCCGGAATCTGGATTATTCCAGCTTGCAGCAACACCTGTTTTGTTATTTTCGAGAGAAGATTGACTAGTTCTTTCGTAATACATTTTGTCCGCTCGATCAAGAGAAGCCCCAACTTCATGGCCAAGTCCAGCCCCAAGTAGAGTACCAACTGCAATAGCTGCAATATTTCCCTTGCCCTTGCCAATGGTAGAGCCCGCTATAGCACCACCGGCGCCCCCAATAACGGTCCCAACATTAGTTTTAGTAAATAAACCAGGCCCCCCATTATTTTCACAAGCCGACAATACTGATAAATTTGCCACTATTAAAGAAACACTTATAACCTTGCATAAAATTTTTTTCATTTTATTATTCCCACTTTAAAGAAGTTAAAACTAAATCTAAGAGTTTTAGCATAATATTAGTTGAGATTTTATCTCAAATCTAAGTTTAAGTATATAAATACAAAATTTAATTTAAAGGGTTATTTAAAAAAGTGCAGAAAAAATTTATTTTAATAAAATGTGCTTCTTATGCTTCGGTAATTACGGCAGTAATTATCACCATCATTAAAATTTACGCTTGGACTAAAACTGGCTCTTTGAGTATTTTATCTTCAACTATTGATTCTTTTTTTGATATTCTAGCTTCTTTTGTCAATCTATTTGCGGTTTCTTATGCTTTAAAACCTGCGGATGAAGATCATCGCTTTGGTCACGGTAAAGCTGAAGATATTGCAGCACTCGCGCAAAGTACTTTTATTGCCGGTTCTGCATTTTTTATCGTAATTGAAGCCATTGGCAGGGTTCTTAATCCCAGCCATATAGACGTCCCGTTTTTTGGTATCAACATTATGGTAATTTCCAGCATACTTTGTTTGGCTCTACTTGCTTTTCAAAATTATGTTATTAAGCAAACGAATTCAACAATTATTCGCTCAGATTCTTTACATTATCGGTCTGATTTTATTATGAATCTAGCCGTAATTGCGGTTTTATTTTTATCGATGAAATTTGATGTAGTGATAATCGATCTTATAATTGCAAGTTTAATTGCTATTTATATTTTTATGAGCGCCTTTACTGTGGGTAAACAATCTTTTGATAATTTAATGGATAAAGAATTTATAGATAGTGATCGGCAAAAAATTATTAATACTGTACTTGAACACAAGCAAGTATCAGGAGTGCATGATCTACGGACCAGAAGATCTAGCACCAAACCATTTATCCAACTTCACTTAGAATTAGATGGTAATATGTCTTTAGAGCAAGCACATGAAATAACTAAAACTATAGAAGATAGGCTTTTAGAGTTATTTCCTCTGGCGGAAGTATTTATCCATCAAGATCCCTCAAGTGCTAAGGAATTACCTTTGCATTTAGGTCAGGCTGTATCCCTTAATCATGTTAAAAAATGATTCTTTTTTGAGCAATTTTTGTTGCTAAAGGGCGAAATAGAGGTTAAAAGACAATTCTTTAATAACACTAAAACCTAAAAACTACTACTTTCAAAACCATGAGCACTTTACCCAACGAATATAATCATAAAGAAGTTGAAGCTAGACTCCAAAAAATCTGGGGAACTTCAGGAACTTATAGTTTTAAAAATAGCTATAAGCGTGAAAATAATTTTGTTATTGATACACCGCCGCCTACCGTATCAGGTTTTTTACATATGGGGCATATTTATTCTTATACCCAAGCAGATTTTATTGCTAGATTTAAAAGAATGTCTGGACTTGATGTTTTTTATCCTATGGGTTTTGATGATAATGGCCTACCTACTGAAAGATTAGTTGAAAAAACTAAAAATATTCGCGCCACAGATTTAAGTCGTGAAGATTTTATAAAACTTTGTAACGAAGTAGCTTTTGATGCCAGAATAGAATTTAAAAAACTTTTTGAATCTATTGGCCTTAGTGTTAATTGGGAAGAAACCTATTCGACTATTAGTGATTCTAGTCGTAAAATGTCGCAAATGTCTTTTCTAGATTTATATGATAAAGAGCAAGTATATCGTAAATTACAGCCAATGCTTTGGGATCCAGTTGATCAAACTGCAATAGCTCAGGCCGAGATTGTCGATAAAGAAACTAAAACCAAGATGAACTATATCCAGTTTACTTGCCTAGAAAATAGCGAAAAAATAATTATCGCAACTACTAGACCCGAATTACTAGGCGCCTGCGTAGCCGTATTTTATAACCCAGAAGATGAACGATACAAACATTTAGTAGGCAAAACGGCAATAACAGCATTGTTTGGTGTAAAAGTTCCTTTGCTTGCTGATGAAAATGTTAAGATCGATAAAGGTACGGGACTCGTAATGTGTTGTACTTTTGGCGATGAAACCGACATTCTATGGTGGAAAAGTCATAATCTTAAAACCAGAATTTTGCTTGATAAATATGCTAAAATTAGGGCTGAAATTTCAGATGAACAAGTTAACTTTATTGGCAATGACAATAATTGTTCCTTAAATAAAGATAATACTATTAATCTAGAAAAAGCCGGAGAAATATTTAAAGCTATTTTAGGATTAAAAACTACAGTTGCTCGCGATAAGATTTTGGAATTACTAAAAAATGAAAATGTCTTAATAAAACAAGAAGAAATTACTCATGTAGTAAAATCAGCAGAACGCTCAGGGGCAACCTTAGAGATAATCCCAACTAACCAATGGTTTGTTAAAGTTCTTGAGCATAAAGAAGCTTTAAAGAAAAAAGCTAATGAATGTAATTGGAATCCTGATTATATGCGCATCAGAATAGAACAATGGATTGATGGCTTATCTTGGGATTGGTGTATTAGTAGACAACGTTATTTTGGTGTGCCTTTTCCAATTTGGTATTCAAAAAGAGCAGGAGAAGAAGGTAAAATTTTAGTAGCCGATATTAATCAATTACCCGTTAATCCACTTATTGATTTACCTTTAGGTTATAGTAAAGATGAGGTTATCCCGGAAGCTGACGTGATGGATACTTGGGCAACTAGCTCAATTTCTCCAGAGTTGTCATCACAAGCTATTAATGAAAAATATGCTATAGATTATAAAAGACATCAATCTTTATACCCAGCTAATATGCGGCCACAAGCCCATGAAATTATTCGGACTTGGGCATTTTATACTATAGTAAAATCTTATTTACATGAAAAATCTATTCCTTGGTATGATTTAATGATTTCTGGTTGGTGCTTAGCTCCAGATAAAACTAAAATGAGTAAATCAAAAGGTAATATAGTAACTCCTGTGGGATTAATTGAAGATAAAGGTGCTGACGTTATAAGATATTGGGCTTCAACTTCTAAGTTAGGAGCAGATACGGCATATTCAGAAGATGTACTTAAAATTGGCAAAAAACTAATTAATAAATTATGGAATGCCACTAAATTTGCGGCAATTCATTTAAATAAAATTGAAGGTGAAATTATTTCAGCCAAACTTGATATCCAAAATGGAGTAATTACTGAAACTGCAGATTTATGGGCTATAAGTAAATTATATACAGCTATCGAAATAGCTACAAAGCAATTTGAAAAATATGAATATTCTTTAAGTGTTCAGGCTATTGAAGAATTTTTCTGGAAAATATTTTGTGATAATTATCTCGAGATAGTTAAAACTAGAGTTTACGGTGAAAAAGAAAATATAACTAAAGCCCAACAACTATCTGCAGCGCATACAATTTATCATTGTTTAGATACAATTTTAAGATTATTTGCCCCAATTATTCCTCATATTACTGAAGAATTATATGGTTATATTTTTAAAGAAAAAATGCTTAAATTTTCAGGTTCAATTCATAATAAAAATACTTGGCCAAAATTAGAAGATTATACAAAGCAAAAAGATGCTGAAATTATGGGTGATCATTTAGTTACAATTCTAGATACAGTACGTAAAATTAAAGCGGAAAAAAATCTATCTATGAAAACTGATTTAGCAAGTTTAAAAATTATTAAAGAAAATGTTAATCTTGATTTTGATCTAACAAAAATTGCTGTTGATTTAGCCTCAGTTACTAACGCTTTAGATTTAACTGAAATTAAAAGTTCCGATATGATAGATACAAATGCAATTAAGAAAATAACTGATGATAATAATTTTACGATTATAGTCAACATAGCTTAAATATTACACCGTGACATTATTGCATAATGCAAAAAATGTAATATAATTAAACCATAAGTTTCTTTAATTTTACTCTAGTTTATATACCATTTTTAACTTAAATATGAACAACATCGAAATATAGTCACATTTTATGTATCTAAGGTATATGTTAACAAGATTTCTTAATCCTAAAAACGATGCGGCATTTAAAAAAACTTTTGGCTGCGAAAAAAATAAAGATATTCTAATTCATTTTTTAAATGATATCTTGGTTTTTAAAACTGGTAAAAAAATAATTACTGATGTAAAATTTTTAAGTCCGATTTTAGATCCTGAAA
>CAYZBM010000070.1:0-9689 GCA_964476705.1 uncultured Rickettsiales bacterium | reverse complement strand
AACAAAAATTTACCAGTGTAAATTTTTGAAGAATTTATAATCTATACGTAGGGCCTACCCTGAGTATAGATTATTCATTATTGTACTTTAAAAAATATCGTAAGATGTTTTTTCACGGGCAACTAAATAAACAGTAATAAGATACGGAATATTTTATGTCTTTAAGCCTAGAATTAATGATTGCCTTTCGTTATCTAAAAGCCAAAAGACGAGAAGGTTTTATCTCGGTTATCGCAATTTTTTCTTTTATTGGCATAATGCTTGGTGTTGCTACTCTTATTGTAGTTATGGCAGTGATGCAAGGTTTTAGAAGTGAAATTACTAAAAAAATCTTAGGCTTTAATGGACATATAAATATTTCTTCTTTAGGTGCTGAACGAGGAATCAGAGACTATGATAATCTAATTAAAAAAGTAAAAACAGTAGAGGGAATAACAGAAGCTGTACCACTGATTGCAGGGCAAGTAATGGCTTCAAATGGGGTTAATGCAACCGGTGCTGCAGTTCAAGGAATTAGCTTTAATGATTTAAAAAAGAAAAAACTAATTATTGATAATATCAAAGCAGGTAAAATAAATTTTGCTGATGATAATCAAGTGGTAATTGGTACTCAACTTGCTCAAAGTTTAGCTTTAAGGGTAGGGGATGAAATTAAGTTAATTTCTCCATCTGGTAATGCCACAATTTTAGGTACTATGCCGCGAATTAAAACTTTTATAGTTGGCGCTTTATTCGAAGCTGGTATGTATGAATATGATAGTTCAGTTATTTTTATGCCGCTTAATTCAGCGCAAGTTTTTTTCCGCTACCCAAATTCAGTAAGTACAATTGAGGTAATGACTAATAATCCAGACAATAGTCAAATAATTAGCGGTTATTTAATTAATTCATTGCCGCAAATTTATTATATTCAAGATTGGCAGATGTTAAATGCTAGTTTATTTAATGCGCTTAAAGTTGAGCGGACGGTGATGTTTTTAATTTTAACTTTAATTGTGTTTATTGCCGCCTTTAATATTATTTCCAGCTTAATTATGTTAGTTAATGATAAACGTAAATATATTGCGGTGCTTAGAACTATGGGCGCAACTAAAGGAATGATTTTAAGAATATTTTTTTATTGTGGTTCTTTAATTGGCATTAGCGGAACTTTTGCTGGGTTTTTATTAGGGGTTGGTTTTGCAAGTAATATTGAAACAATCAAAAAATTTATTGAATCTTTAACTGGTAATAAATTATTTGATCCGGTACTTTATTTTCTATCAGAATTACCGGCTGAGATTCAAACTTATGATGTGGCAAGAGCTGTATTAATGGGAGTAGTTTTATCTTTCCTGGCAACTATTTATCCAGCTTATAAAGCTTCAAGGCAAGAACCGGTGGAGGTATTACGTTATGAGTAATTTAAAAGATAATAAAAAAAATGTTCTTGAAGTAGTGAATGTTAGTAAAGAATTTACGCAAGGTGAAAAACAACTAAAAATCTTAAATTCGGCATCACTTACTATTAAAGCCGGTGAAATTGTGGCTCTTGTCGGACCAAGTGGCAGTGGTAAAAGTACTTTTTTGCAAATAGCCGGACTTCTAGATAAAGCTGATTCGGGAACGGTAATTATTAATGGGCAAAATGCAAGCGATGCTGATGATAATTTACGCACTAAAATTCGGGGTAGGGAAATTGGAGTGGTTTATCAATTCCATCATTTACTTCCAGAATTTAGCGCGCTTGAAAATGTAATTATTCCACAAATGCTAAATGGAGTAGATAAAAAAACTGCCATTAAAGTTGCAACTGAGCTTTTGCAGCAATTAGGTTTGAGCAATAGAATTTTACACCGGCCAGCAGAATTATCAGGTGGCGAACAACAAAGAGTGGCTATTGCTCGTGGCATTGTAAATAACCCTGCTTTACTTCTTGCTGATGAGCCAACAGGCAATCTTGATCCGCATACTGCTGAAGAAGTTTTTGAATTATTACTGAAAGTCAGTATGATCCACAATATTGCAATTTTATTTGTAACGCATAATTTAGAATTGGCTAAAAGAGCAAATATAATTGCTAAAATTTATGAAGGCAAAATTGAGGTTTAGATTTTGTGGTGTTATGAGCGAATATTTTCAAAATCTGAATTTGATCTGCGCCACCATCACTATCGACCGAGGCCACTATCGACAGCTCCTGGCTCTGGTGCATCGTTAGCTACCATTGCAGCGGGATCTCTATTTTCTAATATTTCTTCTCTTGTAAATTGACTTACAGCAGGTGCTGCAGGTTCTACCCTTGATTCTATTGC
Source organism: uncultured Rickettsiales bacterium (assembly GCA_964476705.1). GTDB lineage: Bacteria > Pseudomonadota > Alphaproteobacteria > Rickettsiales > UBA6187 > CAYZBM01. Next base: position 7,395 of record CAYZBM010000070.1, on the reverse strand, counting down.
AGGAGGAGGAGAAGCTTTACCACCTAATAAGCCACTTATACCGGGTAAAGATTTTTCGGCACTTTTATATTTATCCTCAATAAACTTAAATTCCTCATCAGTAATATGCCCAGATTTTTTACATTCCACAGCTGCTTCTAAATAGTTTTTCTTAGCAAAAAAATCAGGTATTGCAGCAATTTGCTTTGCTACTTTTGAAAATATTTTAACTAGTTCCATAGTGACTGGCCATCTACCATTGCCAAATAATAGCCCGGCTACATCACTAAAGGTATCGGCACCAAGATCACCAAGACCTTTGGCCAATTCAGCAGCTACACTTAACATTGCGGCATTTTGTAAATTACAAGAATGTTCATGTTCAGCTAATTCTTTAGCTTTTTTATCTTCTGCACTTTCTTTTGCTTCTGGCTTTTTTTCAGCTGCAGGGCTAGGTGCTGGAGCTGCTTTTTTGGGTGGTGGTGGAGGATCTAATCTTTTTTTAGTTCCATCGTTGGATTCATTTGGCTGATTAGAAACTTGAGTAATTTGATTATTTTGATTTTCTTCGCGTATTTCTCTGCTTCCGCTAATAGTCTTTTTAACTTCTGAAAAAGATTCTACTAAGGCTTTTCTATCTGCATCAGATGAAAGAAGGAGAATTTTTTTAAAATTTTCTCGGTCCATTATATTTGGATTAATTCCTTGAGTTACTTCCTCTATCCAGGCTAAAGTTTGTTCGTCAGCTTGATGATAACGTTCGTTATCATTTTGATTAGCAGGGTCGTATATTATATTAGCTGGAGAATTTTTTAGATGTTCTAGCGCTCTAGGTCGTTCGATTATGGTACTTGAGGTTTTTAAAAGAGTACGGAAGAAATTGACAAAATTTTCAGCGCCCTTTTTATTACCTTGTGCTTGTAAATTTTGGCTTTGCTCTTTTACAAATTGCTCAGCACTAGCAGCCATTAGATTAAGTTTAAAATCATGCGGTAGACTTGCCTCATGGCTACCTAATGCTGGTTCTATATTTGCTGGTCTTTTAGGCAATTTATCTACCTTACGTAAGTTTTAAATTTAATATAATTTGCAGTTCATTCTACAACTATATTAGCATGAGTTTATTAATTATTTGTTACAAAAAGCGCTTTTTTGCAAGAAAATATAATAAAAAACCCTATTTGGGAACTAGATAATAGGCTGTTATTAAGATTTTTTAACGTTTAAAGGACAAAGCTTCGGCAATATGGGTCTCTTCCACAAACTCATTATCGCACAAATCGGCAATAGTTCGGGCTACTTTTAAGATCCGGTGGTAACTGCGCATAGAGAGCTTTAAGCGTTCAAAGGCCTTATCTAGCAATGTTTGAGCGTTATTACTTAGTAATACTTTGCTCCTTAATAACTCGCCGTCGGCTTGGCTATTTAAATAAAAATTTTGTCCCAGATAACGTTTTTTTTGGATCTCCTGAGCCTTTAAAACTCTTTGTAAAATTATTTCCGATTTTTCGATATTATGATCATGCTCTCTTAACTCTTTAAAATCTACCGGCGAGACTTCAATTCTTAAATCAATTCGGTCAATTAATGGTCCAGATAATTTAGCTTGATAAGTTTTTCCACAATTGGGGGCTAAAGAACAACCGCGATCAGGGTCACCTAAATAACCACAACGACAAGGATTCATTGCGGCAATTAATTGAAAATTTGCTGGATAGGTAACATGGGCTTGCGCTCTGGCTACAGTTATATTTCCTGTTTCTAAAGGTTGGCGTAAGGACTCTAAAACATCTCTTGGAAATTCTGGTAATTCATCTAAAAATAATACTCCATTATGAGCTAAAGTTATCTCTCCAGGTTCTGCTTTTCTACCACCACCAACCATGGCAGCAGTTGAACAAGAATGATGTGGGCTTCTAAAAGGCCGTTCTATTATTAAATCACCTTTGTTAATTAAACCTTTAATACTGGCTATCATATTTACCTCTAAAATTTCTTTAGCGGTAAGTGGCGGTAGAATACTAGGTAATCTACTCGATAACATCGATTTTCCAGAACCAGGAGGACCTACCATTAAAACATTATGGCCACCGGCTGCAGCAATTTCAAAACCTCTTTTTGCGACATACTGCCCTTTCACATCCGCAAAATCACCTTTACTAATTTTAGTTTCAAGGTTGGGAGAATCTATTTTTGGTGCACTTAAAATTTGTTTACCTTTAAAATGGTTAACTAAATTTATAATATTTTTAGCAGGTATTACTTTAATATTAGGCGCTAAAAAAGTTTCATTAACATTTTCATAAGGACAAATAATTCCCAGACCTAAATCGCTTGCATGTAATGAAGCTGGTAATACTCCAGGAACTTTAGTTACTGTTCCATCTAAAAATAATTCTCCCATAATAATATAATCTAATAATTGTTCTTTAGGTAAAATTTCCATATGAGCAAACAGCCCTAGAGCGATTGGTAGATCGTAATGGCTACCACCTTTATTTATATCTGCGGGTGATAAATTTACCGTCATCCGGCAAAATGGTAGGCTAAAACCTAAAGCAGTTAAAGAAGCCAAAACTCTTTCTTTAGATTCATTCACCAGCTTGTCTGGTAAGCCGACAATACTAAAATTAAATTTTCCAGGGGTCATATGAACTTGTACGTCTACCAAAATTGGTTTGATACCACTGAAGGCTATTGTATTAATATGAACTACCATGATAATTTTCTTGCGAAATTAGGGGTTAGTGAGCTATAGTTGAAAAACTTAAAGTCTAAGAATAATTATTTTTTTGTTTATATATCATCATAATGTGCGGATACTAGTTTAAAATGCAAGGGGCGCAAGAAATAGAAAGAAAAAAAATTCCAATAATATTATTTCTTATTGGGGTCTGTGTCATTTATGCAAGCTTTGTTGGTTACAGCGCATGGTTACAGCATAATGATAGTAAAGAATATTTTGCAAGCAGAGCAAAAAATGATCTTGAAAAAAACTCTAAGATCATGGAAGTTAACTTTGGCTTATTGATTAATTCTGTTGATTCAATGTTAAAAAGAGTTGTCGATAAACAATATACCAATATTTTATTTGGCAAAACTATTCGTGAGGATGTTAAAAATAATATTTCATTATGGGTTGATGAAAATCCTTTTGTAGAATCAATGATTGTTACTGATGGTGAAGGAAAAATAGAAGTTATTTATGCGGAAGATAATCCTAAATTTGATATTCAGCCTGGCACTGTATTTGCTGTAGATGAAATATTAAGACATATAAAACCCGAGGATAAAAGCCAATTTTTTATTCATCTGCTTAAATCTAAAAGTTCAAATGGTGAAAGTAATATTATTATTGGCCGAAAAATGTTGGGTGTTGATGGTTCACTTAAAGGAATTGTTGCTGCGGTTGTTAGTGCTGAACATATTACTCGTGATTTTGCTACCGATTTTTTTGGTAATAGTGTGAATGTGGCCTTAATTTTTGATAATTCGGATATTGTAACTAGTTCAAATAATGCTTTTACTAATCAAGAAGCAATTAGAGCGCTGATTAATGATCCAAAAATATTTGAAGATGAAACTAAAGATATTTCATATCCTAAAGATGCTAAAGAAGTAAGTGAAGTTAAAGATAACAAAGCATCTATTTCAGCTGATAATGTTTATATTTCAGAACAAAAAACTGATAATGATAATATTAATATATTGTCTTTGCAGAAATTAAAATCCTTACCGGTTTATATTGCCTTAAGTATAAATAATCAAGATTTATCAGGGGCTTGGAATGTAGATCTTAAACGTTATTATAAGTTAATTGCTTTGTTAAGTTTTGCACTGTTGGCTATAGTAACTTTTGTAATTGTTTTATTTAAAAATCAGCAGGCTAGTTCTAATTTAGCCAATAATTCTTTACGTTTAATGCATGGTAAATCAAATTATTTTGTTAAAGCTAGTGAAAAATTGGTAACTCCAATTCATGCAATTACTGGTTTTTCCCAAATGTTATCTGAAGGATATTTTGGACCAATTAATAAGGAACAAAAACAAAGACTCCATGATATTCAACAATGTTCAGGCCAGGTTTTGGATTTAATATCTAATGTCAGTGAATTAATATCGGCAGATGTTGGAGCGGTTTGTTTGAAAGAAGAGCAGGTGGATATTACCTCAATTATTATTGGTTCTATACAGTTACTGGCGCCAAAATTACATGAGCAAAGAATTACTTTAGTTGATAATACTATGAAAAGTAATACCATTATCCAAGCAGATAGTCGTAGGATTAGGCATATGGTTTTGCATATACTTTCTAATGCGGTACAATATACGCCGGCTGGTGGTAAAATAGTGGTTTCAACCTTTTATGATGCCCAACAAAATTTTGTGTTTGAAGTATTAGATAGTGGCTCTGGTATTGATAAAAACGAACTAAGAAGAATATTGCAGCCTTTTGAAACTGATTTAGAGGCAGATAAAGAATCTCGCAAAATTAGTATTGGATTGCCGTTATGTCAATTATATGCTATGCTTCACGGCGGTAAATTAGAGATAAAAACAAAATTAGGATCAGGAACTAAAATTACGATAGTATTACCTAAACAGCGGATTACTGAGCAACGGGTACAAGTTTATAGTAGTATGACTGTTGAGGTGTAGTAGATCAATAGTAAATCGCTGATTTGCTAATTATTTACCTATAATTAAATTAATAATAATTAATAATTTTTATGATGCTACATATCCAGGATTTATTCCGGGATCTATAAAATTTAGGTAAGCGCAAGCTTTAACTGCTATATAATAAGGTAAATTTTTTGAGTATCTTTTTTGATCCAGATTGGGATGAGAATCCTAAAAAAAAGCGTAAGAAAAAAACTCGTGGTAAACGTAAAAAGAAAAATAGTTTTTCTTTGCGGGGTTTATTATTTAAATGGGGAATAATTTCTTTTATTTGGGGAAGTTTTGCATTTTTGGCTATTTTGGGTTATTTTGCCTCGACTTTACCTGACGTTAACAAGGTTTTTAAAAGTGAAAAAGTTCCAACTATAAAACTTATCGATAATGCAGGTAATGTTATTGGTCGTTTTGGTCAAGAATATGGAAAAGCTATTCGCTTTGAGCAAATGCCACAAGTGTTGATAGATGCCGTTACGTCTACCGAAGATCGTAAGTTTTTTCGTCATTTTGGTATTGATATCTTAGGATTAATGAGGGCTAGTTTTGCCAATTATAAGGCCGGTAAAATTATTCAAGGTGGTAGTACAATAACTCAGCAATTGGCCAAAATTTCTTTTTTGAGTTCTGAACGTACTTTTAGGCGGAAGATTCAAGAAGTAATGTTAGCTTTATATTTAGAGCATAAATTTTCTAAACAACAAATCTTTTCACTCTATTTAAATAGAGTTTATTTTGGCGCAGGTAATTATGGTATAGATGCCGCTGCAAGATCTTATTTTGGTTGCGAAGTTAAAAATTTAAATTTACATCAAGCTGCAATGCTTGCAGGCCTAATTCAAGCGCCATCTCGCTATGCCCCAACTAGTAATTATGATTTAGCGGTAAAAAGAGCTAATGAAGTTTTAATGAATATGTATGAGAATGGAAAATTAGCTTCAGCTAATATTATTAAACAAAATGTTAATAATAATCCTTATAAAATTTCTCATGATAATAAAAGTTATTTCCCTTATTTTGCTCAATGGGTTAAAGATCAATTACCTAATTATATAGGTGCTGACTATGACCATGATATTATAGTTAAGACTACAATAGATTCGCATTTACAAGATATTGCAGAAAATATTGTGACTACAAGATTATCTGCAAGCGGCAGAGTAAATAATGTTAGTCAAGCTGCTATGGTAGTTTTATCACCAAGAGGTGAGATACTTGCTATGGTAGGAGGAGTTGATCATGCTAAAAGTCAGTTTAATCATGCAACGCAAGCCCAAAGACAGCCTGGTTCATCGTTTAAGACTATTGTTTATTTAACCGCTTTAGAACAAGGTTTTGCTCCACATGATAATTTTGTTGATGCTCCTATAACTATAGGGAGGTGGCGGCCAAGCAATTGGAATAATAAATATTTAGGTGAGGTTCAGCTTGATTATGCTTTAGCTAATTCCATAAATAGTGTGGCAGTAAGGCTGGCACAAAAAGTAGGAATAAATAATGTAGTTAATCTAGGGCATCGTTTAGGAATTAGTAGTGATATTTCTTCTAATTTAAGTACGGCACTTGGAGCGTCAGAAGTTAATTTATTAGAACTGACCAATGCCTATGCTCATTTAGATTCTGGTGGTAATGCGGTTGTCTCGCATGGTATCTTGGAAATTAATGATAATACTGGTGCAAATATTTATCATTATGTGGAGCCAGAGCCTAAAAGAATTTTATCTGAGAATGTTGTAGCGCAAATGAATAATATGTTAGAAAAAGTCATAACTCAAGGTACAGGTAAAAGGGCGAGGATTGATCGTCCAGCTGCAGGAAAAACTGGCACTAGCCAAGATGCAAGAGATGCTTGGTTTATTGGCTTTACGGCCGATTATATAGTTGGAGTTTGGGTTGGTAATGATGATAATTCACCAATGAAAAATGTAGCCGGAGGCAGTTTACCTGCTGAAATATGGAAAGATTTTATGCTTAAAGCTAATATTAATAAACCGGTAACAGATATTATGGTAAAGAGAGATGGCTCAATATTTGGTATTCCTAATATTATAGAAGTTATTCATCAAGTAGGTCCAGTAAGTAATGAAACTATTCCGAGTAAGAATGAAGATAATGGTGATTTAATGGAAATATGGCATAATATATTTACTCCAGATGGAGAAGAGTCTAGTGATATTGGTAAGGAAAATCAGTAGCTTATAATGTTGTATATCAAGTGGAACCTTAAACAAGTTCATAAATTATAGCATCATCAGAATGGTTTTATTTATAAAACTATTCTGATGATGCTATAATTTATACTTGACGAAATAGGACTATTCTATTAGCTTGGCCGCTTCTAAGGCTTTCCTTAAAGCCTATTATTTATGTGGCGGGCGTAGCTCAGTTGGTTAGAGCGCCAGTTTGTGGCATTGGAGGTCGCCGGTTCGATCCCGGTCGCCCGCCCCATCCGTCTTCACTACGCTTCGACGCGACGAGCAGAGCTAGGAGAGGACAAAGAGAGAGACGGATTTTGCAGCGTAGCCAGGCCTAGAGCATATTTATTTTTTGCTGAATAACATAAGAAGGCTAATACTATAGTATTTCTTAATTGCCCGTGAAAAAACATCTTACGATATAGTATTTCTTAATTGAAATGAATGTATTTTTGGATCCTTCAGTAAAACATTAAATAGTATTATAAGGATATGTTTTTTCAGGATAACCTGTCCTTAGATTTATTCCGGGATGTAGCATTAT
>CAYZBM010000069.1:0-10239 GCA_964476705.1 uncultured Rickettsiales bacterium | reverse complement strand
ATGTTTTGTTCAGGATCCATAATATAGGTCATTTCAATCATGAAATACTATATAACATGTAGGCTAACTAGAAGGTATATCTGTAACCTATTTCATAATTATTAGCTTGATATTTTTTATTAACATCATCTCCGCCTAAATTTAGTTTAGCTGTAGAGGTTGTAATAAAGCTATAACCAAGATTTATACTGTGATGCTCATTAATGTCATAAGCAATACCTGCTTTAGGTTGGTATACAGAAACTGTAGCGCTATCATCACCTACTTTTATACCTAAAATATTTATTTTATTATTTAATTTAGCCGCACCAATCCCAAAACCAACATAAGGAGTAAAATTAGTAGAATTTTTAAAATCATAATAGTTATTCCACATAGCGCCTTGTAGCTCTAATTCATCGCTATACAGACCAAAAAAATCATTACTATCATTATAGTTATCAAGATAAGCTATTTCAGTTCTATAATTATTGTTAACTTTTAAGCCAACATAAAGGCTTGTCGAGCCATTAGAATTATATTTTTGACCTAAACGATCTTTACCGTCTTTGGTGCTAGTTGGAACTCCAACTCCAATGTTTAAGCCTAAATAAGGCTTAATATCAGCAGCATTGGCTATATTAGAAAATAGCAAAGCTGATATAGCAATTAAAAACACTATAGTTTTTTTAAACATAATTTTCTCACCTATCTATATTGTAATTATTTTGTAACTTCACAAGCTACTCTTTAATACAGCAAAATGGCATAGAATACAACTATTAATTATAAATAAATTAACAATAAGCTCATTTAGGTGCAAATAAGAGCTGCGGTACTAGGCTTTAGAAATTTCAATAAAAAGGCCCCTATTTTCCATAAATAGAGGCCTTTTAAATTTAATAAGCAGTTAGCTTACAAGCAAAGACTAGAAGCTATATCTATAACCGATTTCGATAATATGGTCTTTATATCTTCCAAAATCAGTACCTTGATCTTTTCCTTTTGAACTGGTGATATAGTTATAACCTAAGTTAATATCATTATGAGCATCTATATTGTAAGAAACCCCAACTTTAGGCTCATAAATCCAAACAGTATCACTTACTTTTACTTGATTGCTTCCATCAGCATATGTAGTTTTTACTCTAGCTTTAGCAGCACCTAAACCAAAACCAACATATGGAGTAAATTTACTAGAATTTTTAATATCATAGTAGTTATTCCAAACAGCACCATTTAAAGTTAATCTGTTTTTGTAAGTAGTATCATCAACACTATCTTTATTTGTATTACGCGCACCTAAGTAAGCTAGCTCAGTTCTGTAATTTTCAGTAATGCGAGCACCAACAAATGCATTTACTTCTGTACCAAGGTCAGGACGATTATTATCAACCTTATCTTTTGAAGTAACATCATTTATTCCAACATTAAAACCAACATAAGGTTTTACAACATCAGCATTAGCAGTATAAGCAACTAACATAGTTGAAGCTAGAGCTGACAAAATAACAACTTTTTTAAACATAATCATTCACCTATTAAAATTAATAATTTAAATAATATTTGTAATTTATAGTAGATTCAAGAAATACTACAACTTGAAGCAAGCATATAGTATATTTACAATTATGTTTCAATATAAACATATAAAGGTTACAAAAATTCAAGCTACTTAATATACAATGCGCCTTCAATATCGCATTATGGCTAGATTGATCACAGTCGCAATATAGTAGCGTAATTAGCAATAAAATCAAAGGCTTCAGGCTTAATTCCAGTTGTAAATACCTGGCAATTAAGTTCTAGAAGATCAGAAAAGAGGCTTTTGCGTCTATTTTCGTCTAAATGTGCAATTATTTCATCTAAAAGCAAAATTGGTACGGTGTTTTGCCAGGCAATTTTAGTTCTAATTTCTGCAAGTAATATATTTATAAGTAAAGCTTTTTGCTCGCCAGTTGAACAAAAAGCCGCCTTAATTAAATTAGCTTGATGACTAACTTCTATGTCACTTAAATGTATACCGGATCCTGTTCTTTTACTATTTTTGTCTGTTATACGATTATGAAATAATTTTTCTTTAAATATTTCTTCAGCCTCAAGGGCCTTATGTTTACTAAGCAAGTCCTCAACAAAACCTATAATTTTAATTTGAGCTTTAGGAAAATTGCTTTTAGTATTTTCTATATCTTGCGTTATAAGCTGTATTGTTTCTATTCTTGCTGCCGCGATAGCAATAGCTTTTTGCGCCATTTTATCTTCAAGAATTTTTATCCATAAGGGATCAGCATATTCTTGGAGTAATTTTGCCCTTTGCCGCATTGAATCTTCATATATATAAATATGACTATCGTGATCGGGATAAAAATTACTAACTATTTTATCTAAAAATTTCCGCCTCCTTGAACTACTCCCTATAAATAAACCATCCATTTGTGGAGTTAGCCAGTTCATGCTAACAAGTTTAGCAAGTTCTGCTTGCTTAGTTATGGCTTTATCATTAAGTAAAATATGTCTTTTTTTCTTTTGCTTGTCGCAAGAAGTGACTATTTTACTTTGCCCAAATAAATTAGTAAGTAAAGCTGAAACAAACCAACTATCTTGATGCTGATAATTTGCTTCATCAATTTTATTTAAATAACGCAAGCCCTTGCCTGGAGATAAAAATGAAATAGCTTCCAATATATTAGTTTTGCCAATACCATTTTCACCAGTAAAAACTGTAAAATTAGATTTAAATTCAAAGTCTATAGATTTATAATTACGAAAATTGCGTAACGACAAAGAATCTATATTAATCTTATTAAAAGAATTAGGCAAAAGCTTTAGATGCTACTCCTCCATAATCATTGGCATAACTACAAATAAAGCTTTGGCATTATCAGGATCAAAAACTGTACTTAATCCATCATCTAAACTAAAGCTAAAATGAACTTTTGGTCCTTCAATAAGTGATAGAACTTCCATAATATAACGAGAATTAAAATTAACTTTACCGGCATCACCATCATAATTAACTAGGACGGTCTCAATACCTTTGCCTCTATTTTCATTAGTAGCATCAAGCTCTAAAATTCCAGAAAAATCACTAATATCCTTAAAGGGAGAATTGGCAGGTAAATCAGCAATTTTTTTGAGTGAAAAACAAATTGCTCTAGTTGTTTCTGGACAGACTATAGATACGCGATCTACAGCTTCTTTTAATTCTTCAACATTAGCTTCCATTATATTTTTAAATTGTTTTGGTATAACATTCTGATATCCAGGATAGTTACCTTCAATAATTTTAGAAATTAATATAACATCACCAAAAGCAAAAACTATTTTAGTCCGCGAGATCGCAATACTTACATCACCTTTAGTATTTAATAAAAGTTTAGAGATTTCCGCACAAGTTTTTCTTGGGATGATAACGCCAGGAATTGGCACTGAAGTTTGCGGCGCTTTAATTGCAACTTTTGCTAGTCTGTGACCATCAGTTGCGACACAAACTAATTCACCATCAACCACATGAAAATATACTCCGTTTAAAGCATAACGATTAACATCGGTGCAAGCAGCAAAACGTGTTTTATTAATTAGTTCCGATAATAAAGAACTATCTAAAGTAAAATGCAAATCAGATTTGCCAAACTCAATAATTGGAAAATTATCAGCCTCTAAAAAAGATAAAAGAAAGCTAGCAGACCCTGATCTAACAATTAAACTATTTTGCTGTTTTTTATCAATTAATAATTCTATTTTTGAATGAGCAGGCATTTTTTTAACTATTTCATAAAACATATGCACAGGTACAGTTAAGACTATCGGTTTGTTAACTATAGCATTTATTTCTTCTGATAACGCTAATTCCATATCAGTACAAGTAAGTGTAACTCTACCTGACTTTGACTCTAATTTAACATTAGCCAAAATAGGAATAGTAGTTTTTCTCTCGACAACTGATTGCATGTGACTTAAAGACGACAAAATCTCTTCTCGTTCTAAAACCAAATCTGGTAAATTAGAGACATCTATATGCTCATTATTAAATTCATTAGTTTCAACTCTAACTTTGGTAACGGCCTGCTTTGACATAAAAATACTACTAATTAAAATTAATAAACAAAATACAAATGTCCCAGATTTAGTCCGGGATCTAACAGAATAGATAGCATATCGCTGATCTACTATTATAATATTACACTACAGTTTTATTACTTAGCAATAAATAAGATCAAAAAATTTAAGATTGTAGAATTCTTTCAACTTTTAGTATCTCATCTCTAACTTCATCATCATCATTATATAATTCTTCAATTTTTTTAATGGCATGAATAACTGTGGTATGATCTTTACCGCCAAATTTCCTACCAATTTCCGAAAGACTTCTGGTAGTTAATTTCTTAGATAAATACATAGCTATTTGCCTAGGTCTTGCAACATTTCGCGCTCTACTTGCTGAAGTCATATCCGCAATTTTAATTGCAAAATGATTAACTACAGCTTTTTGAATATCGCTCACGGTTAGAATTTTTTCATTGGCCCGTAATAAATCAGCTAAGATTTCTTTAGTGGTGCTCAAATTAATTTCCTTGGTCATTAAAGTTGCATGGGCAACAACTTTATTTAAGGCGCCTTCTAATTCTCTAATACTTGAACTAATTCTTCCCGCTAAAAATTCTAAAACTTCATTGGGAACTTCAACATCAACCATCTGTTCAACTTTTGACTTTAAGATTCCTAAACGTAATTCGAAATCTGCAGTATTAACATCAACAACCAATCCCCAGCCTAAACGAGTTCTTATTCTTTCTTGCATACCTTCAAGTTCTGATGGAGAACGATCGCTCGCTATTACTAATTGTTTATTTTGATCCATTAAAGAATTTAAAGTATGGAAAAATTCTTCTTGTGTACTTTCTTTACCACAAATAAATTGAATATCATCAATCATTAAAACATCTATTGCTCTGAATTTATCTTTAAAAGCCATAATTTCTTTGCTTTTAAGAGCAGTTACAAATTGATACATAAATTTTTCGGCAGACAGATAAGCAACTTTTCTATCTGGCTGATTAGATCTGATATGTAAGGCAATAGCATGCATTAAATGAGTTTTACCTAAGCCCACTTTACCATAAAGATATAGAGGGTTTTTACCTGCAAGAATTTCTCGTGATTCAGCAATATTTTTGGCTACTGCAAAAGCTAAATTATTAGAGCTTCCCACTACAAAACGATCAAAAGTAAATCTGCGATCAAGCGGTGATCCAAAATCTTGATCATTTTCAGCAATTTTTAAGACATTTATATTTTGTCCGGTTACATCAACGCCTGAGGCTAAAATTTTATTTTGTATTTGGTTAAAATTAGCCGAATTATTTGAATCGTTATTATTACCATTACCATTTTCATAATCTTTAAGCTCAAAATCGTTAACTGTGGCAGCTTCATTTTTCTCTTCAACACTACGTTCTCTAACAATTATAGTCATCCGCAAAATTTTACCATCTTCTTGCCGCCAAAATTGTTCGATATTATCGGCATAATTTCTTACTATCCACTCCCGAATAAATCTAGTTGGAACCGATAAAATTACTTCATTATTATTTACTTCTTCAACAAGCAAATGTTTAATCCAACTAGTATATGTAGCACGCCCATATTCCTTCTTAAGACGCATACAAACCCTCTCCCAAACCTGGGAAATTGTTAAATTTTCTTCATGTAACAAGGCCATTTGCATTTTCGCTCCAAATTTTACACCAGTGAAAAAGATAGTCTCCCATCAACATCGTGTAATGCTCAACAGGTAATAAAAGTGTTAAAATAAGTTTAAATAAGTTATACCTTTAGTTTTACTAAAAATAAGCAGGTTGTTTTTTTAAATACGCTCCTTAAAATAGTTTCCTGAAACTAGCCTAAAAGATCTGGACGAGTAAACCAATATTTTTTATTTTTTTCAAATAAAAATATTGACAGCTCTACAAATAAGGATATGCCTTCTACTTGCAACATATCGTAATTTTACAATATAGTTCTAAATATCACTGCCGGAATATATATACATATGTATATAATTAAACAATTAAACTTAATATAAATAATATTATAACAGATAAAATTAAATTTAGAAAAATTAGAAATTATTATGGATCTAGAAATCAAGAAAAAACGTTTAATCTACCAAAGTCTTCATCGTGGTTGTAAAGAAGTCGATTATATTTTAGCAAAATTTGCGCCCTGTATAAATGAACTGAGCCAAGAAGAACTAAATTTATACGAAGAATTTATTTCTGAAGATGATTGGGATATCTACGCTTATCTTACAGATAATAAAGAAACACCTAAAAAATATAGTAATCCTTTAATACTTAAATTAAAAGCACTATTATAAAAAAATTAAACAATTATAAAAATATGTTATCTTCACATTTACAATTAATTAATAAAAATATTGGTTCTTCAACTACAATATCTTCTTTGCCTTATGGTGCTGATGCTTATGAAATAAGTAAGTTACTAGAACATATAACTGTTCCTTTACTAATTATAACCAGAGATGATAAAAGACAAGAGCAATTACAAAATCAAATAAATTTTTTTGAACCCAATACCCATATAATTAATTTACCAGCTTGGGATTCGCTACCTTATGATCGGATATCACCATCAATATATACCGCAACTAAACGTGTAAAAGCTTTATGTCAAATTAGTCGTTTAAATGAGTTACCTTTAAAAACTAAAATAGTTATTATAACTTCTGTAAATTCAATTTTACAAAAAATTCCACCATTGGATATATTAAATGAACATTCAATATATTTACGCAAAGGAAATAAAGTTGATCGCGAAAAATTACTTTCAAATTTATGCAAAAGTGGTTATTTGCGAAATCCTACAGCAACTGAACCTGGCGAATTTGCTGTCAGAGGATCGATAATTGATATTATTCCATCTGGCCAAAATCTAGGCTATAGAATAGATTTTTTTGCTGAAGAAATTGAATCTATTAGAATATTTGATCCCCTTACCCAAATAAGTAATAAGCAAGTAGAAGAATTATCACTAATCCCCACTTCAGAAGTAATTTTAAATCCCGAAACTATAGCTAATTTTCGCGAACTTTACCGAGAAAATTTTACAGTCATAAATCGTGATGATCCTTTATATGAAGCAATATCAGAAGGAAGACATTATGCGGGTATGGAAAACTACTTACCGTTTTTTTATCCAGAATTAAAAAGCCTTTTTGCTTATTTACCAAATGCTCTAATCTGCTTTGATTACTTAACTGTTCAAGCCAAAGATGAAAGAATCGCAACAATACAAGATTATTATTTAGCCCGTAAAAACCCGATTAGCAAAGATTCGCATAGTTATAATCCGGTTGAGCCAGAATTATTATATTTAACTGAGAAAAGTTATATTCAAGAGATTGCTAAATATCCAAATTTTACACTTTCTCCTTTTGCCATTGAGCCATCAGAACATAATGTTTTGCTTAAATATAGCGCAACCTCAAACATTTTAACTACAGCTAAAACTAATCAGGTTAATGTTTTTGAATATTTAAAAGATTATATCGAAACTAAAAAAGAGCAAATTCGTAAACATGAGAATAATTTAGGCCTAAAAACTATCATCGCTTGTTTAAGTAATGGTTCGAGAGACAGGCTAGACAATATATTAAAGGAACATAATTTTAATACAGTTTATGTTGAAGATTGGGATACCAGAAAAATAGTTAGCGGTAAAACTATTGGCCTAGTTATTTTGGAAATTGAAAGTGGGTTTATTGGCCAAAATATATTACTTATTAGCGAACAAGATTTATTCGGTGAAAAAATAGGTAGTAAAAAAGCTAGAAGTAAACAAAGTGATCGTTTTTTCCTTGAGGCTACTCATTTAAATGAAGGTGAATATGTCGTTCATAAAGAACATGGAATTGGTAAATTTGAAGCTTTAGAAACTTTAGTTATTTTAGGGCAAAAACATGATTGCCTTAGAATAATATATCAAAATAATGATAAATTTTATTTACCCGTTGAAAATATCGATGCCATCAAACGTTACAGCTCGGAAAGTGAAGAAGTAAAATTAGATAAATTAGGTAGCTTAGGTTGGCAAGATCGTAAAGCCAAAATGAAAAAGCGGATAAAAGATATTGCTTTTGCTTTACTTAAAATTGCCGCTGCTAGAAAATTAACTAAAGCTACAATTATTGAAAATAACGATAAAAGTTACGAAGAATTTTGTGCGGGCTTTCCTTATGTAGAAACAGAAGATCAATTAAAAGCGATAAATGATGTTAAAGAAGATTTAGCCTCAGGCCAAGTAATGGATCGCTTAATCTGTGGTGATGTGGGCTTTGGCAAAACAGAAGTTGCTTTGCGTGCGGCCTTTATTGTAGCTAGCAATCAAAAACCGCTACAAGTTGCTGTTATAGCTCCAACTACCTTACTTGCTAGACAACATTTAAAAACTTTTAAAGAACGTTTTGCAAATTTTCCTTTTAATATTGCAGGTCTTTCTAGATTTACCGAAAGTAAAGATGCTAAACTTGCTAAAAAAGGAATTGAAGATGGCTCAGTTGATATTATAATTGGTACTCATGCTTTACTTGCCAAATCCCTTAAATTTAAGAATCTTGGGCTACTTATAATTGATGAAGAACAATTATTTGGAGTTACGCAAAAAGAACAATTAAAAGAATTACAAAAAAATATTCATATTTTAACTTTATCGGCAACGCCAATACCAAGAACATTACAAATGTCTTTAGCTGGCATTAAAGAGCTGAGTTTAATAACCACTCCGCCAGTTGATAGGCTAGCTATACGTAGCTACATAATGCCTTTTGATGATGTCATAATCCGAAATGCTATTTTGCGGGAATATTATCGTGGTGGTAAATGTTTTGTAGTCTTACCTAAAATTAAAGATTTAGAAAAAATGCGCGAACATTTAAGTCATATTGTGCCGGAGGTAAATTTAATTACCGCCCATGGGCAGGTGGCCCCTTCCATATTAGATGATACCATGAATAAATTTTATGATGGCAAATATGATGTATTAATTGCAACCAACATAATTGGCTCAGGTTTAGATTTAGCAACTGCCAATACTATAATAATTCATAAAGCTGAGTTATTTGGTTTAGCGCAATTATATCAAATGCGTGGTCGAGTTGGCAGATCTAAAGTTAGAGCCTATGCGTATTTTACAACAGACGCAAGGAAACAATTATCTAAACTGGCTTTAAAACGGTTAGATGTTATGCAAAGCTTAGATACTTTAGGTGCAGGATTTACATTATCAAGTCATGATATGGATATAAGAGGTTTTGGTAATTTACTAGGTGACGAACAAAGTGGTCATGTTAAAGAAGTAGGAATTGAATTATATCAAGAAATGTTAGAAGAAGCGATCAACAGCGCTAAACTCGACAAAGATGATATAGAAGAAAAAGATTTCACTCCACACATAAATTTAAATATACCAGTATTAATTCCCGATAATTTTGTTCCAGATATTGAACTACGTTTAGGATTATATCGCCGTATAGCTGCGCAAAAAACTGAAAGGGAGTTAGAAGAAATCAGCATAGAACTTATAGATCGTTTTGGTAAATTACCCGAGGAAGTTATAAATCTTATAGAAATTATGAAATTAAAGTTACTGGCCTTTGAAGCGGGAATTGAAAAAATTGATAGCGGTCCTAAAGGTTTTGTAATTAGTTTTTATCAAAATAAATTTAAAAATCCAGAAAATATAATTGAATATGTTCATAAAAACCCCACAACTAGTAAATTACGCGGCGATCAAAAACTAATTTTATTAAATGAAAATAAAGATAAAAGTTTTAGTCTGTTGCGTAATGCGATTTCTATTTTGTTAAAGATGAAATAAAGATCATATAATATTTGTATTTAAGATAAGACAATAAACCTCTTTTTATGATTGTGATATTATTGTATAATGCAAAAAACTGCAATATAATGAAACTTTGAATTTTTAAATCTTATTCTGGTCTCTGCACCATCTTTAACTTAAATATGAACAACATCAAAATATAGTCACATTTTATGTATTTAAGGTATATGTTATCACGATTTCTTAATCCCAAAAACGATGCAGCGTTTAAAAAAACTTTTGGCTGCGAAAAAAATAAAGATATTTTAATTCATTTTCTAAATGATGTTTTAGTTTTTAAAGCGGGTAAAAAAATAATTACTGATGTAAAATTTTTAAGTCCGATTTTAGATCCTGAAA
>CAYZBM010000068.1:0-10263 GCA_964476705.1 uncultured Rickettsiales bacterium | reverse complement strand
TTTATGTTTTGTTCAGGATCCATAATATAGGTCATTTCAATCATGAAATACTATACTATATTCCTCAAAATATTAGCCATGTTGTTATTTTAATGATTATTCTCATCCTCATCGTCATATAAGATTCTATTTGCAGAACCTTCTAAATCTTCAAATTGACTGTTCTTTAAAGACCAAAAAAAACCAACTAAACCCAAAGTTCCTAAGCCCAAGGCAATAGGAATAAGATAAATAAGCACGTCCATATAAAGCTCCAAAAAAAATTTATTCTTTTTTTAAGTTCATTCGCATAGCATTGGCAATCACAATAATTGATGAACTGGACATAGCAATTGCCGCAATTAATGGAGTAACGTAGCCCATAACTGCCAATGGCACTGCTATTATATTATACAAAATTGCTAGCATAAAATTTTGTCTAACTAAAATTTGTGAAAATTTTGCAATATTAAAAGCAACTAATATTGGATTTAGTAGATTACCTTGAAAAACTATATCTGCGGCATTCTGTGTGATATCTATAGCCGAAGATGGCGACATTGAAATATAACTACTAGTAAGCGATGGTGCGTCATTTAAGCCATCTCCTATCATCAGAACCTTAGCTCCAGATGCTTTTAGCTCTTCAATTACTTTACATTTATCTAAAGGCGATAATAGGCCTTTATAGTTGTCTATTTTTAAATCTTCTGCAACAGAAACTACTACTTCTTTACGATCACCAGATAATAAATGTAGATTGATATTATTTGCCTTTAATTTTGTTATAACTTCTTTAGCATCTTTTCTTAATTGATCAGAAAATATAAAACGTATAGGTTTTTCATTACCACCTTGATTTAACCATAATTCCATCATTTGATCATCATCTTGATATTTTACCCCACAAAAATTACGATTCCCCAATCTTACAGTTTTTTCATTAAATTTAGCTTCAATACCTTGTCCTGGTATTTCTTTAATATCAGTAATTAAATCTATCCTCTCATTAGTAGGATAAACTTCACAAATAGCCTTAGCTAAAGGATGTTTACTATTTGCTGCCATATTAGACGCTAAAACCATTTGCTCTTCAAGATAATGGTCTGAATTTATTAAGGTGGGTTTACCAATAGTTAATGTACCGGTTTTATCAAAAACAATATCTGTAACTTGGTTTAACCTCTCTAAAGCACTACCTGATTTTAATAAAATTCCTAGACGCATCAATTTGCTGCTTGCTAAAACTTGTACAACTGGCACCGCCAAACCCAATGCACAAGGACAGGTAATAATAAGCACGGTGGTTGCATTAAGTAATGCTTCAGGCGGGGATATTTTAAGAAATATCCACCACAGAATAAAAGTCATAGCAGCAAGTAGATGAACAACAGGGGTATACCATCTAGATATTTTATCAGCAATAGTTACATATTTTGCTTGAGATTGTTCTGATACTTCCATTAATTTTATAATTTCTGCAAGTAAAGTTTTATCAGAAGCTTTAGTAACTAATATTTTTATCGGATTGCCAATATTAATAGTTCCAGCAAAAACTTTAGAAGAGATTATAACTTTTTGTGGCAAAGTTTCTCCGGTAATTATACTAGTATCTAGATCTGTTTCTCCCTCGATTACTTCACCATCAGCACCAATTCTTTCTCCAGCACTAATTAATAAAATCATCCCGGTTTTTATTTCAGAAAGCTGTATTATTTCTTGCTTATTGCTACCATCAATTAGAGTTGCAGTTCCTACCATCATTTGCAGTAAATCGTGAGCTGCTCCTCTAGCTTTACCCCGAGCTTGCGCTTCTAAATATCTACCAATTAACAAGAAAAATAATAGCATTACTGACGAATCAAGATAAGAATGCTCAGCTTTATTTATAACCTGAAAAACACTTAAGCACGTAGATAATATAACCGCAACTGATATAGGAACATCCATATTAGTATGATGTTCTTTTAAAGCTATAATAGCTGATTTATAAAATGGTATACCTGCATAAATAATCGCAGGTATCGCAATAATTAGTTGTATCCAATGAAACATACTCCGAGTAAAATCACCCATTTCTATAGCATTAGAAGTCCACATAGGTATAGAAAATAGCATTAGGTTACCACTAGCAAATCCGGCAACAGCTAAGCATTTCAATAAAAATCTTTCTTGTATTTTTTCAAAATCTTGAGAATTTTTAGGATTAAATGGTACTGCTTTATATCCCATTTTATTTATAATTTTTAGCCACTTATTGCCAAGAGATAAATCATTACGCCATATAACTTTTAATCTTTTAGTAGAAAGATTAAGTCTAGCACTTATAATTTCTTCGTTTTTATAAAGGGTTTTTTCTATCAACTGAACACAAGATGGACAATGCATGCCATCAACTAAAATATTTAGACTATAACTACCGTCATCTTCAACAATAGTAAATTTTTTAGCTATATTATCTAGATTATAATCACTCATTTTACTACTAACCTTTTTGAAGTCTGGTAATTATTATTAGCTGATTTAGTATAAATTCTTATTTCCCATAAACCTTCTTGAGGAAATTTTATTTCAGCTTCAAATCCACCATTTTTATCAGGACTTAAGTTTATATTAAAATCCATATTTCCTTGCGTAGGTCTAACTATTTTAGCAACAACTTTATCCGCTAAAATTAATTTTTTATTAGCATCAGAAATAGTAAATTTTAACTTACCAATTTTATTATTTAAAGAATTAAACTCTATATCAATATTACTTTTCCAACCCAAGCTATCTTGCGTATTAGCTAACTCAATAGTTTTATTATAATTTAATCCCTTCTCATAAGGATGCTCCGTAACCATTCCCGTCTGTGTCTTAACTGCAAAACTTATCATAATACCATATATAATAGTAAGCACTATAAAAAATAATACAAAATACCAAGGAATAAAGCGATCACTAGATTTAATATTTGTTGTCATATTTGTTGTCATTGTTTTTTATTTATAAAAACATCTTTTTTACTTTTTTGTATTTTAGATTCTTTGTCTGTAATTGTAAAAGAGATCTTTTTTCGCCATTTATCTTGCATATTAGCCGAAACAAACACTCTAAAATGGCCTACACTGTCTGCTAAAACTGGTAAATTATTACTATTTAAATCTTGGTTATTCTGAATATTAAATTTAGCACCATCTATTCCATCTATCTCAAGCTTATAGTTTCTATCTTCATGAGTTTTATTAAGAATAGTTACTATATAACCATTTCTGACTTCACCATCAGATAATTTAACAAATAATGGATTACGATCATGTAATACTGACAAATCAAGTGGCGAGCGATTAATCAGATTATAAACTATTATTGAGCTCACAATTCCAATTATTCCTAAATATAAAAATGTACGTGGTCGCCATAAATCAATCTTTTTAGGCTCTTTGGATAATTTAGCATTCTCAGTATCATACCTTATTAGACCTTTAGGTAAGCCAATCTTTTCCATTACATTATTGCAAGCATCTATACAAAGACCACAGGCAATACACTCCATTTGTAATCCTTTGCGAATATCAATTCCCATCGGACAAACAATAACACATGAACTACAATCTATACAATGTCCCCGACCTTTAAAAGACTCTCCTGCTTTATGATGGCCCCTTACCTCACCTCTTTTCTCATCATATGAAACAATTAAAGTATCTTTATCAAACATTGCCGATTGAAACCTGGAATAAGGACACATATAAGTACAAACTTGCTCACGCGCAAATCCAGCCATTAAATATGTCGAGAAAGTAAGACCCAAAATCCAACCACCTACCGACCATGAAATATTAAAATCTATTATTTGATCAAATAAAGTCGGAGCATCATTAAAATAAAAAACCCAAGCTCCAGCAGTCGCTAAAGCAATTAATAGCCAGATAAAATGAGTTAAAAGTTTTTTAGTAATCTTATTAATTGTCCAAGGCAAATCATCAAGTTTACGCCGCGCATTACGGTCACCCTGAACTATACGTTCAACCCAAACAAAAAGATCGGTCCAAACAGTTTGTGGGCAAGCATAACCACACCATATCCGCCCAAAAAGACTAGTAACTAAAAACAATGAAATGGCTGCAAGAATTAATATACCGGTAATATAATAAACTTCCTGAGGCCAAATCTCTATCCCAAAAAAATATGCCCTTGTATGAGGAATATCAATTAACACTGCTTGATTTGGCACATAAGGGCCACGATCCCATCTAAGCCAGGGAACAGAATAATAAATGCCTAGTAGGATAATCATTACTATCCACTTAACCTTACGGTAACGCCCCCAGACCCTACGCGGATAAATTTTTTCCTGCTTTTTAAAGAAGCTTATATTCTCTGACATAAATCATTTCGCTAAAGTAAAAAATTGAGTTAGCGTTTACCTCCACCTAGAGAATGAACATAAATGGTCAACTCTTTAATTGTAGCATCAGGTAATCTTCCTTCCCATGTTGGCATTATTCCTAAATGAGGATTAGAAATTTGCTCTTCTATAGAGATTTTATCAGAATTATATAACCAAATATTGTCTGTTAGATTAGGTGCACCAAATTCTGGATTACCTTTACCATCATCACCATGACAAGAAGAACAATTTTGTTTAAATATTTGTTCACCTTCTAAAGTTGCAACTTTGCCACCAGACAGACTTAAGACATATTCAGCAACTTGTTCAATTTGTTTATTATTTAGTAAGCCATCTCGACCAAAAGCCGGCATTTGTGAGCTCCTAGTTTTCTCAGCAGATGAACGTACGCCATTTAATATAGTCGCATAAATATCTTCTAATTTACCACCCCATAACCAATCATCATCATTCAAATTAGGAAAACCTTTCCCGCCCTCAGCTCCAGTACCATGACATGCAGCACAATTATCTTTAAAACTGGCTTTTCCGCCTGAAACAGCGAAGGCATAAAGCTCAGGATCCTTCTTAATATCTTCTAAAGATTTTTCATTAATCTGCTTAAGATACTTGCCTCTTATATTATTAATTTCAGCCTGATCTTTGCTTAGTTTCTTATATTTTGTCCAGCCGCTAACACCCTTAGTATTACCAGTTAACGTTGGCCAAGCTGGATAAACAACCCAATATCCAAAAGCCCATATACAACATAATATAAATACTATTAACCACCATCTTGGAGCTGGAAGATTTAATTCTTTAATTCCATCCCATTCATGACCGGTAGTTTCTACACCAGATAATTGGTCTATATCTTTTGAATTATCTTTACTATTATTTTTATTATTAACCATAGCTATTCTTCTTTTATGGAGTTTTTAGAAATTTTATCAAAAGTTTCTTTATTCGATGGAAGCATAACAAAAATTAAGATTCCTAAATAAATAATAGAAAAAAATATCAAACCTATAATTGGAGCATAGTTTGCAAACCATTCCATTTTAATTCTCCGAATCATAATTTTTAAAATCAACAAAGGTACCTAATGCTTGTAGATAAGCAACTAAGGCATCCATTTCAGAGACAAAGTTAGGTTGTCCATCAAAATCTCTAACATTAACCTTTTTACCATAACGACTTGCTATCTGGGTATTATTCCCACTAGGTGATGCCTGTGCTACAGCATCATTATATGCATTATCTACCATCTCTTGAGTATAAGGAACATTGAGTGTGTGTAGTGCTCTTAAGTTTTTCTTAAGAGTATCAAAATCAATAGATCTATTCATTAAAAAACTATATGACGGCATTATTGAAGAAGGCACTAAATCTCTTGGATTTACTAAATGAGCTGCTTGCCATTGATCAGAGTATTTACCACCAACTCTGGCAAGATCAGGACCTGTACGTTTTGAACCCCATAAAAAAGGATGATCATACATACTTTCAGCTGCAAGAGAATAATGACCATAACGTTCAACTTCATCACGCAAAGGACGAATTTGTTGGCTATGACAGTTACTACAACCTTCACGAATATATATATTTTGCCCTGCCAACTCTAATGGGGTGTAAGGTCTCATCCCTTGTACTTTTTCTATAGTGGTTTCAATACGAAATAATGGCACTATTTCTATTAATCCACCAATTGCTACAACGATAATAACAAAAATTAAAAGCAATATTGAATTTTTCTCAAGAACCTTATGATTATTAAGCATTTACAACATCCTTATTGAAGTTTTCTAAGATATTTTTTTCGCAAGCTATTGTTTTGTAGCAATTATAAATCATTATAACCATACCAACTACGTAAAGTAGACCACCTAAAGCCCGAATAATATAATAAGGGTGCATAGCATCTACTGTTTCTACAAAAGAATATTCCAAAAATCCCATACTATCATAGGCACGCCACATTAATCCCTGCATTATACCTGCAACCCACATTGCAGTAATGTAAATTACAATGCCAATGGTTGCGATCCATAAATGTATATTTACTAAACGCATGGAGTAAATTTCTTTACGTTTCCATAATACTGGTACTAAGTGATATATCGCGCCAAAACTGATAAAAGCTACCCATCCTAAGGCTCCAGAATGAACATGTCCTATTGTCCAATCAGTATAATGGCTTAACGCATTAACCGCCTTAATGGACATAATTGGCCCCTCAAAAGTACTCATTCCATAAAAGGCCAAAGCAACTATCATAAATCTTAAAACCGGATCTTCACGTAATTTATTCCACGCGCCAGATAAAGTCATAATACCATTTATCATCCCACCCCAACTTGGCATCCACAACATTATAGAGAAAGTCATACCTAAAGTTTGTGCCCAATCAGGTAAAGAAGTATAGTGCAAATGATGAGGGCCAGCCCAAATATAAATAAATATCAAAGACCAGAAATGTAAAATTGAAAGTCTATATGAATAAACCGGACGATTAGCGCGTTTAGGAATAAAATAATACACTATACCCAAAAATCCTGCGGTCAAAAAGAACCCTACAGCGTTATGCCCATACCACCATTGAATTAGCGCACTTTGTACCCCAGCCCATACTGGATAACTTTTAGCCGCAGTTATAGAAAGAGGTAGAGATACTCCATTTACAAGATGTAGAACAGCTACAGTCACTATAAAAGCTAAGAAAAACCAATTGGCAACATAGATATGAGGTTCTTTACGATTTTTTAAAGTCATCATAAATATAATTAAATAAGCAACCCAGACAATAGTTAGCCAAATATCTGCATACCATTCAGGTTCAGCATATTCTTTGCCTTGCGTAACACCAAGTACATATCCTAATGCTGCTATAACAATAAAAGCCTGATATCCAAAGAAAATAAACCTAGCTAACCCATCATGCCATAATCTAGTTTGACAAGTCCGCTGCACTACAAAAAAACTAGTAGCAAATAATACATTACCGCCAAAAGCAAATATTACTGCCGAAGTATGTACTGGTCTTAATCTTCCAAAATTTAAATATTCAAGAAAATTTAAGGCAGGAAATGCCATCTCAAGTGCAAGATAAAGGCCAACCAACATACCTACCAAGCCCCAAAATAATGCAGCTAAAGTAAATAATTTTATAACTTCATCATTATAAATTAACTTTTCACGTATAAAATTTGTTGCCTGTCCTTCTTGCATTAAAACCTCATTAGTTAATTGTGAAAAAGTTCTTTCTTAAGTTATATATAGCCTAGAATTTTTTGGGCGGACCCTTAAGTATAAATTATTCATTACAAAATCTAGTAGATCAGCATTCTACTATCCATTATGCTGCATAACGGACTAAACCCTGGACTGGTTATCATGAAAAAACATATACTTGTAATATATAGGTTATTTCAATCATCAAATACTATAGGTCCGGATATATTACTTTTATTAGGTGGTGTTCTTGACATAAGTCAAGAATATCATATTTATTGCAATTTTTAGGGGAATTAATGCTTACAAGGAAAGGTTGAAGAACATGAGCTACAAGAAAATCTAGTTAATTCTTCAATATTTTTTATTTCAAGTTCTGAACCATTTACTTTTATACCATGGTTATCAGTAAGTATTTTTAAGGCACGAGAGAAAGTTTCAGGCTTCATCCCAAGCTTAGAAGAGATTAAGTATTTATCGTAAGGTAAGCGAATTATTGTATTATCTTTACAATCTTTTTTATATAATCCTAAAATAAAACAACCTATTCTCTGCGGGGCATTTTGTAAATAAACATGCTCCTTCTCTAATTCTAACTTTAGACGGTAAGTTGACAAAAATTCTAATAATAAAAATGAAATTTTAGGATTAAGCTCTATTTGATGTTTTAGTACTTCATTCCTAATTATTATTATCTCACTATCTTCTAGTACACATGCACTATTTGAATAGGTATTATTATTAAATACAGTATATTCTCCAAATATTTTTCCTACAGATAATAAGTCTATCACTGACTCTTCGCCATCAATAGTTTGCTTAAATAATTTTATCAAACCATGTTTTACTATATAAAAATTTTCGGCTTTCTGACTTTCATTATAAATATTTTGCCCTTTAGGAATTTTTTTTACACGTAGATTTTTTGTTATCTCACAAAAATCATCATAACTAAATCTACTAAAAAACTCCGTAGCCTTTAGGAATTCTTGAATATTTTGTATTGTCATATCAATATTACGTAATAATCGTTAATAGCTTGGTTATCTAAAAAATCTTGATAAAAGTCAAGGCAATAACCATATTTTATACTATTTTGCAATTCTTTTAAACAATGATTCAATATTTCTAATCATATTATGGTGGATTATTTATCTTCAGAACTAAAAGGTTTCTTAAATATTCTTAAAAAATATCCTACTCAGATACCTCGTTACACTAGCTATCCAACAGCCCCATTATTCGGTAAACTTGATTCTGAAACATATTATAAATCGTTAGCTAGCTGCGATCTAGATAAAGATATATCTATATATATTCATATACCTTTCTGTAGAAAATTATGCTGGTTCTGTGGTTGTAATACAAAAATAACCAATCATTACCCCCCAGTGCATAAATATCTAAAATTATTGATAAAGGAAATAGAGCTATTTAATAAGCAAGTTGGCAAAAAAGTTAAAGTTAGCCATGTTCATTTTGGTGGTGGATCACCAACAATTCTAGAGCCAGATGATTTTTCTAAATTAATGTCGATCATTAGAGAAAATTTTACTTTAACTTTAGATGCGCAAATAGCCCTTGAGGTTGATCCCAGGAGCGTTAACGAAGCTAAGATTGCAAGTTATAGTAAAGCAGGAGTAAATAGGGTAAGCCTAGGAATACAAGATTTTTCTCATGACGTACAAGTAGCAATTAATCGTATCCAGCCTTTTTCGTTAGTATATAAAACAGTAGAATTATTTCGCAGTTATAATATTTCGCAAATAAATTTTGATCTTATTTATGGTTTACCTCAGCAAACCACAAAAAATATTGTTAAAAATATAGAACTTTCTTTAACTATGAAACCTAATAGGTTAGCATTATTTGGCTATGCTTATGTGCCCTGGAAAAAGAAAAATATGCTTTTAATTGATCCGAAAATTCTGCCAAATGAAGATTTAAGATTTGCATTATATAATATCGCCGCTAAAACCATTACCGACAATGGATATATATCTGTTGGTATTGACCATTTTGCATTGCCAGAAGATAACATGATAGTTGCCAGGAATAATCATCAACTAAAACGTAATTTTCAGGGATATACGGTAGATGAATCTAATAATTTAGTAGGATTTGGAGTTTCGTCTATTACTAGTTTAGATAACGGATATTTTCAGAATGTTACTAATAATGTCGATTATCATAAATTTATCAAAACCGGAAACTTACCTATTGCAAAAGGTATTTTGCTAAGTGAAGAAGATAAATTACGGGGTAAAATTATAGAAGAAATAATGTGCTACCTAACTTGCGATATAAGCCGTATAATTTTACCAAATATATACGAAATTCACTCTAATCTTAAACTGCTCGAAAAAGACCAGCTAATTAGCTTTAATAATGAAATTATAATTATTAATCCTAAAATTCCCCAAGTTGCGCGAATAGTTTGCTCTTTATTTGATGCCTACTACGAACAAGAAAATGAATCCAAGCACAGCAAAGTATAGTACTCTCTTACTTATTTGAGATATTATTTATTTCGGCTACAGATAAACCCGTTAATTCTGCTATTTTTTCTATTGACATTTTATCGTCTAAGAGTTTTGTAGCAAATTCTAGATTTCTTTCTTTTTTACCTTTCTCAAGCCCTTCTTGAATTCCTTGCTTAATTCCCTGCTTAATTCCCT
>CAYZBM010000067.1:1854-11169 GCA_964476705.1 uncultured Rickettsiales bacterium | reverse complement strand
TTAATAATTATTGATTAGAGGTAAATTATTTCTTGATCTACTATAGATTAAGAAATACTATACCAAAGATTTATTATTTTTATAATAAGTCCGTCTACGTTCTTTAAGACTTTAACATATGATTATAACTGGTAATGACGGAACTTACTTAAAATGCTTGGAAATCGCTAAATTAGCTATGACGCGACATCCGCTTCTATAACCCTTCTGTGCTTTCTTAGCTACCGCTTGTCGCGCCGAAGCGTAAGAGGATGGCTGGGGTGAAAGGATTCGAACCTTTGTATGACGGTATCAAAAACCGTTGCCTTACCACTTGGCGACACCCCATCGTATTTAAAGACAGATGACTTTTTATTTAAAAAGTTATGTGCGTCCTCATTTAAGCTAATTTTAAAGAAGTTTCAAGCCATTTTATATATTCTTTATTAACTTTTGTAATTTTTATCGCCATAATACACGGACATTCGTACGGATGCTCAAGTTTTACCATATTTGTAAGCTTTTTTAGCAGGCTTTTATCGGTCTTGGCAATAAGGATCACTTCGTTAGTTTCAGTTACTTCGCCGTCTATCTCTTGACTAAATACAGAATAAATTTGAGGGATGATATTAACGCAAGCTGCTAGTTTGTTTTTAATTATAATTCTAGCTAGTTTTCGCGCATTATCTAAATTATCGATAGTAATATAAACTATATACATAAAATGTATCCTCTAATAGTCATATATATGCTCTAATTTTATTTTTTGCTTTGATACGTTAATTAGTAATTCATTAAGTGATTCTACGGATATTCGTATAGCTATTCTTTTTTGGGTTGGTACGCTTGGTATAGCTTCTTCAAACAATATTTCTCCGACATCAATATTGTATTTCCAATCTCTATTTGTAATAAGAGTTATCAATATTTCCTTCTTATTACCTGATATTTCTTTAAATTTTATACCATTTTCTGCAAGTATTGTGGCAAAATTTTTAAAGGCATCATAACGAGGCAGTGAAACTAATTGTGACTGATCGTTTATATTCTCGATTATTTTTATGTCGGGATTCTCTTTTAGTAAATGTTCAGGTATTTTATTAACCAATATAACAGTAGTAGGAGAAGGTTCTTCGTAAGATATTTTTGTAAGAGCCTTTATAATTAGTCCATAAATTGCTTTAAAGCTATATTCTGCACTTAAGATTAACTTTCGTTCAGTTTTTCTTATTTGGTCTTTACCAATTAAGTTTGTATTAGTCCATAAATGCCATAATTTTTTATCAAAACGATATTCATACCATGGAGATATTCGTATAAACTTTACATAGTCATCAGCTGATTTGTAGGCAAAAGCATCTTCATCAGTAAGACCATTTGTTCTTGTAAATTCAGTTATTCTACCAATAGTATTTTCATATATTCCTTTAAATCCATATTCTAAAGTAGTACTGGTACCAATTACTATTATCATAACATGGTAACCTATATTAGTGGGGTATCTGTCTTTAGTAATTTTGTACATCTTGCCATAATTACTCCAGAATTGTTTTATAGAGCTAAAGTAGCTAAACTTTGAGGGCGGAGTATCTTTTATAAATTGTGCATATTCATCAGAAAGATAAACAATATACCATTCTGGTAAAGTAAGATAGGTTTGTTCTTCGCCGCGATGGTATATAATTGGAGTTATTGAATTATATTCCGGTAAAGTTTTATTTACGCTTTGGCAACCATTTATAATAAAGATAACCAGAGTCAATATAAGTAGAATAAATTTATTGTATTTAGAAAAGAGCATTATTTATTTCCTTCTTTAACAAATTCCATAAGTGCATTAAGTGAAGGGTCATTTTTTTGAAATATTTTCTTTCCTGTAAATTTTAATCCGCGTTCTTCAAGATATTTTATTAATGTATCTACAGAAGTAAAATGTCGCAATTCTTTTTTATTTACTTCCCATGATACTCCAAGGCCAGCGTTAAATACTGCATGGGCTAGGGCAACAAAACTATTCATTTCTGGATTATTTACATCATGGTCACGTACAATAAACTTTCCATCTGGGCGTAATATTCTATTAATAGAATGTATAAAACCATCTAATTTATCAAGAGGTGAATGGTGAAGACCAATGTAGCATGTCACAACATCTATACTTGAATCTGGAATATCTTCTGTTTTTATTGGTAGGTAATTATCTAAATTCATGAATTTACCAATTTTCTTAAGTCCCCCGCGCTCAACAATATCCGTAAGTGAATTGCTAGATTCTTGATCGTTTATTAGATATATTGGGCCTTTTACCTTAATATTATTCTGTAAGTGGCTGATATATCTTCCTGTGGTACCAATTTCAGCGTAACCATTAATTACTTTGTTTTTTCCTAGAATTTCTAGAGTTTGCTTGGTCATTTCTTTCTTTTGTTTGGCCAAAGCTGGTAAGGCATAACGTAACCCTCCTAATATAGGCTTAATTGTGGGCAGTTTTTGCTGAATATATTTATATATTTCTTCATCAGTTTTATATAGCTCGCAGGCCTGAAAGATAAGATAATGGAATTCTTTTTCATTATAAATATTATAAACATTCTGCAAGAATAAATAAAATTTGTCTCGTAAAATAGGATCAGAAAATATTACTTGGAAGTCATTATAACCGTTTGGGATAATTTTTATATCCTGTTTTTTTGTTAGATAAGGTAAATAATATTTATCCCACAATTTATTACTAAATTTATTTGTTGGATCAAGACGTTCTTTTAACAAGAAAAATTCTTTTGCTCTTGGATAAGCATTATGAAATTGTTTAATTGTTGCGTGTGGTTGGTAAGGTAAATAATAAGTTCCAGAGCAGGAAATTGCTGCATCAATAAGCTCTCGCGTCCATATAGCAACCTCGTGCTTAGAAGTTTCATCTGTTCCTTGTTTGTAATATAAAACAAATGCAAAGACTTCTTCTCTTGCCCAAGCCATTATTGAACCTGGATCTTTTAAGGCATGGCGTACAGAAATATTCAGAACATTAACTTTGAAGCGTTGCAATATTTCTGCCATTTTAGGTACAAATTCTTCAAATTTTGCTGTTGGTACAAAATATTCTAACAATACGTAAGTAGATTTTTTACGTGAAAATGGTTCTAATTCAGCTACATCGTAACTAGCCTCATAATTTCTCCAAACTACTTTCTTTTTTGATAAGATTATCGGATCAATAATATATTCACGGCGTAATTTTCCAAATGGTGTTGCAGATACAGCCCAAATAAAATATTTTTCAAGAAGATATGTGCGGTCTTTTGGAATAAGTCTGTCCTGAACAGTAACTTCACTATCTGAAATTAACCAGCTTATGGCTCGGGCTTTGGTATAATGAGGTGGATATAAATCAGCGTTATGGAAAATTGCTGTGTTTGAACTTCTGATATTATCAAAGAAATATTTACTATAGTCTTCTATTTTTAATTTTTGTTGCTTACGTTCTACCTTTACATTGGAAACTAAATCAAGTTTGGCTTCAACAATAATTCCAATGCCTCCATATCCACCAATAGCTCCATAGAACATTTCTGAATTTTCTTTTGGACTAGCTTCTATAATTTCGCCATTAGCTAGTACTATCTTAATATATTTAACAGAGAGTATCACAGGTCCTAGTCCTATATAGCGGCCATGTGCATTTACATTAAGTGTTCCGCCTACTGTAAAATTAGAGTAACTTTGCATAATTTTTATAGCAAGATTATGCTTGTCTATTAATTCTTGAATATCGCGCCATCTAATTCCTGCCTGAACATGGATATATTTTTGTTCTGGATTGAACTCAATAACATTATTTAAACTACGCATATCAATATGTAGGCTGTTTTCCATAGCAATTTGTCCACCCATGCTATAACGGCCTCCACCAATAGAAATAAAACCTTTATGTTTTTTTACCTCATCGCTTACTTCCTGAACTATTTTTGGATTTATGATTTTCTCTACAGTAATAGGATTTAGCTGCGTAATATCATTGACTAAGATTCTATTATAAGATGATTTGTTTTCTAATTTCATTTACGCTCCTTATAAATTTGTAAAAAATTATCTTAAGTATGATCTTTACGGATAACTAAATGATTAATAGGGCCGTGCCCAGTACCAAATTGAGGTGCAGTTTTTATCGCTTGATAGATATATTTTCTGGCTGTATCCACAGCAAAAGATAGGGCATAACCTTTACCTAATAAGCAAGCTATGCTAGATGCCAAAGAGCAGCCAGTGCCATGAGTATGGTTAGTTATAATTTTTGCGCTTTCAAAAATCTCTATTTTACCATCGGTAAAAAATAGCACGTCATATATTGTTTCAGTGCTTAAGTGGCCACCTTTAAGTAGTATATTCTTTGCGCCCATTTTTAGTAATTTTTTGCCGGCATTTTTCATATCCTCAAGATCTTCTATATTCATATCAAGGAGAGCTTTAGCTTCAATAAGATTGGGGGTAAATAAATAAGCTTGAGGCAAGAGTTTCTCTTTTAGGGCTAAAAAACCAGCGTCAGTTATTAATTTACCTTCACTAGTTGAAATCATTACTGGATCTATGACTGCCGGAATATTGTTGTGTTTATGCAAGATCTTACTAACTGCGGTAATAATTTCTTCATTAGCCAGCATTCCGGTTTTAATTACATCAATGCCAAGATCATTTATAACTACTTCAATTTGTTTAGTAACTAGATCAGCAGGAAGATCAAAAGATTCATATAATTTACAAGTATCTTGGACCGTTATAGAAGTTAACGCGGTTGCGGCATAACCACCAAGCATAGTAATGGCTTTAATATCCGCTTGAATACCGGCGCCACCTGTAGGATCTGATCCTGCAATACTTAGTATTTTTGGAATATTCACAAGAAGAATACCATATTATTTATTTACATTTTCCATAGCTTTAATAATCTCTTTAACAACAAGCTCAACTTGAGCTTTATTTTTGCCCTCGGCCATAATTCTAACTAAAGGTTCGGTTCCTGATTTGCGAATAACTATCCGGCCATTTTTACCCAGTAATTTTTCCTGGGCTTTAATAACTTTAGCAACCTTATTATCTAAAAGCGGATCTTTTTTTCCATATTTTATACTTTTTAATAATTGGGGGTAGGGCTTAAATAACTGACATAATTCACTAACTTTCTTTTTATTGCAGGATAACACCGACAAAACTTGTAAAGCTGCAATTAATCCATCACCAGTTGTAGCATGATCACGTAATATTATATGTCCACTTTGTTCACCACCAACATTATAACCATTTTCTCGCATAAATTTGGAGACATAACGATCGCCAACTTCGGTACGAATTAAATGTAAATCTATAGATTCTAAATATTCAGCCAGGCCCATATTCGACATTGAAGTTGCAACTATTCCATTGCCTTCTAATTCGCCAATTTCTTTTTGGTATTTAGCAATTAGTGCTAAAATTTGATCACCTTCAATAACTTGTCCTTTTTCATCACAAATAGTAACTCTATCGGCGTCTCCGTCTAAAGCTATACCGATGTCGGCTTTATGCTTTAAAACTTCATGAGCTATTTGCTTGGGGTCGGTAGAACCGCATTTAGCATTAATATTAAAACCATCAGGATTATTATTAATAGTAATTACTTCTGCTTCAAGTTCCCAAAGAACTGCCGGAGCTATTTTATAAGCAGCGCCATTTGCACAATCGAGGACTATTTTTATTCCGGCTAAAGTTTGTCTACGCGGAAAACTACTTTTGACATGTTGGATATATCTACCTTGAGCGTCATCTAATCTTTTTACCCGACCTAATTCTTCTGGCTTAACCAAAAAACTATGCATATCTTTATGCATAATCTTTTCAATTTGATGCTCAACATCATCGGAAAGTTTTAAACCTATATGATCAAAAAGTTTGATCCCATTATCTTGATAATGATTATGCGAAGCTGAAATCATAACTCCTAAATCAGCTCTTAATGATCTAGTTAACATAGCAACACCAGGGGTTGGCATGGGACCCACCAGCACCACATTCATACCCATAGAAACAAAACCCGCGGTTAAAGCAGGTTCTATCATATAACCTGAAATTCTAGTATCTTTACCAATCACAACTTTATGGTCTCTGACATCTTTATCTTTTTTACGAAAATAAAAACCTGTAGCCATACCAACTTTTAAAGCAATTTCAGCAGTCATTGGAGGAGTATTTGCAATTCCTCTTATACCATCAGTACCAAAATATTTTCTTTTCATAATAACCTAAATTAAAATTTTATCTAACCACGTTTAGCAAGAGGAGTAATTTTTCGCTCTTTATTCCCAATATATAATTGTCTTGGTCTGCCGATCTTTTGATCAGGATCTTCCATCATTTCTTGCCATTGCGCTACCCAGCCAACTGTACGAGCTAGAGCAAAAATAGCTGTATACATATTAGTTGGAATGCCCATAGCTTTATAAATAATACCAGAATAGAAATCGACATTCGGGTAAAGTTTACGTTCAATAAAATAAGTTTCATTTAAGGCGATTTTTTCAAGTTCTTTAGCAATTAAAAGTAATGGATCGTTTTTTTGTCCGAGCTCTGCCAATACATCATCACAAGCACCTTTTAATACTGCAGCTCTTGGATCGTAATTTTTGTAAACCCGGTGACCAAAGCCCATAAGTTTAAATGGATCATTTTTATCTTTAGCTCTGTTAATAAACTCTGGAATATTTTTTACATCACCTATTTGCTCAAGCATGTTAATTACGGCTTCATTAGCACCACCATGTGCTGGTCCCCATAAAGAAGCAATACCTGCAGAAATACAAGCAAAAGGATTAGCTTGTGACGATCCTGCAAGTCTAACTGTCGAAGTTGACGCATTTTGTTCATGATCGGCATGTAAAATAAAAATCATATCCATAGCTTTAGCGAGCACCGGATTTACTTTATAATCTTCAACTGGCGTTGCAAACATCATCCGCATAAAATTGCTGGCATAATCAAGTTCGTTGCGTGGATAGACAAAGGGCTGACCAACTGAATATTTATAGGCCATTGCGGTTAGAGTCGGGATTTTAGCAATCATCCTAAATGCCGACATTTCTCTTTGTTTATCGTCAGTGATATCAAGTGAATCGTGATAAAAGGCAGAAAGCGAAGCAAATGCTCCAACTAATACTGCCATTGGATGCGATCTTCTTGGAAAACCACGATACATAAAGCTAATTTGTTCATGAACCATAGAGTAGCTTTTGATGGTTCCTTCAAATTTACTAAATTGCTCGTTATTTGGTAACTCTCCCTCAAGTAATAAATAAGCAACTTCTAAAAAAGAACATTCTTTGGCAAGGGAGGCAATGTCATATCCTCTATATCTTAAAATACCTTTATCGCCATCAATATAAGTAATATGTGAACTACAAGAAGCGGTAGACATAAATCCAGGATCATAAGTAAAGACCCCAGTTTCTTTATAAAGGTGGGTGATGTCGATAACGTCAGGTCCATCTACTCCGGTTAAAACAGGTAATTCTATTTCTTTTTTTAAATGTGGGATGATCAGTTTTGCATTTACCATATTTTTATCCTTTTAACTTTTACTGTTATTCCCCTTACTGTTTTTGCATTCTAGCAATTAAAAGCATATAGCGAAAGCTCTATTTTTTCTATTTGTAAAAATGCTCTATATAAAAAATATTAGCCATGTTATCATTTCCTATTGACAAGGTAGGGTTTAATCTACATAAAGGCGCTAGGGTATAAAAATATACTAAGATTTAGTACCTTAATTAAAGTTATTTGTAGATGAATATGGAAATATACTGATATACAAATAATTTCTAAAAATTGAATTATATAATTTATGAGGAGTTATCTTGATGAAAAAGACTTTAATAGTAGCGACGGCATTAACGGTTAGTTTATTGCCGCAAGTAGGATTCTCAGCAGATGCTAATGCTGATCTTAAAAAAAGAATTGAAAAATTAGAAGAAGAGTTAAATTTACTTCAAAGGCAACAGGAAGTAATTCAAGAAGTAGCTAAGGCAAAAGATGATAAATCAGCAACAGTCGAATTAGGTAGTTCAGGTTTAGCTATTACTTCTCCAGATAAAAATTTAGCCATAAAACTAAAAGGTTATGGTCAATTTGACGGTAGATGGTTTGGGAATAATAAAGCAAATGCTGCTCGTGATGATATTTTAGCTCGTAGATTACGTCCTACTTTAGAAATAGTTGCAGGTCAAGATTTTAGCTTTACACTTTCTCCTGATTTTGCAGGAAGTACAACTCGGGTTTTTGACTCCTTTGTAAATTATAAATATTCAGATAAATTACAGTTTAAAGTTGGTAAATTTAAAGAAGCAATAAGTTTAGCTCAATTGCAATCAGATGCAGATACAGTATTTATTGAGGGTGGACCTACTCTTAATTTAGTACCATCTAGAGATATTGGTGCACAAGTTTATGGTGAATTAATACCACAAACTCTTGAATATCAATTAGGTGTATTTAACGGAACGCAATCTTTAAATAATGCTGATAATGATGACGATAATAAAAAAGATTTAGTAGCTAGAGTATTTGCTCAGCCACTTAGGTCGTCTGATATAGTTGCCTTACAAGGTTTTGGTGTAGGAGTTGGTGGTAGTACAGGTAAAAGAGCTGGCTCTACTAGTAAATCTATTTTGCCTAGTTACAGAACAACAGGTCAGCAAACTTTCTTTAGTTATGCAACTAATACCTATGCTAATGGAACAAATTGGCGTTTAGTTCCACAAACTTCTTATTACTATAATAATTTTGGTTTGTTAGGTGAGTATGCTATTGAATCACAAGATGTAACTAAAGGTGCTAGTTCTGCTTCGCTTGAAAATAAAGCCTGGTCTTTAACTGCCAATTATATAATAACTGGTGAAAATGCAGCCTATAAAGGTGGCGTAAAACCTGAAAAAAACTTTAGTCCAAAAGATGGAACTTGGGGTGCCTTTGAAGCTGTTGCTAGAGTTGGTGAAATAAGTCTCGATAAAGATGCTTTCCCAACATTTGCCGATCTTAATACATCAGCAGAAAAAGCTTTTTCAGTAGGTGGTGGAGTTAACTGGTATTTAAATACCAATGTAAAAGTTGCTCTTGATTACGAACAAACTAGTTTTGATAGAGGGGCTGCAGCTGGAGCTGATCGTAAAGATGAGCAGGTGGTACTATCCCGCGTTCAATTTAGATTCTAAAAAATTAATTCTTTTTGGTAATTTTGGCGTTGAAGGTTATTAAAGCTGTCCTCATGTATGAAGAATACATTGCGGTATCTTTAACAGCCTTCGCCTAAAAATT
>CAYZBM010000067.1:0-1754 GCA_964476705.1 uncultured Rickettsiales bacterium | reverse complement strand
TCCTCATGTATGAAGAATACATTGCGGTATCTTTAACAGCCTTCGCCTAAAAATTCCTCAAAAATAACCAATTTTAGATTTGATGTTTTTGGTAATTTTGGCGTTGAAGGTTATTAAAGCTGTCCTCATGTATGAAGAATACATTGCGGTATCTTTAACAGCCTTCGCCTAAAAATTTTCCAAAAATAATCTAATTGTAGATTTGATATATTTTAGTAATTTAAAAGTTAAAGTTTTTTAGTTGTTTCTCGCGTATCTTAATTGTATGTAGATAACCGAAAATTTTTGCCTAAATATTACTTTTAAATAGTTGAATTTAATAAAACTTTTTTAATAAAATATAATATTAAATTAATGGAGAAAATTATGACTTTTAAAAAAATATTAGTTGGAAGTGCTTTGTTGCTTACGACTATTTTTAATAATAATGTTTATGCTAAAGATAAAAAACTTGAACTAATTAATGTTTCTTATGATCCAACTCGTGAACTATATGTTGAATATAATAAACTTTTTACCAAATACTGGAAAGATAAAAAGGGACAAGATGTTGTAATTCAGCAATCACATGGAGGGTCTGGAAAACAAGCTCGTTCAGTTATAGATGGTTTAAAAGCCGATATAGTAACTTTAGCTTTGGCTTATGATATTGATGCTATAGCCGAAAAAGCTAGCTTATTATCACCAGAATGGCAAAAGAAATTACCTCATAATAGTTCACCTTATACTTCAACTATTGTGTTTTTAGTTAAAAAGGGTAATCCAAAACATATTAAAGATTGGAATGATTTAGTAAAAACTGATGTTTCGGTAATTACTCCTAATCCTAAAACTTCAGGTGGTGCTAGGTGGAATTATTTAGCAGCTTGGGCTTACGCTTTAGAGCATAATAATAAAGATGAAGAAAAAGCCAAAGAATTTATCGGCAAATTATATAAAAATGTTAAAATTTTAGATACTGGTGCGCGTGGTTCTACAGTTACCTTTACCCAAAGAGGTATAGGTGACGTTTTAATTGCTTGGGAAAACGAAGCTTTACTTTCGTTACACCAACCAGGTGGCGATAAATTTGAAATAGTTAATCCATCTTTAAGTGTACTTGCTGAACCTCCTGTTGCAGTTATTGATAAAAATGCCGCTAAAAAAGGTACAACCGAAATAGCAAAAGCTTATTTAGAACAACTTTATTCAAAAGATGCGCAAGAAATAATTGCTAAATTTTATTATCGTCCAAGCGATCTAGAAGTTGCTAAAAAATACGCTAATACTTTTCCAAAAATTAAATTAGTAGATATTAATTATTTTGGTGGTTGGAAACAAGCCCAGAAAAAACATTTTGATGATAATGGTTTATTTGACCAGATTTATAAATAGTTTCTAATAATATCTTAAACTATAATATTAAAATCCCAGGAGAGTTAATAACTTTTCTGGGATTTTTTTATTCAAACTTTAAAGGGTACTTGATTTTTATTTTAAGAGCAGTTAGATCTGTTAAATAGAAAATTAATGAACTTAATTAATTATTAATAACTTAAGTTTAAAGAAATATTTAAAATAAGGTATATAAATGACAGCGGAAAAATTAGCAGAAACTTTAGAAACAAGTAATAATGACAACAAAGAACCTTCGGCCACTAGAAAATTATTAGATAAGACTTTAGCAAGAATTTCTCCAACAGCTCCAGAAAAGCCAAGCAATCAGGGCTACCTCATTAAAAAATATTAATATCCAATAAAACAATAATATCTTA
>CAYZBM010000066.1:0-11306 GCA_964476705.1 uncultured Rickettsiales bacterium | reverse complement strand
TTGATTGCTTCGATATGTCCAAATCTTGCTGCAAGCATTAAAGCTGTATTACCAATATTATCTCTAGCTTCTATATCAGCATCTTGAGCACATAAGGCAGTAATTGAATCGGTTTTATTATTTTGAGCTGCAATTAATAAAGCTGTATTCCCACGCGTATCTCTAGCTTCTTTATCAGCGCCTTTAGCACATAAAGCATTAATTACTTCGATATGTCCAAATTGTACTGCAAGAACTAAAGCTGTATTCCCAACATTATCTTTAGCTTCTTTATCAGCACCTCTATCACATAAAGCATTAATTACTGTCGTATGGCCAAATCTTGCTGCAAGCAGCAAAGCTGTCTCACCAAACCTATTTTTAGCTTCTATATCAGCACCCTTATTAATTAAATTAATAACGTCGTCTATTTTTCCATATTCGACAGCATTTATTAAATCTTGATTTAATTTCTCTTTTTCTGCTGACATATACGATTATTCCTTTAATTATTAATTTATAGAAAGTCTCAATATATCATTAATAAGTTAACAATGCATTACTTTCTGTTATAAAAGTAAGAGGGAATCTAAGCATTTAAGCCAAAAAACCCTCTTATCAATTATAAATTAAATCTCCTATAATCTTTCCAAATTAAATATTCTTGCCTCCTCTCTTTGCTCTTCATCCATCACAGCTAGCATAAAGCTCCCAGCTTTCATGCCATAAACTACCCCAAGCAAAGCTTTGCGACTTAATTCATTAATGTCATAACTAAGTTTAGTAACTTTATTATCGGAAGGAAAAGACAGCATATCTAAAAGCTTAATTAGCAATTCACTGGAAGAATTAATTAAACTTAAAGTATCCCAAAGATTATCAATAAATATAGAATTATTATTAGAATTATTATTTAAGAAAACTGTCTCTAACCAGCTGATAAATTTAAAAACTTCATTTTTTTTTGCTTTTAATATTAAGGGCCATAAATAATCTGGCTGAATTAGCCATACTGTTTTATTATTTTTGTTTAAACCTAAGTGATTAATTTTCTTTTTTTTCTCCAGTTTTACTTTTTTCATTTGTCTTGAATGCCAAGTAAGTTCAAGAGCTGCTATTATATCTTTTGCGACCAACCAAACTCTTTGTTTAATTACCAAATAACGAATAGAATGGTTATTATAGTTTAATTTACTAATATAAGTAATACCTTCACACATAGTCTTCTTCCTTGTTTAAAAATTAAAAATAAACAAATGTGCTGCCTGCACATTTGAACATATTTTTGATGTCAGGCGAGAAGACTTAAAATTTATGCTTGTCAAGGGCGCGTCAGCGCTGTTGTATTACCCTTGACAAGTAAAATAAATTTTAAGTCAACTGCCTTAAATTGCTGACAAGTAAGGAAGTGCTGAAAAGTTAAAAATTTTGTGATGAAAAGAAATTAATGATCTAAATTTTAAGATTTAATCTTAAATCTTTCTGTAATATCATTAAAAGCTAAATGAGCTGCAAGCTCACTACTATTTAGTGCCCAAGACGGCATATAAACTGGCGGAATAATATACCCTTGCTCCATGAGAGGGCGCATATTAAGTACATCTTGAGTTGTTAATTTGCCGGTAAATAATAAAGCAATATGATGTAAAGTTCCGTTATGCATAGATTTTTTTAGGAAAGATTCAACTTCCATTAAACCTTTTAGATAAATATTATCTTTGTAAAAAATAATTCCACCCTTTGGCGTTCCACCACGTAAAGTTCGCATCGCCGAAAAATAACTCTCCTCCGAATTTTCTCCGTTATGCTTAAAAAACTTATATAAATCAATTAAATTGGCTCCGTCTTCGGCCATACTCAAAGCCACTATCCTGAGCGCTATTCTTTGTAATCTAACCAATTCAATTGACATACTTATATATTCTGAGAAAACCGCAAGCCCTTCTTGGGTTGTAGTAATTCTTGGCGAAGAATAGCCCAAAGATTGTAATACTGGCTGCTTTCTCCCGTTAAGGTAGGTAAGCGTATGAGTAAAAACCTCATGATTAACCAATTGTAATAAATCATTATGTGAAAAGAAAGCATCTTTCCTGATCTTAACATAATTAGGACCAGCGGCCGCCCGGGCTATTATTTTTTCATCAACCGTAATATTAATTACATCCCGATCAGGTGGAATAATTTCGCAAACTTTTTTTTGCATCTCAAGAGCAAATTCTTGAGCGGAATAAATAAGCGGTTCTTCTCTGATTGTTTTATTATATTGTTTAACTACCCGTAAAAAATAACGCGCCACATCAAGATTACTTCGTTTATAACCAACTAGATGATCTTGTGGTGCACCATATAATTCTTTGGAATATTCAGTAACTGCAGAAGTACCAACACCTTGCAAAATATAATAAGCCGTTAAATAACTATCGGCCGTCGAGCGTAAAAAAGCAATAGCCGGATGTTCATCCGTACCTAATTTAACTAAATATTTTTTTAAAACTTCAATCTTCTCACTATAATCATTTTTAGGATATACAACCTCAGGTAAAATATAATTACGTTTTTTAGCCTGAGTAAGAAATTCTTTTTGTACTTCAATTGACCAATTTAGTGGCGACAAAAGATGAAAATCACTTATAATAACCACCAATTCGCGGTCTAGATTAGTTATATGTTGTATATCCTTTAATGCTGACATTATATATTAGTCTTGAGTTTTAAATAATTTGTTAAAATGACGTCTTGGTCTATCTTTCCAAAAACCACGATGATAAGCATCGCTGGCAAGTAAAGGTAATACGCTAGTTGCCTCAGCATAAACCATTTGTTCATAAGCAATATCAACTTTGCCCCAAGAACAAGCTTCTTTTAAAGTTGAACTTGAGCAAGCACCATCTCTACTATCTGCAACGGTAATTTGTACCGCATATTTATGCATATCAACTTCTTTACCAATAATCTCGGCGCAAACTACTGTATCTTGTACGAAATTTTTTGGCACTCCACCACCGATCATTAATAATCCAGTAGTTCCAGCTTCTATTTTAATTTCAGTTAATTCTCTAAAATCTGCAATAGAATCAATAGTTAAATGGTTACCTGGATTTTGAATTTGATGTAAAACTAAACCAAAGCCCGCTGAAGAATCAGTAAAAGCTGGACAGAAAATCGGCACATCATGTTTATAAGCCAACTCCACTAGTGAATCTTTTTTCTTAGCATTACCAGAATTTAACCATTTACCCATATGATTGATAAAAGCTCTAGAGCTATAAGCTTTAGGGGCTAAAGAATCAGCAATTTTAGCTATAGTACCATCACAATTTTGTAAATCTTCTTCGTCAATATAAGTATCGTAAATTCGGTCAATATATAAATCTCTTAAAACTTTATCGTCAGAAAAATTACTACCTTGGTAATGTTTAAAGCCTAAAGCTTCAAAAAAATCCATATCAACAATACTTGCACCAGTTGCAACAATCGCATCAATCATATTATATTTAATCATATCAGCATAAAGTTGCATACAGCCACCCGCAGAAGTAGAGCCGGCTATACTCAAAATTATCGAACAATCTTTATCCGCTAACATCTGATTAAAGATGCTAGTAGCTCTCGCTAAATCACGAGAAGTAAAAGACATATGCTCCATAGAGTCAATAATCGGTCTGGCATCAAAAGAAGTAATATCTATATGTTTTACTTCTTTATTTAATAAATTGGCCTTTATATCGTCTTTCTTTTTAGCTTGTGCATTATTCATTTTTTCTTACCTTAAATTTTTTAGTTAATATTATTTCAAATACCTTGAGTTTAATTTAAGCTGCGATAACTTCCAGCGGTTGC
The DNA here is from genome assembly GCA_964476705.1 of uncultured Rickettsiales bacterium. Taxonomy (GTDB): domain Bacteria; phylum Pseudomonadota; class Alphaproteobacteria; order Rickettsiales; family UBA6187; genus CAYZBM01. The sequence continues at coordinate 7,487 of CAYZBM010000066.1, read as the reverse complement.
TCTGAGATGTTTAAACCGTCATACATAGTCATAAGCGGTGGTTCCTCAGTAATTAGTATATTTTTTTCATGGGAGAATCCATTAAAGCCCGTAGCCAAAGTTCGGCCATAAGAACCAAGTTGGCCAATTTCAATATAATCGCCTTCCTGAGTATCCTCGGGTAAATAAAATGGACCTTTCATAAAATCAAGAGTATCACAAGTCGGGCCATAAAAACTAAAAGGGGTCAGATCACTAACATCTGTTAAACCTTCCCGCAAAAGCCTTACTGGAAACACAAATTTTAAAGTCCCCGCATCAAACAAACTACCATAAGTACCGTCATTGATATAAAGATTATTACCTTTACGTAACTCAACTCGCACAATAACTGAAGCGCTTTCTGCTACCAAGGCTCTGCCAGGCTCACAAAATAGCTCAAATTCTTGCGCAGGATCAATTTTAGCAATCTCACTATTAATAGCTGCAAAATACTGCTTAAGTGGCGCTGGTATCATTCCTGGATAAATTGAAGGAAAGCCTCCGCCAACATTAAAGTAATCTACTTTAACTCCAGCTCTTTTAATTACTTTGCCAGCCATTCTAATGGCGATACGATAAGCATCAGGATGCATACATTGTGAACCAACATGGAAGCAAACTCCGACTTTAGCAGATTTTTTCCTAATCTCGCGCAATAAAAAAGGCGCATCTTTGGTATTAATCCCAAATTTTTCGCCCAAATTAAGCTCTGAATAAGTATTAGGAATAGCTAAGCGCATAAATAACCCTAAGTCACTGGCATTACCAGTTTCTTGCATAATTTTATTTAGCTCGTCGTAACTATCTAAAGAAAAGTTTCTAACCCCATAAGTATGGTAAGCTTCGTAAATCGCACGACGCGATTTTACCGGATGCATAAAATATAAAGGGGCGTCAGGAAGGACACTTCTAACTCTTTTTATTTCTTCAAGAGAAGCAACGTCAAAAGACTTGATCCCCTCCTGATGGAGTTTTGATAACACATGCGGTTCTGGATTGGTTTTAACGGCATATAAAATGTTACCCTGAAAGTGGCTGGTAAAAAATTGCACAGACCGATTAAGTGCTGCTGGCCTAAATGCAAAAAAAGGATTTAGCGGTTGTTCGTTGTTAACGACGCTAACGATAGTCTGAGTGGTGTTTTTCATTTCGCATAGAGATATTATATAAAGGTTAAGAAAAAGGTTTAAAAATGCTGCAATATAACTTTATTTATAAAAAAGCAATTTAAATATGTAAAAATATTACTTTATTTAGAAATAAACATAAATCATCAGCAAAATAAAAAGCCAAAATCCCCTAAAATCCGAGAGTTTTGGCTATTTATACACTTGAGTAATTTTCTCAAACAATCGCAACAATATCTCTATTAAAAATATATGTTACTTTAACAATTTTAAAATCAAATATAATTTGATTAGAGGGCCATTATACCTAATAATTTAGTTATTACAAGAATAATTAAATATCAACCAGTTAAATTAAAGTAAATATATTTTTGCGGTGATAATAATAGACTCAAGAGCTCTAATAAATTTAGAAATCAGCTACTACTAATGCATATCATACATGCTATACTCCATCTTGGCCATCTCAGGATAGCGTAAATTATTATGTCTGATAAAATCTGTTTTTACTGGATAAGCAAAGGTTAAAGCCAAGGCATCCGCCTCATCAGGTGAGCGTAACCCGCGCTTTTTCATCTCTTCTTTTTTCTCTAAAACTAGCCTACCTAAACTATCATAATTATAAAGCGGTGCTAATAAATCTGCACTTAAACTAGTGTAATTAGGAATTTTGCAGGGCTGATCTTTAAGCCAAGAACGCATTAGATCCCACATCTCAGCCCTTTTATTTAGATATTTTTCCTTATTAAACGCCGCAGATGAGGCATTAACCGCCATAATTTTATGGCTAAAGCCTAATTCCTTAAGTCGGTCATAAACTCCAGCTCCTAAGCCCACCACATCGATAAATAACTTATCTAAATTCCACTTATCAATATAATGGCAGCATAAACCCACTACTTGCATTGTATCTTGCTTACTATAAGAAACTATCTCCTCAACCGATCTACCCCACCTAAAACAAAAAGAAGTCCGGTCAGCGCCAAATCTTGCCGGATCGCAACCAGCAAGACGAGGCCCAAAATTTTCTATATACTTATCTTGTTTCGCCACAAGCACATCATTGCTTGTAATAAAACTATCCTCATTAGCCAAGCAAAACGCCTCATCAGGATCTGAGGGGTATTCGCGATTAAATAAAAAATCTCCCCCTAATTCGATTTTCTTACATTCACGCCAATAAATTTGACTGATATCTAAATTATAAATCTTGGCATAATCCTCAAGTTCTTTGCTGATTTGCCAATCTTTAGGCGGAATTTTTCGATATTCATCCTGCCAATACCAGGGAATAAAAATTGGCAAATATTCACTTATTCCCAATACCGCATCTTGCCAAATATTATGAAACTTATTTCCTAAATTATAAGCCGTACTTTCTAAAATAATTTCCGTACCTGGCATATCAGCAACCGCCTGGACAAGTCCTGCAAAATGTTCGGTTGCATTAGGCCAAAAAGCTACTTCACTGGCATGTAACAATTGAATGGTTTGAGAACGCCCAACTGACTTACTACCTGCAGTACCCACCCTATAACCTGATGCCAGCTCACTAAAATATTTTTCTTTAGCTGAGGCTATCTTACTTTTAGGTTTAAGTTCTTCTGGACAATAATTATAAAATTTATCAACTATTCCAAATAGATTATTAGTTGCATCTTGTGAATGCGTAATAATAAAAACTCTAATTCCCTTATTATTACTAGCCTGATGATAAAATCTTCCTGCAATGTAAGTTGAACAACCTTGTTGTCGACCTTTTAAAATTACCGCCCTAACTTTGCCAGTTAATTTTTTCTGTTCTTCTAGTTTATGATGTAAATAAAGTTGGGCTTTGTTTAATACTAAAGACTGTAATCCTGAATTTTTACTGGCAATAAACAAAGCCCTTTTGGCGTAAGTGATAAAATCATCGGCCATTTTTTAAACCTTAATATAAGGCTCATTACCAGAAAATGTAATTAAAGCTCCATTATAAAAATAACCACCAGTTTTAAAGGTTTCGATCTGCCTTTTTAAAGTTTTATGAAAATAAGAGCCAGTTCTTTCCATAGTTGCATCTCTTAGTTTTGTAATATAAGCTTTTTTCTTTCCTTTTTTCCAGATGCCTACATATTTAGTTGGCGTAAAACCCATTTTTTCTAAAGCTATTTTAGCATCAGACAAACTACTATAACTCAAACCTTTTTCGCCATAAGCATAATTTAAATCATGAGAATCTAAATCACGGTCAAAATCAGGAAATATAAATGGAAATTCACTACAAATAATACTCATAAAGCTTTACCTATGTTTATATTTATTATAGACTAATTTATAGTAATCTATCAGATTACATTTTAACTTGCAACTTGTTGACATTTTATGAAATATTCAAAGCCAAAAATAGAAATAGCCAAAAATAACAAACAGAAATTAACTATGAATAAATTGGCAAAAAAAATAGGCCTAACTCGTGAATATCTCCAAGAAATAAAACGCGGCAGCAAAGGTCAAACTTTAGAAAATCTAGCTAAAATAGCCACAAGCTTAAAATGTTTTCCTAGCGAACTATTACCAGAAGATTGGCAGAAGCCAGAGATAAAAATAAATGATAAAATGGAAGTAATTAGTGATGTAATAAATATTTATGAAAAACTTAAAGCCAACAAAAGAAATGTTAGTCCTAAACATCTAACTAGTATTATTACTATGATAATTGAGAATAATATAATTAAAATATCCGATGAAGAGATAGAAAAACTATTTACTATAATTTTACTTTCACGCAAGAATTTGCCAAAATAAACAGTATTCTATAAGATTACTTATATGAGTATTCTCGATCAATAATCTAGGGGTTTATTTATGAAATTCATTTATACTAATATCTGGAAAAATGAAAATAATAATAATTTTTCAAGTGAAGGAAATTGTATGAAATCTGCCGAAGATGCTTTGGAATATTTAAATGATTATCTTTACCAATGGCAAAATAATAATTATTCCTACCATACAACTTATGTAGAAAATATATCAACTGGCGAAGTAAATAGGATTAATTTATTTTAATATTTTTAAACGGTTTAAAAATATGTTAACCTATCCGCAAAAAAAGATCCTATGTTTATAAGCTTATTTTTCTTATAGAATAATTTTTGCCACTTATAATAACTTAACTAAAATCAATAGGTTTTTCCTTATAAATTTGACAAGCAAGCTGGTGCATGCTATCAAAATGTAATTATGGTCTTACCACATAATAGCTTACCTTACCAAATGGTAAATTAAATAGTTCAGGCACTAAATCATCAAAAAGCCTAAGTCTAGTAAATGATTCTTTATAATCTAAATATCCTTTAAATAGACTTGTTTTATGGCAGCCTTATGCTACCGTACTTTTTTAATATCTTTTAAGTAAATTTTATGACCTTAGTAAATGAACGTGCTCCAAAACTCCTAATACGCCATGCATCTGCAAAAGATGTTGAAGCTATATTGGAACTGATACGCCGCATTTATCTTGATATGCCTACCTACAGCGATGATATGATTCGCGGGCAGATTAGTAATTTTCCTGATGGACAGTTCGTTGCTACCTACGAAGATAAGATAATAGGCTATTGTGCAACCTTTATGATTTCAGGGGAAATAGCTCTGACAGCCCATACCTGGCGTGAAATAACCGGAGATGGTTTCGGCTCTCGTCATGATGAATATGGTGATTATCTATATGGAATGGAAGTATGCGTTGACCCGGCTTTTCGTGGAATGAAGATAGGTCAGCGTTTTTATAATGAACGAAAAAAGCTCTGCCAGGAAAAACGTCTAAAAGGTATTGTTTTCGGCGGGAGGATGCCTGGGCTTAGAAAGAAGATAAAGACCATTAAAACCCCAGAAGCATATCTTGAACTTATAAAAGAAAAAAAACTCAACGATCAAGTTGTCTCTTTCCAGTTAAGAAATGAATTTCAGGTAATAGGAGTTCTTAAAAATTATCTGATATCTGATAAAGAATCCATGGGTCATGCCGCTCATATGGTATGGTATAATCCCCGAATTGATCATAACGCAAAAGCTCCTAAGATTCAGCGTGGTCGCCTGCCTGATACAGTACGCATCGCCTCAATACAATATCAACAGCGTAAGGTTTCCTCATTTGAGGAATTTACAAAAAATGTCCGTTATTTTGTTGATATCGTCTCAGACTATAAAGCAGATTTTGTGGTATTCCCAGAGTTATTTACCTTACAGTTACTCTCGATCAAAAATGAAGTGCTGTCTCCACAAGAAGCGGTACTCGTACTTACCGGATTTACCGAGCCCTTCAAAAATATGATGAGTGACCTTTCAGTAAAATTCAATGTCAACATCATCGGTGGCTCACACCCAACGATGATGGAAAATGGCGATGTTGTAAATATTTGCTATGTATTTCTAAGAGATGGATCTATTCATCAACAGCTTAAAATACACCCTACACCTAATGAGCGTTACTGGTGGAATATAAAAGGCGGCAACGAGCTTGATGCTATCATGACAGATTGTGGACCCATAGGGGTATTGATCTGCTATGATTGTGAATTTCCTGAAACTGCACGCCATCTAGTAAATCAGGGTGCCCAGATATTGTTTGTACCTTTTTGTACTGATGAACGCCAGGGCTATTTGAGAGTACGTTACTGCGCGCAGGCCAGGGCGGTTGAGAACCAGTGTTTTGTAGCCATGGCCGGTAATGTCGGTAATCTACCAGGTGTTGAAAATATGGATGTTCAATACGCACAAAGCTGCATATTAACCCCATGTGATTTTCCTTTTGCCCGTGACGGTATCGCTGCTGACACAACACCAAATGTTGAAACTATAGCCTTAGCGGACATACGCCTTTCCAGTCTTGTAAGTGCTAGAAATTCAGGAACTGTGCAAAACCTGAAAGACCGGCGTTTTGATCTTTATTCCATCAAATGGCATAAAGAATAAGCAAAATAAACTTATCTTTTACTTAAGGTCTCTATAATTTTATTATAATTATTAATTATAACTTGAAATCTCTCCGCAAAAAAACTAGTTTAATATTGTTACGTGAAATACAACCAATAAATCTTATGCTAAAAAAAATACTAGCGGTTATTACGATAATAATTTTAACTTCTTGCACTCACGGTAGAGCTAATCGCAATGCTGAGATTTTGGCTACAGGGTTATTGGGTTTAGGTATAGGTGGAATGATCGCAGCTACAGCTGGAACTAACGTAGTTGTAGGTTGTGCAATAGGTGCTGGGGTGGGAGCTGCTATAGGAGCTAGAGATTAATTTGGAACCTAAAAGATATATTCTAACTGGCACGCCAGGCAGCGGCAAGACCTGCATAATTAACGAGCTTAGGCTTAAAGGTTATTTTACCATAAATGAGGCGGCTACCGATATTATAGCCGAAGAACAAAAGCTCAAGAATAAAGAACCTTGGCAAGATCCTAAGTTTTTAGAAAAAATAATAATTTTGCAAAAAGAACGGCAGTTTAAAGCTGATTTAGCTAGAGAGAGATTACAATTTTATGATCGTTCACCAATTTGTACTTTGGCTTTGGCTAATTTCTTAAATTTTCCAATTTCAGAAATGTTAAATGGGGAAATAGAGCGGATAAAAAAACTAGCTCTTTATCAAAAACAAGTATTTTTTATTGAAAATCTTGGGCATTGCACTGAAACAGATGCAAGAAAAATTAGTTTTAAAGAGGCTTTAGTTTTTGAAAAATTGCATCGAGAAACCTATAGCAAATTAGGTTATAATTGTGTTTCAATTCCGGCTAATGACTTGGCAGCTAGGGTTGAACAGATTTTGGCTTTGCTTAAAAATAATTAATTGGTTGTGGAAAAGTGGCTTAGAACCAGGGATTATTCGGCGTATTGCCTTAGATCCGTTGGTATCAGTCAGACAATGCATAACGGCATAAGTCCTCCTAACTAAGGTAGAAAAATAAAAGTTTAACTTTAAGATTTCGCCGTTGTAATATATAGTAGATCAATAGTAAATCGCTGATTTGCTAATAATTTACCTCTAATCAATAATTATTAAATTTAGTAGTCGGTTGTGAAAAAGTGTTTTTTATAAAAAAACACTTTTTCACAGTTGTATATGTAGTCTATAATACTTGGGAGCGGCCCGTCGTATTATAGACAACCTTAAAAAATGAACACTGGTTCATTTTTGAAGAATTTATAATCTATACGTAGGGCCTACCCTGAGTATAGATTATTCATTATTGTAACTGAAAAAATATCGTAAGATGTTTTTTCACGGGCAACTTAGTAGATCAGTGATCTACTATCTATGATGCTACATATCCTGAAAAAACATATA